>CAIYNT010000058.1 GCA_903927605.1 uncultured Holophagaceae bacterium
CCCTACCACCCCAAGGTAGGGGTTTTGTTCAAAAACACTTAATTTAACGATTTCAACAATCAATAAATATTAAATTATTCAATAACTTAAAAAATTTTGTCCTCTTGCATCCGTCTCCGTCCGGGGATATATTTTGGACACGTGATGGACACGGACATGGAGGGCGGTCATGGGCCGGACCAAACGAAGCGCGAAACTCGGATCCCGTGAGTCCCGGCTGAAGCTTGAAGCAGAGAAGCGGCACCAGGAGCCGCTAGCTGAGGGACGCTATCTCCTCTACCGCAAACCCAAGAACGGTGCCGCTGGGGCATGGATGGCGAGGTGGGTGGACAAGGACACCACAAAGTCAGTCCAGCGGCGGTTGGGAGATGCTGACGATCTTTTGGATGCGGACGGGGTGAACATCCTCGATTTCAAGACGGCTCAAGCCAGAGCAGGGGATGTATTCAAGGAACTCAATAACGCTGCCCATATAGAGGCCACAGGTGAGGAGCTGTCTTCAGGCCCCTACACAGTGGCAAACGCCATGGTTGACTACCTGCGGGATGCCGAGAAGCGGGGTGTGAAGGGCCACTCGATCATGAAGACCACAATCAATGCCCACATCGTTCCGAAACTTGGGGACATCTCTTTGGCCAAGCTTTCAAAAAAACGTATCGAGGATTGGCTCCAGGCGTTGGCAGAGTCTCCCCGCCGAATGACTGGGAAGGTGCGGGATGAGGTGAAGCACCTTGCTGACCCAGTGACGGAGGATGAGAAGCGAGCCAGAAAGGACACTGCGAACCGTGTGCTTACGAACCTGAATGCCGCGCTCAATCTGGCTGTGAATTCCGGCCGATACTCTGGCCCTACGCCATGGCGAGATGTGAAACGATTCAAAGGAGTCGGATCTGCCCGGGTCCATTTTCTGACCGTCTCGGAACAGCGCCGCCTTGTAAACGCTTGCCCGGATGGGTTCAAGCAGTTGGTCCAGGCCGCACTCTACACGGGGTGCCGTTATGGCGAGTTGTGCCGTCTGAAGGTGAGGGATTTCAATCCCACAGCCAATACGGTCTTCATCGAGAAAAGCAAGAGCGGCAAGCCCCGTAACATAATTCTGATCGAGGAGGCCGCAGCCTGGTTTGTTGAACAAGGGGCTGGGCGTGGAGCCGGAGAGTCACTCCTCATCAAGCCCAATGCCAAGGGGAAGAAAAGGAAGTATCAAGAGGACCCTCTTGCCTGGGGGCCGCATGATCAGAAGAAGATGATGGTCGATGCCTGCAGCGACGCCAAGATTGAAGCAATGGGCTTTCACGAGCTCCGCCACACCTATGCCTCAGGGCTAGTCAATCGTGGTGTCCCGATGGCCTTCGTTTCGGATCAACTCGGTCACGTAGGCACGACCATGGTCGAGAAATACTATGGCCACCTCAGCCAAAGTGCCAAGGCTGCAAGTATCCGCAAGCTTGCTCCAGTGCTAAAAATTTCCAAGCATAAGGTGATGCCGCTGAAGATAGGCAAGAAGGGTGCGTGAACTTCAGGGTCGCCATTCTTGCTCTTGGTTATCGGCGACGCTGGCGCTCCCGGACCTCGTAGGCCGAAGTGTTGGGCACCACATTTCCGTCGATCCAGGCTTTGATGTCTGCGATTCGGTAGAGAACCTGCCGAGGCCCGTTCTTGACGAACTGAGGGCCTTCACCGGTCATCCGCCACTGGGCCAAGGTCGCCTCGGCTACACCGATGAACTTGGCGGCCTCCTTGGCGCGAATGCAATAGCGGTCGAGTTCCCCATCCTGGGAAGGATGCGAATCATGGCGGGGTTCAAGGGCGGCATATAGCCCCATGACCAGGGTCTCCAAGCGGTCGAGTTGACGGCGCAGCCCTTTCACATCCTCGGAGAGATGGGCCAAGTTATCTGCCCTTTCCATCCACGCCAACTTCGAATCCACGACCTTGCGGGCGTCCTCCATTTTCCGGCGAGCGGATTCTTGGGCCTCGGCACTGGGTGAAGGGGTGGGACGTTCAGATCGACGTGGGCTCATGGCCATCCTCCTGGGGAACGGAGGCACGATCACCCCTTTCTTCATCGGCGTCAACATTACCGCTCCGTTTCGGGGGGTGGGGTTTACCCGCGGTCTGATCACCCTAAAGTGCAAAATTCACATAGAATTTGGTAACCGGTCAGCCCTCGTGATTCGATTCGCCTGATTTTCGCTTGTACTTTGGGACGTTCCGCTTCATGTTCAGGGTGTGGACGAGA
>CAIYNT010000059.1 GCA_903927605.1 uncultured Holophagaceae bacterium
CATCCAGGCCTTCATCCGCGAGGAGGAGCGCGCCCACGCCATCACCCTGGGGCGGGAGCGCCTCGAGCGGGAGGCCCGGGCCATGGGCGTGCGCCTGGATGAGCCCGAAGCCCAGGCCAAGCTGGCGGCGCGGATGGTCGAGCTGAAGCTCGCCAACTGGGAAGCGGCCCACGCGGCCCTGGGCTTCGGCCGCCTCACGGTGCACAAGCTCATTGAGCCCCTGATCCCTGAACCCGAGCGTGCCAAGCCCAAGGAGAACACCTCCAATCTCCTGGACTCCGTGGTGGTGGGCGACACCACCGGGATCCTCTACACCCTGGCGGCCTGTTGCAAGCCCATCTGGGGCGACGAGGTGGTGGGCTACATCACCCGGTCCCGCGGCACGGCCATCCACAAGGCGGACTGCTCCCAGCTCAACACCAGCACCCTGCATCCCGAACGTCGGGTGAACGTGGCCTGGGGCAAGCATGGTACCGAGCTGTATGACACCGAGATCACCCTCACCACCGAGGACCGCCCGGGCATGGTGGCGGCCATCTCCGAAGGCATCCAGCGGCTGGGCATCAATGTGCAGCGGTTCCACGGCTCGGCTACTGAGGAAGGGGCCGGGCTCTTCCACATCGCCCTCCGTGTGCGGGACCGGGCCCACCTCGTCGAACTGATGGCCGGCCTCCGCCGTATCCGTGGCGTCTACACCACCGAGCGGGTGAAGGGGTCCGTGTTCGGGAAGATCAAATGAGGTCGAAGCAGGGAGGCTCCATCGCTGCGAGCCTGCGAGCAGGACTGCGATCCAGACGGATCGCATGTTCGATGGAGCGGAGAGCCACGGTCCGGAGGACCGCCCCGAAGGGGTGGCGCACAGGAAGTGCGCCATGAACGGTTGGCGGCCCCCGGAAGACGCACCGGTGGTGCCCTGGCAGCGCATCGCCAAGAGCCTGCGCCTGCCGCAGCTGGGACCGAGCCCCCACAAGCTCAGCCCCCGCATCCCGTCTGATCCGCACCGGGCCGCCGTGGGGGTGATCCTATGGGGCGAGGCGGCCGGCGCCCGCAAGCTCGTCCTGGTCCAGCGGGGCTTCGGAGCCCCTCGGCATCCGGGCGAGATTGCCTTCCCCGGCGGCATGGTGGAAGCCAGCGACCGGGACCTGCCCAGCACCGCGCGGCGGGAGGTGGCCGAGGAGATCGGTGTCAGCGGCGGCCTGTGGGAGCTGGGCTGCTTCCCGGATGGCGTCGCCAAGACCCGGATCCGCTTCACGCCAGTGTTCTTCCGCTGGGAGGAGCCTGAACCTCGCTTCACCACGGACCGGGAGCTGGAGCGGGTGCTCATGCTGCCCCTGGCGCATCTCCTGGATGCGCCCTGGACCGTCGAACACCTGGAACACCTCGGCCACGCCTTCGAGGCGCCCCGCCTGCAGCTGGAGATGGAGGGCTGGACCGTACCGATCTGGGGCGCCACCGCCTTCGTTCTGAAGGCCTGGCTGGATCTGTTGCGGAGCGTCACCTGAGGCTGGTCCCCGCGTAAATCGCGGCGGCCTAACCGCCACGATTTACGTAGATGAATAGCCGGGAGCGGCTACTTCTTCTCGGCCTTTACCGACCCGTTCTTCTCCAGGAACTTGTCTGGATCCTTCTGCAGCGCCGCCCCGCACTCCTTGCTGCAGACGCGGTACTCACGGCCCCGGACCGCCACGGTGAGGGCCTTGGCATCCACCGTCATCTTGCAGACCGGATCCTTGAGGTTGGTGGCGGGCTTGGCCTTTTCAGCCGCCGGAGCGGCGAGAACGGCGAGGCTGAGCAGGGCGGCGCGAAGCATGGGTCCTCCGTAAATCTCCTCTCAGTGTAATGCAGCGCACCACCCCGCGACACCTGGACGCAGGGCGGTGCGCCCTCCCTCACGGATGCTTCTTCGCGTTCTTTGGCGTGCCGTCCTTCTCCAGGTACTTGTCGGGGTTTTTCAGGAGCTGGGCATCGCAGCCAGCACAGCAGAGGCGGTATTCGCGGCCGCGGACGACCACGGTCTTGGATGTCGCGGTCACCTTGCCGCCCAGGACGGGGCAGAGCGTGTTGGTGGCCGCAGCAGGCTTGGCGGCTGGCGCCGCCAAGAGAGCAAGAGCAAGCAGGGGTGTGAGCATAGAGGCTCCTATGAGGTAGTGGTTTAACTCAGGCTTCGACAGAAGCCTGAGTCGGGAGGGAACGCTTCTTCCAGAGGTAGTAGATGGCGGGATAGACCAGCAGCTCGAGCAGGAAGCTGGTGGCGAGACCGCCCACCATGGGGGCGGCGATGCGCTTCATGACGTCGGCACCGGTGCCCGTGCTCCACATGATGGGCAGCAGGCCCATAAAGGCCGCGAAGACGGTCATGGCCTTGGGGCGGACGCGCTTCACGGCCCCATGGATGATGGCTTCGATCAGGTCGCCATCGGTCTTCAGGCGGCCTTCCCGCTGGGCCTCATCATGGCTGAGGTCCAGGAAGAGCAGCATGAAGACGCCGGTCTCCGCATCGAGCCCCATGAGGGCGATGAGGCCCACCCACACGGCGATGCTCATGTTGTAGCCCAGGCCCCAGAGCAGCCAGAAGGCGCCGATGGCGCTGAAGGGCACCGCCAGCATCACGACGGAGGCCTTGAAGGCGCTCTTGGTGTTGGCGTAGAGCAGGCCGAAGATGAGCAGCAGCGTAATGGGCAGGATGAGCTTCAGCCGTTCCTTCACGCGGGTCATGTTCTCGTACTGACCGGACCAGGTGAGGCTGTAGCCCGCCGGGAGCTTCAGTTCCCTCTCGATGGCCGCCTTGGCGTGCTGCATGTAGGTGCCCACATCGATCTTGGACGTGTCGAAGTCCACCAGCACGTAGCCGTTCATCTGGCCGTTCTCGTCCCGGATCATGGCCGGGCCGGTGGCCCACTTGAGCTCCGCGATCTCCTCCATGGGGACCAGGGTGCCGCTGGGCGTGGGGATGAGCACCCGCTTCAGGGCAGCAGGCGTTTCCCGGTAGTCCCGGGCGTAGCGGACATTCACCGGGTACCGGGCCCGTCCATCGAAGACCGTGCTCTGGTTGTCGCCGCCGATGGCGGTCATCACCAGCATGTTGGCCTGGTCGATGCTGAGTCCGTACCGGGCCAGCTGTTCCCGCTTCAGCACGAAGTCCAGGAAATAGCCCTGGGCCGTTCGTTCGGCGAAGGCACTGCGGGTACCGGTCACGCCCTGCAGAATGCGCTCGGCCTCCACGGCGACCTTCTGGATGGTCTCCAGGTCCGCGCCATTGATCTTGATGCCGACGGGCGTGCGGATGCCGGTGCTGAGCATGTCCAGCCGCGCCTTGATGGGCATGGTCCAGGCATTGGGGATGGCCGGGAGCCGCACCACGCGGTCCAGCTCGGCGACGATCTCCTCCTGAGTGATCCGGTCCCGCCAGAGGGGCCGGAGGACGGCCTTCACGAAATCCGGAGCCCAGGAACTGAACCAGCGGGGCTTCCCCCGCCACTGGTCCTCGGGCTTGAGGACGATCACCGTCTCCATCATGGAGAACGGAGCCGGATCCGTGGCCGTGTCGGCGCGCCCCGCCTTGCCGAAGACTTTGTCCACCTCGGGCACCGTACGGATCAGGCGATCCTGCACCTGGAGGATGCGCTGGGCCTCGGTCTCGCTGAGACCAGGCAGGGTGGACGGCATGTAGAGCAGTGTCCCCTCGTTCAAGGGCGGCATGAATTCACTGCCCAGGGAGACGAAGGCCGGGATGGTGGCCAGCACCAGCAGCAAGGCCACGGCGATGGTGGCCTTGGCGTGCCTCACCACGAAGCGGCAAGGGCGCTCGTAGATTCGGTGGAGGAAGACGCTGATGGGATGTTTCTCCTCCGCGTAGTACTTCCCGACTGCGACCTGGGTGGCAGTCCAGGCCAGCCACTTCGGTTTGAAGGTGAAAGGTTCCACCCGCGCGAACATCATGCGCATGGCCGGATCCAGGGTCAGCGCCAGGAGGGCGGCGATGCCCATGGCGAAGTTCTTGGAGTAGGCCAGGGGCTTGAAGAGCCGCCCTTCCTGATCCAGCAGGGTGAAGATGGGCAGGAAGCTGACTGCCACCACCAGCAGGGAGAAGAAGACCGAGGGGCCGACCTCCATCAGCGCTTCGAGCCGCACCTGGTAGAAGCTGCCTGGTTTTCCGTCCTCAATCCATTTTTCGATCTTCTTGTAGGCGTTCTCCACCTCCACGATGGCGCCGTCCACGAGCACGCCGATGGAGATCGCAATGCCCGCAAGGCTCATGAGGTTGGCGTTCTGGCCGATGCCATACATCGGGATGAAGGCCAGGGCCACGCTCACGGGGATCGTGATGATGGGCACGATGGCCGAAGGGACGTGCCACAGGAAGATCAGGATGATGATCGAGACCACGATCATCTCTTCGATGAGCTTGTGCTTCACGGTCTTGATGGCGTTGTGGATCAGCTCGGACCGGTCATAGGTTGTCACTACCTCCACGCCTTCGGGCAGGCCCTGTTTCAGTTCGGTGATCCTGGTCTTCACGCGCTCGATGACGTTCAGGGCGTTCTCGCCCTGCCGCATGACCACGATCCCGCTCACCACGTCGCCCTGGCCATCCAGATCCGCAAGCCCACGGCGCATCTCGGGGCCGAGGGCCACAGTGGCCACATCGCCCAGGCGGACCGGGGTGCCATTCTCGGCCTTGAGCACGGCCTGTTCGAGATCCCGGGTAGTCTTCACATAGCCCCGGCCCCGGACCATGTACTCGCGCCCGCTGTATTCCACGAGGCGCCCGCCCACTTCCGAGTTGGCTGATTTCACCGCCCCGATGACGGCGTCGATGGGGATCTTGTAGGCCGCCATCTTGTTGGGGTTGAGCTGCACCTGGAACTGCCTGGCCTGGCCCCCCACGGTCGCCACTTCGGCCACACCGGGCGTGCTCTGGATCGCGTAGCGGAGGAACCAGTCCTGAAGGGATCGGAGTTCATCCGTGCTGTGTTTGCCGGTGCGATCCACGAGGGCGTACTGGTAGACCCAGCCCACCGAGCTGGCATCAGGGCCCAGGGAAGTCTGAACTCCTGGGGGCAGGCTTGAGGTGATCTTGGAGAGGTACTCCAGCACCCGGCTACGAGCCCAGTAGATATCGGTGCCGTCCTCGAAGATCACATAGACATAGGAAAAGCCGAAGTCGGAGAGCCCGCGCACGGCCTTCACCTTCGGGGCGCCGAGCAGGCTGGTGACGATGGGATAAGTCACCTGGTCCTCGACGATGTCGGGGCTCCGGTCCCACTTGCTGTAGATGATCACCTGCGTGTCGCTGAGGTCCGGCAGGGCGTCCATGGGGATATTCCGCATGGTCCAGAAGGACAGGACGATCAGCACTGCGGAGGCCGCCATCACCAGCCAGCGGTTCTCCGTCGAAAAGCGGATGATGCGTTGCAGGAAAGTCGGGTGTTCGGGGTCGTAGGCTGCGTTTCCACTCATGGCCGCCTCCTCCACAGGGAGTCACCTGATGCGGGCACGAGCAGGCCTCGAAGGGGTGCAGTCACCACCATTCCTTTGTGCCCTTTGTGTTCTTTGTGTTCTTTGTGGCTACTTTGCTTTTTCTGCTTAGAGGAGCTTCGCAAGGGCATGGGGCCTGTGATCATCTTGCCCCTCCCTGGCTTTGCGGTTTCTGGCTCAGCTGCGCCAGGGCGGCTTTGAGGCGGGATTCTGAATCGACCAGGAAGTTGGCGCGGACGACGACTTCTTCGCCGACTTTCAACCCAGACCGGATCTCCACTTTCTCGCCGACGGTGGTGCCGGTGGTGACCTCGCGGGGCTCGAACTTGCCCTCCCCCAGCGCCACGAAGGCGACCTTGGTGGTGCCCGCGTCCAGCACCGCATCCAGAGGAATGATCATGCCCTTGCGCCCCCGGCCCCGGAGCACCACGTCCCCGAACATCTCAGGCTTCAGCTCATCCTTCGGGTTCGGGAATTCCAGTCGGGCCTTGGCGGTACGAGTCCTGGGATCCATGACCGGGTCCACGAAGGCGACCCGGCCCTGGTAGGTTCTGCCGGGAGCCGACTGCACGGTCAGTTCAGCCGGCAGGCCCACCTTGGCAAGGCCAAGCTCGGCTTCATAGACCTCCACCTGCACCCAGACGTGGGAGAGATCCGTGATCTCGAAGGGGGTGTCCGCTGGCGTGATGCGGGCGCCTTCAACCACGTTCTTGGCGGTCACGACTCCCGAGATGGGGCTGCGCAGCAGGAGGGCCCGCTGCACCTCGCCGGTTTTCTCGAGCTGCTCGACCGCTTCCTGCGGCACATCCCACAGCGCGAGGCGATGCCGGGCGGACTCCAGCAGCTCTACGCCGCTGCCCTGCATCGAGCCGCCCGCAAGCGCCTTCTGGGTTTTGAGGGCCAGAAGGTACTCGCGCTGGGCGCTGACAAAGTCAGGGCTGTAGAAGCTGAACAGGGGCTGGCCCTTGGCCACGGGTTTCCCGACGAAGTCCACGAAGAGCTTCTCGACAAAGCCCTCCACCTTCACGTTCACCTTGCGGACACGGGTTTCGTCGACCACCACCCGACCCAGGGCGCGGAGGTCACCACTCACGGTTCCCTCGGCCACCTTCTCGGTCCGGAGGCCGATGAGCTGCTGGCGCTCGGGATCGATCTTCACGACCGCGTGGTACTCGAGTCCTGCGCCCTCGCCCTTGAGAGCATCGCTTTCCATGGGCACCAGGTCCATGGCACAGATGGGGCAGGTGCCTGCGTGATCCTGAATGATCTGGAGGTGCATGGGGCACTGGTACATCTGCTTCTTGGGTGCAGCGGCCTCGGCGGCCGTGTGCTGGTGCTCGTCCCGGTGCTCCGGACGCAGGAGCAGGGTGCCGCCGACGCCAGCAATCAGTCCCAGGGCCACCAGGCCGAGGGTGCGGATGCGAGCGGAGCGTGGGGAGGTTGATGGGCGCGGGGTATCAGTCATGGTCAGCTCCGGATCACATGGAATTGTTCGCATCCTTCGGATGTTCGCTCGGCCCTGTCGGGCCTCGTCTCACCGATGCGCATCAGCGCATCGTCATGGCAGGGCCGCTGTCTTGGGAGTTGCCCGGGGCCTTGGCCGTTGATTTGGCAGCGGAGGGCGCGGCGGCTCCGGACGAGAAGCCGACGGAGGCGAGGGCACCGCCACTAATCGGGGCCGTGGGACCGAGGGCCGCTTCGCGCAGGGCGATGTGCTGAGCCTGGAGTTGGGCCAGGATCTGCAGGAAGGAGCCCTGGTCCCCCACCCACCCGTTGAGGGCCTCCAAGGCATTCAGGAAGGAGCCGCGGCCGCCCTCGTACTGGGCCAGTGCGGCCTTGCAATTGGCCTCGCTCTGCACCAGCAGTCCCTCGCGGTAGAGGTCCCGAGTCCGGTGCAGGCTCCGGATCTGGATGTTGCGCTCCTCGCTGCGCTGGCGCAGCAGGGTGCGCACAGATTCCACTTCTGCGCCCTGACCCTGCCGGTGGTGTTCATGCTCCGCCACGGCGCGCTGCTGCTTGCTGCGGCCATAGATGGGCAGGGAGATGCCCACCCCCACCTGCCACATGGGATCCAGCCCGCCGCGGGGCATGAGGCCCGCCGTCACGGCGAAATCCGGCCGGCGGTCCAGCTTCGCCAAGGCCAGCAGTTTTTCAGTCTGGCGGACGGTGGCGAGGGCGCCAGCCAGTTCGGGGCTTCGGGCCTCGATCTGTTCCTGCGTGAGGGCTGCGGGTTCGGGCAGGTCGGTCATGGCCGCCGTCGTGGGGACGGGATCCGCCGGGTCATGCTGGCGCAGGCGGTTCAGGGCCGCGAGGGTCGTGCCCTCCTCGGCCTCCAGCGACCAGGCGGCCTGCTGCAGGCGAGTGCGCTCAAGCTGGGCCCGCAACAGGTCACCCTGGCTGCCCTGACCCACTTCGTAGCGCGTGCGGGCCAGTCGCTCGGCCTGCTCCAGGAAGACCGACTGCTCTGCCAGCAGCTGTTCCTGGCCGCGGACCAGCAGCAGGTTCGCATAGCCGCGCCGGACATCGGCCTCCAGTCCCAGCTGGATGCGGGACCGGGCGGCCTCGGAGAGATCCATGTTGATGGCGGCGACTTCTTTGCGCAGCCCCCGCTTGCCGGGCCAGGGCAGCGGCTGTGTGAAGGCCACGCTGTAGAAGCTCGTCGGCATCTTCCCGACCTGGATCCCCTTGAAGCCATCGTTCTGGAGGCCCAGGGACAGGGTGGGATCCGGCAGCACGCCCGCCTGGGGAATGCGCTCCTGATCCATCCGGATGGCCGCGTCGGCCTTCTGGAGATCGGGATGCCCCTTCAGCGCCTCACGCAGCAGGTCAGCAAGGACGGGATCGGGAGATGGGAGTGCAGTGGGGGGGGCCTGGGCGAAGCCCGGTGCCAGCAGCACCAGGGCCGGGACCAGGCGCATCGGCGTGCGCATGGAAAGCTCCTGAAGGGAAATGAGGCGAGCCCACTCCGACGAGCAGGCAGGGCTTCGCTCAGATCCCGCTCAGATCCGGAAGGTGTTCAGCCGGGCCAGGTGCCGCCCCAGATCAGGATCTCGGCCACGGTCAGAGACCGCAGGGGCGCCGATATCAGAGACATTCGCGGAGGCGGCCCAGCCGGCCGGCACAGGAAACGGTTCGGCTCGCCGCTCGCCCTGGGCGCAACGGCTGGCCACCAGAGCGACAGCTACCCCACGGTTCAGGCCGAGGGATTGGGCTGGACCCCGGTTGCCTTCAGGCTTGGGACAGGGGCAGCTGTCCTCAGTGCTGGCGGGCGTTCCGCAGCAGCCGCAGCAGCAGGATTCATGGGCGCACATTCCGGACTGGACCGGCGCCGGCGCCCAGTCCCCGAACCCGCTGCCCAGGAGCAGCGCGACGGCCAGGATGGCGCGCAGAATTGTCCGCACGTGGAAGCCTCCGGATGTCCACCATCATACTGCCTTCCACCCCTGTGGCGACAGCAAACCCTTGATCCAGATCACAGGGGCCCAGGGGCTCCCGTGATCTGGAATAGGGCTCATTCGACCTCGTTCGCCATGACGGGAATTTCGGCAACGGGAACAGGCTTCGAGGAACGGTCCAGGACCGCATGGAATCGGTCCCAATCCAGCTCCTTCTCCCAGCTGGCCATGATCACGGCGGCAAGGCAGTTGCCGATGTGGTTGGTGATGGCGCGGGCCTCGGACATGAACTTGTCGATGCCGAGGATGAGGGCCATGCCGGCCACGGGGATGCCGGGCACCACCGCCAGGGTGGCCGCCAGGGTGATGAAGCCGGAGCCGGTGACGCCGGCCGCGCCCTTGCTGGTGATCATGGCCACGACCAAGATGCCCAGCTGCTGGCCCAGGGTGAGCTCGATGCCCAGGGCCTGCGCGATGAAGAGCGAAGCCAGGGTCATGTAGATGTTGGTCCCGTCCAGGTTGAAGGAATACCCGGTGGGGATCACCAGCCCGACGATGGATTTCGAGAGACCCAGGTTCTCCATCTTCTCCATCAGGGGGATCAGCGCCGACTCGGAAGAGCTGGTCGCCAGCACCAGCAGGAGCTCGCTCTTGATGTAGCCCACCACCTTGAAGATGTTGAAGCCCGCCAGCCGGGCGATGGTCCCCAGCACGACGAAGATGAACACGGCGCAGGTCGCGTAGAAGAGGAGGATGAGCTGGGCCATGGGCACCAGGGACTTCAAGCCGAACTTGCCGATGGTGAAGGCGATGGCAGCCCCAGCACCCAGGGGGGCGAGGTAGAGGATCTGGTGCATGACGCCGAAGAACATCTTGCTCACGCCTTCCAGGAAGGTGATGAGGGGGGCCTTGTATTTGTCGTTCAAGGCGGCCACCGAAAAGCCGAGCAGCACGGAGATCAGCAGAACCTGCAGGATGTCGCCATCGGTGAAGGCGCTGAACATCGTCTTGGGGATCATCTTCAGCAGGTGATCGGTGACGGTCAGGTGCTGGGCCTGGGCGACGTAGCCTGCCACCAGCTTGGGATCCAGCTTGGTCGGATCCGCGTGGAAGCTCCGGCCCGGTCCGAACACGTTGGCCATCACGAGGCCCACCACCAGCGCCAGGGTGCTGACGACTTCGAAGTACAGGAGGGCCTTGCCGCCCACCCGGCCGGCCTTCTTGATGCTGCCGGAACCCGCGATGCCCAGCACCACGCTGCAGAGGATCACCGGCGGGATGAGCATCTTGATGAGGCTGATGAAGCCGTCGGCGAGGGGCTGCATCTTCACAGCCACGATGGGATAGAAGTGGCCCAGCAGCGCGCCGAGGATGATCATGAACGCGACCCAGTTGTAGAGCTTGGTGGCGGCACGCTTGAGCATGGGGACCTTCCTTTCAAAGTGTGCAGAAAACGAATGAGCGGAGGCTGGTCACCCGGCGCAGATCGTTGCCATACGGCGAGAAAACCAGCGGGTACGAAGCAAAGAACAGCAGGAGTTGACCTCATGGTGAGCTAAGGCCCGGCCTCCGGTAGGTTTCGTAAGTTGATTTCGACTAATGAAACTAAAGGAAGCGGCGCAGCACCTCCACCTGGGACGGCGACAGGCAGAACCGGTGCACGGGGCGGCCCATGCCCCCATAGCTCGGCTCCATCCGCAGCACCTTGCGCCCGCAGAGGAACTCCAGGTACTTCCGCGCGGAGACCCGGCTGATCCCCACCTGGGTGCCCAGGTCTTCCGAACGGAACCAGGGCGAGTCTCCGGGCAGGTCCAGGATGGCCTGGCAGACCCGGCCGAGGGTGGCCCGATCCAGGCCCTTGGGAAGCTCTGTCTCGCCCGGCGCCTCCCGGGCTCTCCGGCTCAGGGCCGCGTCCAGCTCCGTCTGGCTCAGGGACTGCCCGGTGTGCACCATGCGATGGGTCGCGCGGTAGCCCTCCAGCGCCTGCTGGAGGCGCTCGAACTCGAAGGGCTTGATGAGGTAGTCCACCGCGCCGAGCTTGAGGGCCTTCCCGATGGTCTTGGCATCCCGGGCGGCGGTGACGAAGATGACGTCCACATCGAGGCTCAGGCGCCGGATCTCGGCCATCAGATCCATGCCGGTCTGGCCCGCCATGAAGATGTCCAGCAGCAGCAGGTCCACGGGCTGGGTCCGCAGCGCCTGCAGCCCTTCCTCGGCGCTGCGAGCGGTGGCCACCACCTGGAACTCCGGCACGCGCTCCACGTAGATGCGGTTGAGTTCCGCCACCATGGGTTCGTCGTCCACCAGCACCACGCGGATCATGGCAGCTCCCCTTCCGGACACAGGCGGATGGAGGCCTCGAAGACCGCGCCCCCGCCCTCCCGGTTCCACGCCAGGAGCTTGCCGCCCCGGGCTTCGACGGTGCGGGCCGCCTGCCAGAGGCCCAGGCCCCGGTTCTCCCCCTTGGTGGAGAAGCCCCGCTTGAACAGGTGCTCGAGGCTCCCCTCGGGCAGGCCGGGTCCGCTGTCCTCCACGGAGAGATGGAGCCAATCCCCCTCCTGCCAGAGACCCAGGTGGATCTCCCGCACCGGGGCCTGGTGCAGGGCCTCCACGGCGTTCTCCAGCAGGTTGCCCACGATGGTGACGATGTCGTGCGACTCGGCATCCCCGGAGCACCTCGGCACCACCGTATCCGCATCCAGCTGCAGCAGGATGGCCTGCTCCCGGGCCTCGGAGAACCGCGCCAGCAGAAAGCCCGCCACCACCGGATCCTTGACCCGCTGCAGGACATAGCCCAGCTCGTCGTCCAGGCGGCCGGCGATGGCCGCGACATAGTCCCGCAGGCGTTCGTATTCGCCCAGCTTCACCAGGCCGAGGATCACGTGCAGCTTGTTCATGAACTCGTGGGTCTGGGCCCGCAGCGCATCGGCGAAGTGGCGCACGCCCGTGAGCTGCTCCGCCAGCCGGCTCACCTCGGTCTTGTCCCGGAAGGTGGCCACCGCCCCCGTGATGCGCCCATCCACCAGCACGGGCACGCGGCTGCTCAGGATCTTCAACCCGTTGATGTCCCCCTCCTGGTCGTACTGGGGCAGGCCGGTCTCCACCACGGCCCGCATGCCGATGAGCGGGATCACTTCGTCATGCCGGCGGCCCACCAGCTCCCCGTGGATGCCCGCCAGGGCGAAGAGCCGCGCGGCCTCCTCCTTGACAAGGGTGATGGTCAGGTTGCGGTCCACGGCGATGATGCCCTCGCGCACGGACTGGAGGAGGGCGCTGCGCTGCTGGAGCAGGGTGGCGATCTCGGCGGGCTCCATGCCCAGCAGGATCCGCTTGATGCGCCCGGCCACGACCATCGCCCCCAGGATGCCCGCGCCGAACCCGATGAGCACGCCCAGCCCCACCCGCTTCTGGACGCTGACGACCGTGCGGTCCAGCCCCGTCACCAGGATGCCCACGGCCACGGCACCGACCTGGTGGCCGTCCTCCGGGTCCCAGACCGGGGTGAAGGCCCGCAGCGAGAGGCCGAGGGTGCCGCGGGCCGCGGACACATAGGAGCGCCCCCGGAACACTTCCGCCTCGTCGCCGCCCGCGAACCGGGCCCCGATCTGGGCCGGGTTCGGATGGGAGAGCCGGATCCCGGCCATGTCCATGACCGTGATGTAGTCCACCCGCGTGTCCAGGCGGAGGCGCTCCGCATAGGTCTGCACGGCGGAAGCGGGGGCCTGCCCCCGCAGTCCCCGGATCGCCGCATCGGATTCCGCGACCGCCCGGGAGAGCAGCACCAGCTTCTCCGTGAGGGCCGCCCGGGTCTGCTGCTCGATCTTCCATTCCACCATGGCGCCGGTCACCACCAGCACCAGGGCCAGCACCGTGGCCACCAGGAGGGTGATCCTGGCCCGCAGATGGAGGAAGGGCCGCATCCAGGACATGAGAGAGCATTGCAACGGCGGCCCGTCCGCGCAAGGCTGGCCTCCAGATGCTCCGCCTTCGGTTAGGATCGTGGCATGGCTGCTTCCACGCTCCGCGTCGCCCTGGTCCAGCAGGACACGGTCTGGCAGGATCCGGCCGCCAACCTGGCCCGAGCGCTTGGCTTCGTGGAACAGGCCGCCAAGGCCGGCGCGCGGGTGGCGGTGTTCCCGGAGCTGTTCACCCTGGGCTTCACCATGGCGCCGGAGCCCTTCGCGGAAACCATCCCGGGCCCCACCAGCGAGGCCCTGGCCGCTCTCTCGAAGCGCTTCGGCCTCTACCTCGTGGGCTCCGTGGTCGAGGTCCACGCGCCCCATCCGCGCAACGCGGCCTTCGTCACCGCGCCGGACGGTTCGCTGGTGGCGGCCTACCGGAAGATCCACCCCTTTTCCTACGGCGAGGAGCACCGGCATTACAGCGGTGGCGAGGACTGCCCCGTCTTTGACGTGGATGGCATCCCCTGCGGCCTGCAGATCTGCTACGACCTGCGCTTTCCCGAGCCCTTCCGCGCCCTGGCGGTCCGGGGCGCCGAGGTGGTCTTCCTGCCCGCCAATTGGCCCGTGCGGCGCATCGCCGCCTGGTCCACGCTCCTCGCCGCCCGCGCCATCGAGAACCAGCTGGCCATCTGTGGCGTCAACCGCGTGGGCCGGGACCCGGGGCTGGAATACCCCGGCAAATCTGCCCTCCACGACTGTTTCGGCGAAGTGGTCGCCAAGGGCGATGCCACCGAGGGACTGGTGATCGGGGACATCGACCTGACTCAGCTGCGCGCGTGGCGGGAGCGGTTCCCAGCGCTGAGAGATCGGCGGGTCAAGGTATACGCGGGGCTGGAGCGGAAAGATGGAACACAGATGAACACGGATGAACACCGATAAGAAAACATCAAACCTCATGCAGGTTGCATAATTCAGGGTAGACCAGCGAGTCCAGATGGATCCACATACATTCATTACTCAGTACCAAGACCACCTAGCGCCCAAGCTCGATACATACGAGCAGGCAATCTACCTATACGTGTATCGGCACTCAAGGCTTCTTGGGCTGGAAGAGGTAACAATCGGGTTCAAATCCGCTAGAAACCGAATGGCATGTGGCATTGGCGAAAAGGGAAAGCCAATGTCCGAAGGGACTGCCTATGAAAAGCTTGCCTCCCTTCAGGCTAAAGGGTGCATAGAGATCATCCGTACAACTCATTCCGGCAGATTGTTAAGGCTGCGGCTCCCAGATGAAATTCTTGGAGTCATCCAGCCGACCCAACCCTCTCCAGAAATTGACCTTGAGCAGATGGATTTCTTCTTGGTCCCAGAAAATCGCCTTCTACTTCTTGAGCGAGAAAACCATCGATGCTTTTACACTCTGCAGAAATTGGATGAGAGCAATTTTGTAGTCGAGCATGTGGTCTCTCGGCCAGCCGGGAATAACAGCTATAGAAACTGTGTCGCTGCATCCCGTGAAACAAACAATCGAAAGGGCTCGACAAGTGCTGAAGACTTTCTTCGGCAGCTATTCCGAGATGGATTTTTAAACCATTCTGATCTTCAGGAACGTCTTCAACATTTAGTCATGCTCAGGGATGGTCAATTGAAGCCTCCACTCGTCACTGGCTAACCCTTCGCTCAACTTGGACTCCGCCTGCATTGCCTTCCGTTCTCTCTCAGATTCCCGCTTCCTCGGCTTCGTTCATCGCCTCGGTGCAGGCGGGGCCGGTTACCTCCATTCGTTAGGCATTGACGTCCTCCCCACTTCTATACCAAGGATGGTGAGAGTCCGGGGTTAGAAAGGATCTCGATGGGATTCGCGGAAGGAGCCGTCGGCGACGGGAGCGAATCCCATCGTTGCGCCGCTTCGGCTGGGGTGATGTCGCCGAGGGAGCCG
>CAIYNT010000060.1 GCA_903927605.1 uncultured Holophagaceae bacterium
AAACAGGGCCGGTTCATCCGCCACCTGCCCCTGTTCCTCTCGGACATGACGGATTTCCGCAGCCTGCCCGCCGTGGCCGAGACCGGCAGCCTGGTGATCGTCACCAACGAGGGAAACGCCCGGCTGGTGACCACCCTCCCGAAGATCCACGTGGCCATCGTGGGCATCGAAAAACTCGTGGGCCTCGTCAAGGACATCCAGCCCATCCTCACCGCCCTGCCCCGCAGCGCCACGGGGCAGCTGCTCACCAGCTACGTCTCGATCATCTCGGGGCCGGTGCCGAACACCGATGGGACGCCCAAGGAGCTCCACATCATCCTCATGGACAACCACCGGTCGGACATGGCCAAGGACCCCATGTTCAAGGAGGCGCTCCAGTGCATCCGCTGCGCCACTTGCCTGAATGTGTGTCCCGTCTTCCGCCTGGTGGGCGGCCACGTGTTCGGCAAGACCTACACCGGGGGCATCGGCACCATCCTCACGGCCTGGTTCGACGAGCTGAAGAAGTCCGAGGACATCCAGGGACTCTGCATCCAGTGCGGCAGCTGTGTGCCCCTGTGCCCCGGCAAGATCGACATCCCGAGGCTCATCCTGGAACTGCGGCGGCGCCTGGTGGTCGAGAAGGGCCAGTCGCTGGCCATGAAGGCCATCTTCGGCGTGGTGAACAACCGCCGCCTCTTCCACTCCATGCTGCGCATGGCCTCGGTCACCCAGAAGCCCTTCAAGCAGGGGCGGTTCATCCGGCACCTCCCCCTGTTCCTGTCGGACATGACCGATTTCCGCAGCCTGCCCGCCGTGGCGGAGGTTCCTCTGCGGGACACGATCAGGAAGATCCGGCAGCCTGAGGGCGGAGAGAAGATCGCCTTCTTCGCCGGTTGCCTCATCGATTTCTGCTATCCGGAGATGGGCGAGTCCCTGGTGAAGATCCTGAACAAGGCCGGCATCGAGGTCCTCTTCCCCGAGGGCCAGACCTGCTGCGGCGCCCCGGCCCGCTACAACGGCGCCTACGAGGTGGCCGCCCAGAACGCCCGGGACAACATCAAGGCCCTGCTGGAGACCGACGTCAGCTTCGTAGTGTCGGCCTGCCCCACCTGCACCGTGGCTCTGAAACACGATTTCATCGACACCTTCAGGAGCGTGGGTGAAACCGACGCCATGGAGGCCGCCGGGAAACTGGCCGCCAAGACCATCGACTTCTCCACCCTGGTCAAGAAGCTGGTGGATGAGGGCCGGCTCACCTTCAAGGAGGGGGAGGACCTGGGAAAGATCACCTACCACGACTCCTGCCACCTGAAGCGGACCCTGAAGGCCAGCGAGGAACCCAGGGAACTCCTCAAAGAAGCCGGCCACGAGATCACCGAGATGTACGAATGCGACACCTGCTGCGGCATGGCCGGGTCCTATTCCTTGAAGCTGCCGGAGCTCTCCGCCCCCATCCTTGAGCGCAAGCTGAAGCACATCAAGGACACGGGCGCTGCCAGGGTGGTCATGGACTGCCCTGGCTGTGTCATGCAGATCCGGGGCGGTCTGGACAAGGAGGGGACACCGGTTCGCGCGGAGCACACGGCCGAGCGCCTCGCGGAACGGTTCAAGTAGGACCAAGCCAGTCCACTGTCTCCAGGCCTCCTGGTCCAGGACTCTTCCGGGTCCATGGCTTCCCCAAGGTGTTACAACAGAAGTGCTCTCGCTTCAGGACGGGACCCCTTCAGGAAGGGCACAGCGTGGAAGAGGTCTATTTCTATGCCACCTGTCTGGTGGACCTGTTCTATCCCGATGCGGGCATGGCCGGCATCCAGCTGCTCCGCCAGGCCGGCGTCCGGGTGGTCTTCCCCGAAGGCCAGACCTGCTGCGGCCAGCCCGCCTTCAACTGCGGCTACTGGGAGGAGGCCCGCGACGTGGCCCGCACCCAGGTCGCCCTCTTCCCGAGGGACCTGCCGGTGGTCCTCCCATCCGGAAGCTGCGCGGGCATGATGAAGGTCCACTACCCCGAGCTGTTCCATGGCCAGCCGGATGAAGCACAGGTCCGCGCCTTCAGCGCCCGGGTCTATGAACTGACCCAGTTCCTGGTGGAAGTGCTGGACGTGAGACTGAAGGACCTGGGCGAGCCCGTGAAGGTCACCTGGCACAGTTCCTGTCACGCGGTCCGGGACCTGGGACTGAATGGCGAGCCCCAGGCGCTCATCGGCCAGCTGTCGAACGTGGAGCTGTCGCCCCTGGCGCGGGAGCAGGAGTGCTGCGGCTTCGGCGGCACCTTCTCCGTACGCCAGCCGGAGATCTCCGGGGCCATGTCCTGCGACAAGGCGGCGGACGCCGAGTCCACCGGGGCTTCGGTGCTGCTCTCCACCGATGGCGGCTGCCTGCTGAACGTGAACGGTACCCTGGAAGCGAAACGGAGCCCGTTGCGTGTCCAGCACATCGCCGAGTTCCTCTGGGAGCGCACCCGTGCACGCTGAGAATGAAGTCAGCTTCCGCGATGCCGCCGCCGAGGCCCTGCTGGACCCCCAGCTCCGGGCGAACTTCCGCCGGGCCATGGACGGACTCATGTCCAAACGCCGGGCCCAGTTTCCGGACCCCGGGGACCTGCAGGAACTGCGGGACCTCAGCACGGCCATCCGCACTCGCAGCCTGTTGGCTCTTCCCGACCTGCTGGAGCAGTTCGAGGCCAAGGCCACCCGCAACGGCATCCAGGTCCACTGGGCCGAGACCTGCGAGCAGGCCAATGAGCTGATCCTGGGCATTCTCCGGTCGAAGGGCGCCAGGACCCTGGTCAAGGGCAAGAGCATGGTCTCCGAGGAGATGCACCTCAACGACTTCCTCGAGCGGCATGGCATCGAGGCCCTGGAGTCCGATCTGGGCGAGTACATCATCCAGCTGGACGGCGAAACGCCGAGCCACATCATCATGCCCGCCATCCACAAGAACAAGGGCCAGATCGCCCGGCAGTTCAGCCAGAAGATCAAGGACGCGAAGTACACCGAGGACGTCGACGAACTCACGGCCATGGCGCGCAAGGTGCTTCGCCAGAAGTTCCTGGAGGCGGACGCGGGCCTGTCGGGCGTGAATTTCGCGGTGGCCGAGACGGGGACGCTCTGCCTCGTTGAGAACGAAGGCAACGGCCGCATGAGCACGCACGTGCCGCCCCTCCACATTGCCGTCATGGGCCTGGAGAAGGTCGTGGCCACCCTGGAAGACGTGGCACCCCTCTATGCCATCCTCACGCGCTCGGCCACGGGCCAGGCGGTGAGCACCTACTTCAACCTGATCACTGCGCCCCGGGGTGCCGAGGAGAAGGATGGGCCGCGGGAAGTCCACCTGGTCATCCTCGACAACGGCCGCTCACGGATCTATGCGGACCCCGGGCTCCGGGCCACCCTGCGCTGCATCCGCTGCGGCGCCTGCATGAACCACTGTCCGGTCTACACGCGGGTGGGCGGCCACGCCTACGAGGCGGTCTATCCCGGCCCCATCGGCAAGATCCTCACGCCCCAGATGGAAGGTGTCGGCGTCCGCCACGACCTCCTCCACGGTTCCAGCCTCTGCGGTGCCTGCGCCGAGGTGTGTCCCGTGGAGATTCCCATTCCGGAGATCCTGGTGCGCCTCCGCCGGGAGGCCACCCACGACGATGTCGGATCCAACGTCGCCGGGAGGGGAACCGGCCATACGGCCATCGAGGATTGGACCTGGCGCCTCTGGGCCATGGTGCTCAAGCACCCTGCTCTCTATCGCATCGCCACCTGGTTCGCCACCCGGTTCGGGAACCTCCTGCCCGCCCGGGCGCCGCTGCTCAGAAACTGGACCCGCTCCCGCACAAAACCCGTCCCGGCCCGCCGTTCACTCCAGGAGCGCCTGCGCGCCGAGGGAGGCCCCCATGTCTGAGGCCCGCGCTGCCATTCTAGGCCGCCTGCGCGAGGCCGGCGGGACCGGCCCCCTGCCCGCCCTCGATACCGCAATCCTTGAGCGCCGCCACTGGCCGCCGGCCGAACGGGTGGTCCGCCTCCGCAGGGGCATGGAGGCCGTCCACACGGAATTTCTCGAGGCCACTCCGGGAACCTGGCCCGACGTGGTGCGCGCCTTCTGCGAATGTGAGAGGCTGCCAAACCTGCTCTTCGGCCCCTCCAGCGAAGCCGGCTCGGTGCTTTCCACGGCCTGGGCGCCCGGGGACACGCAGCTGATGCCCTATGACCGTCCGGTGGAAGCCTTCAAGGACGAGCTATTCTCCGGCGTGGCCGCTGGATTCACTGGCACCGTGGGGGGGATCGCCGAGACCGGCGGGTTGTTGCTGACGCCCGGACCGGCCGAGCCCCGTCTCCTGTCCCTGGTGCCGCCCATCCACATCGCCCTGCTGCGGGCCTCGAGCATCCAGGACAGTTTCTGGTCGGCCGTGAAGCACCTGGGCTGGGGTCGCAGCCTCCCACCCAATGCCCTCCTGATCTCCGGTCCCAGCAAGACCGCCGACATCGAGCAGACCCTCGCCTATGGCGTCCACGGTCCCAAGCGCCTCCTCGTGGTGCTGGTGGACGATCTGACGTAGACCCAGCCCCGCGCCCGCGCTAGACTGTCCCTTCGTGGCTGGGTAGCTCAGGTGGTTAGAGCGAGGGTCTCATAATCCCTAGGTCGGCAGTTCGAGTCTGCCTCCAGCCACCACTAAACAAAGCACTTAGCGTCATCTCCCAAGGTGGCGCTTTTTGTTTTTTCTACAATTTTTCTACAATTGCCAGCCGAAGACCGTGGGATTCCATGTGGTCTGGTGCGGCTGGTGGACGCTGGGGTAGGTTCAGGCGGGAAGATTTCTGGCCGGTTCAGGGTGGATCTGGACGCTCCATGCATGCACGTCCCGATACCGCTGAACGGCAGATGGAGATCGGACCGATTGGTGCTGCCGATCCGGAAGATTTGGGCGAACCGTTCGGGCTGGGAAAGCGCCAGGGGACAGCCCGAGGGGCTAGGACCCTGCGGGTGGCAAGTTGGACCCCCCCGCGCCAAGCTCGTTGAGACA
>CAIYNT010000061.1 GCA_903927605.1 uncultured Holophagaceae bacterium
CTCCGCGCCATCTCCTCCAGGCGCGTCCTCTGATTTTCGGTGAGTTCTACTCGCCCAGCATGTGCCATGTCGCCCCTCAGTATCAGGTGCGGCATGTTGAATAATAGTTACCTGTATTTTTGGCGGACTACACTAGTTGATATGACCAAGGGAGATGCTCCGCAACTGATCCAAATGGTCACCCAGGCCTCGGGTTCCGTCTCCTATCAAGTGGCCAAGAAGCAGTTCAATCCTTCCGGCCTCACGATGGTTGACGGCGTCGGGACCAACCTTGCCGGAACTTTCACAGATATCTCTCTGAATTCGAGCTTCACGTTCAACTGGAAGGGTTCCGCCTTCGCCCAGTATGCCGGGGCAGTCACACCTTATGGCACTCCGGCTCTTGGATACATGGTTCTTGTTGGGACACCTGGTCGGGCAGCATACGGGAGTGCGAATAGCCTGGATCTCCTTCAGTACTACCAAGACGGAGCCCCGGCGGATCTAAACCTTGGATCTCTGCCTATCCCCGCCATGCCCATGGGCTTCGAAGCCAGTTGCCTTGCCGAGGTCCAGGTGAACCGGACGTTCAAGTTGCCGGGCGCGACAACCGGTACCAGCGCAGCAGGAATCGTATGGGTCGAAACCAACTCGCTCCCCACGGCCAATACGCCGCTCCAGCCCCTGGTGAGCCCTGTGCAATATCCCACCATCGGAGGGCAGTCGATTGCCAACGATGTTTCAGGGATAGGGATTCAGCCAGTCATTTCGTGGATTCCACCCGTCTTGGGGATGCCAACGGGTTATGTTGTCTACTTGCGGCACCTCACGCTCAGTGGGACTTCGACGAAATCCACCGCGATCGCACGACTATACACGGCTGAGAACTCGGTCACCGTGCCTCCAGGCCTGATGACCGCCGGCGAGGCCTATTACCTTCTGATTCGAGCAAACGCCAGCCCTGGCTGGGATCCAGGGGTATCTCCCTACCGATCGACCAAACCGATTCCCATGGGTAGTGCCGACTTCATCTCGGGAATTATCAGGCCTTGACCCTTGCGGCCGCACAACACGGGCCCCAGCGTTAGGGGCCCGTGCTCTTTGCGAAGAAAGGTTATCCCGGCCAGCCCCCCGCCGCCTTCAATCCCGTCCACTCTGGTAGTCCCAGCGCCAGGTTGAGGTTCTGCACGGCCTGGGTGGCCATGCCTTTGCCGAGGTTGTCGAGGGCGACCATCACGACGCCGTGGCCGTGTCTGGCGGCCACGGCGATGTCGGCGAAGGCGCTGCCGGTGGTGGCGGCGACGCGGGGGCTGCCGTCCACCATGCGCACGAAGAAGCGGCCCTTGTAGAAGGCCTCGAAGTGGGCCTTGAGGGCGGCGGCATCCACGCCCGAAGGCAGTGGGAACTGCGCCGTGGCGAAGATGCCGCGCACCATGGGGGCGCTCTGGGGCACGAAGCTCAAGGGCGCCTCCCAGCCAGCGGCCGCCAGGGTGCGGAGCACCTCGGCCTCGTGCTGGTGCCCCAGCACCTTGTAGGCCCGGAAGTCGTTGGCCCGGGTGGGGTGGTGGGTGGTGTCCGAGGGCGCAGCGCCGGATCCGGATGATCCCGTGGCGGCGGTGACGGCCACGAAGGCGGGCTGCCACTCGGCGAGGGGCAGCAGGGCCAACTGCAGGGCTGTGGCAAAGCAGCCGGGGTTGGCGATGCGCTTCGCGCCCTTCATGCGCTCCGGCTGCCAGTCCACCAGGCCGTAGACCCAGGCGGGATCCAGGCGGAAGTCTGCGGAGAGGTCGATGGCAACGAGGCGCTCCAGCAGGCCGTGGGCCTTACCGGCGGCCTCGAGTTCAGGCCACAGCCTGCCCAGCTCGCCGTGGGGCAGCGCCGAGAACAGTACGGGAGCAGGGCTCTGGGCCAGGGCCTCCCAGTCGGGTGCAGCTTCGAAGGTACCCTCCACCAGCCCGCGCAAGTTCGGGTGCTGGGCGTAGAAGGGCTTGTCCGCGTGGCTGCGGGCCGTGCCGCGCAGCGTCTTCACCGCGGGATGGCAGGATAGCCAGCGCAGCAGCTCGCCCCCGCCGTAGCCCGAGGCACCCAAGATCAAGACATCCACAGATTTCATAGAAGCTCACAAAAAAGAGATTTACCCACAGATTTCACAGGTTCACACAGAAATGAAAAACAGAAACCACGCTTTTGAATCTGTGAAATCAGTGAAACCTGTGGACCCAAGCATTTAGACCTTGGCCGCGATTTTGGGTTCGATGAGCCCGAGGACGAACTTGCCGAGGGCGTCGGCGTCGGCGCGGGCGTTGCGGGCGGGCAGACCGAGGGTGGCAACGAAGCGCTCACCCACGCGGTTGTCTGTGGCGGGTCCGGCGATGAGGTCGGCCTGAATGCCAAAGGCGGCTTTGAGGTAGTGGACCGCTCCAGCGACTCCGACGGGGTCGTTGGCGCAAAGGATGAAGGCACCGCTCAGGGCCTTGAGGTCGGCATCCTCGAGGATGGCCTGCACACCGTACTCGCCCATGATGCCGTCGCCGGTCTCCGCCACGATGACGTCCACGCCGTGGGCTGCCAGCTCCGAGAAGATGATGCGGGAGACTCCCGCCGCGCTGCCCGCGTCCGTGCAGACGATTCCCGCATCCGTGAAATCCAGCGCCACTTCAGCACCGTAGTCGCGCATGGAGAGGGCGTCGCGCATGAGTGAGACGCCCGTGAGCTTGCAGGCGCCCACGCGGTACCCCGCGCGGCTGAGCTGGCGGATGGTGGCGCAGGCGGCGGCGGTCTTGCCCGAGTTCATGCAGGTGCCCGCTACGTAGACCACGGGGCAGTGCGGGGAAAGGCCCGTGCCCTTGAGCGAGCCCATGCGGATGTGGGCAGGCTGGCCGGCCCGGGACTGGAATTCCGGGAATACCAGCACCTGGCCCAGCACCTCCAGCTCGAAGGGCTTGCCCACATCGGGGTTATGGGAGAGGCACTGGCCGATGACGCCGCCCATGTTCAGCAGGTTCACGGTGTCGCTGGGCTTCAGCGAAGTCGGCATGACGCCTTCATACCCCTGAAGGGCGTTGCGGTGGCCCAGGGCGCCCACGAGGATGTCGCCGTCATGCAGCGTGCTCATGCGGCCGTGGGGATCCTCCAGCTGGTTGTAGGTGGTCTTCTCGCCCCGGATCCTGCAGGCGATGACCGAACCCTCCTCCAACAAAATCTCGCTCGAAAGGGTGAGCGTGCGCCCCAGCCGCAGGTTGCGAGTGACCGAGGCGAGCTTATCGACGTGGATGCGCATGGGGAACCTTCAAGAAAGATTCACCACGAAGACGGGAAGACCACGAAGAAAAGAAAAAGGAAATTCAGTTTTCGTGGTCTTCCTGTCTTCGTGGTTGATCAGTTGTTCTTCGCCTTGAGTGTAAGTGTCTGCTGGACGCCGAAGACCTTGGCGAAGCCAGCGGCTTCGGCGCCGGTCCAGAGGCGGTTGGCCTCGCCGTAGGTGGCAATGCGGGGATCCATCAGGGAGTAGGGTGACTGCACACCCTCCACCACGAATGAGCGCGAATGCAGGGTGAGGCGCACCTCGCCGCAGACGCGGTCCTGGCTGGACTCGAGGAAGGCCTCGAGGTCCCGGGCCAGGGGATCGAAGAAGTGCCCCTCGTGGAGCAGGGAGCCGTAGAGGTTGCCCAGGCTCTCTTTCCAGAAGAGCTGCTTGCCGCTGAGCACCAGCTTCTCCAGCTCCCGGTGGGCGCCGATGAGCAAGTGCGCAGCCGGCGCCTCGAAACCCACGCGGCCCTTGATGCCGAGGATGGTGTCGCCCAGGTGGACACCGCGGCCGATGCCGTAGGCGTGGCCCAAGGTGTTGAGCTGCGCGATGAGCTCGACGGGATCCAAGGCGGTTCCATCGAGGGCCACAGGCACGCCCTGGTCGAAGCTGAGGATGAGGGTCTTGGGCTGGAGGGCACCGATGACGCCGCCGGGGAAGGCTGCCTCAGGCAAGGTGGTCCAGGCATCCAGCGTCTCCCGGCCACCAATGCTGGTGCCCCACATGCCCTCGTTGATGGAGTAGTCCTTGGTCTTCTCCGGGAACACCACGCCGCGCTCGGCGCAGTAGGCCATCTCCGCGACCCGGGACAGGCCCAGGTCGCGGATGGGCGTGAGGATCTCCAGCTCCGGCGCCAGGGCGCGGAAGGCCACATCGAACCGCACCTGGTCGTTGCCCGCCCCGGTGGAGCCGTGGACGAGGGCCATGGCGCTCATCTCCTTCGCGAGTTCGGCTACGGCCCGGGCCTGGCAGACGCGCTCGGCTGACACGGATAGCGGATACATCTGGCCGCGCAGCACGTTGCCGTAGATCAGGTAGCGCAGATAGCCCTCGAAGAGCCCAGCGCGGGCATCCACCGTCGTGTGGCTCACGGCACCTAGCTTTGGAGAGGCGGCCTCGATGCGGGCCAGCTCCTCCTTGGAGAAGCCGCCGGTGTTGACCGTGACCGTGGCCACGTCGTAGCCCTGCTCCTTGAGGTAGAGCACGCAAAACGAGGTGTCGAGACCGCCGGAGAAGGCGAGGACAGTGAGCTTGCTCATGGGAGACCTTTCAAAGAAAAAGAAAAAGGATTTACCGCCAAGACGCCAAGGGCGCCAAGAAGAGAAAAAGACAGTAAAGACGGTTTTCTTGGCGTCTTGGCGTCTTGGCGGTGATCCATTTTCAGTTCGCCCATAATGCGACCTCGGCCTGGGCGTGGATCTCGCTCTTGGCTTCGATCCAGGCACGGGCAGCGGCGAGATCGGCGGAAAGTTCGTCGAGGCCCAGATTGCCGGCGCCGCCCAGGTGAGTGGCTGTGAGGGCGGCGCGATCCGGGGCGAAAGTGCCGTCCTGGAGCTGCTGAGCGACCTTGCGGTAGGCCTCCCGGAAGGGCAGCCCGCCCTGCACGTGGACGTAGGCCTGGTGAGCGGCGTAGAGGTCGTCTGTGCTGGCGGCGGTGGTGACCTCGGCAACCACCTTCAGGGCGGGGACCAGGCGCACCAGGACGCTGAACAGCTCGTCGGCCTGCCGCAGGCCCAGGATCACGGGGCGCTTGAGCAGCTGGAGATCCCGGTGGTAGCTGGAGGGTAGCCCCGAGGCGATGGCTTCCACCAAGCCGGCGGTGCCCCGCAGCTCGCGGCAGCGGCCCCGGGCCAGCTCCACCACGTCCGGGTTCTTCTTCTGGGGCATGATGCTCGAGCCCGTGGTGAAGGCGTCCGGCAGCTTGAGGAAGCCGAACTCCTCGGTGCTGTAGAGGGAGACATCCCACAGGAACTTCTCGAGGATGCCCCCGGTGGAGGCAGCCCATTGCAGCATGGCCACCTCGTGGCGGCCGCGGCTGTTCTGCACGTCGATGGGGCTGCGCTGGACCTTGGAGAAGCCCAGCAGCTTCGCCGTGAGTTCGCGGTCGATAGGGAGGGGCACGCCGAAGCCGGCGGCGGAACCCAGGGGGCAGCGGTCCAGGCGCTGGTAGACGGACTGGAGGGCTTCGAGTTCTTCCAGCAACCCTTCGGCGAAGGCCGCGCCCCACATGCCAAAGGTGCTGGGCATGGCGCGGCGCAAGTGCGTGTAGCCCGGCAGGGGTACGGCTTGGTGCGCTTTGGCGAAGGTGACGAAGGCCGTGGCCAGGTCGGACACCCGCAGTCCCAGGTGTAGCAAGGCATCGCGCAGGTAGAGGCGGAAGGCCAGGATCACCTGGTCATTCCGGGACCGGCCGAGGTGGATGCGCTGGCCCACGGCGCCCAGATGGCGGGTGAGGTCGGCCTCGATGGCGGTGTGGCAGTCCTCCAGGTGAGGTGGGATGGGGAAGGCGTTCTGGCGAGCCAGGGTCGAGATGCGCTTCAGGCCATGGACCAGGGCCGTGGCGTCGGCGGGATCCAGCAGTCCGGTGGCCGCGAGCATCCTGGCGTGGGCCGCGCTGCCCAGGGCGTCGAAGGGCAGCAGGGTGAGGTCCGTATCCGGGTCCTCGCCCACGGTGAACCGGTGGATGGCCACATCCAGGGGCAGGTCTTTGGCCCAGAGGGTGGAAGCATCCTGGGATGGCGCAGGCGTCGTCCCATGTCTAGGGTCAGGCTTCATGGGGCACCTGCAGCTTGAAGAAGGCGTGGACGAGCCGGGCATAGAAGGCTGCGCCCGCTTCGAGTTCGGGCAGTGTCAGGTACTCATTGGGACTGTGGCTGCGGAAGGTGTCGCCTGGCCCGACCTTCACCGCCGGGATATCGCCGAGGAGGGCCCAGTCCGAGGTGGTGGCGGAACCCACGGGGCCGGCCTTGCCCGCGGCCTGGAGGGCGGCGCGGACGATGGCATGGGCGGGATCCGTGTTCTTGGGCAGGTAGCGTTTGGAGTGGATGGCCACTTCGCTTTCCAGCTGCCGCTGGAAGTCCGCCGCCAAGGCCTCATGATCCTGCTCGGGGCCGGTTCGGAGGTCGATGAAGAAGTCGCAGGCATCCGGCACCTGGTTGTGCCGCAGGCCGCCCTGGATCTGGGTGACCTGGGCCTTCTGGGAGCCCAGCAGGGGATGGACGGGGAACTCCATGGCGGCGATGCGGCTGATGTCCCGGGCGGCCTTGTGGATGGCGTTCTCGGCTCCGAGCATCTGGGCGTTGGCCACATGGCCGCTTCGGCCACGGGCCGTGCATTTGAGTACCAGCAGGCCCCGCTGGGCCGCGCAGATGCGCAGGCCCGTGGGCTCGCCCACCGCGGCAGCATCGATGGGGCCCAGCTGGTCGAGGATGGTGGTGATGCCCTGGCCGCCTGTCTCCTCCTCGGCGGTGAGGGCGACGACGACCTCGCCACCCAGCTCCTGTTTGGATAACTCGAAGGCGGCCAGCAGGATGGCTGCCACACAGCCCTTGGCGTCGTTGGCGCCCAGGCCCCGGAGCCGCGCTCCATTCCAGACGGGCGTAAATGGGTCGCCTTCCCAGCCCGCGCACGGAGGCACGGTATCGAGGTGGGAATTGAGCAGCAACCGGGGCCCGCCCTTCTTACCAAAGGTGAACCAGAGGTTGTCCTCCAGGCGTTGGACTTCGAGACCCTTCGCGGCCACGAGATCCTGCACGAGGTCCGCCAAGGGACCTTCCTCGCCCGACACGCTGGGCGTGCCGACCAGGAGGGTGATGAGTTCGGCGGGGCTCATCCGGCGACCGCCGCGGGAACGGTGCTGACGATCATGGTGCCACTGCCTTCGTTGGTGAAGACTTCCGCCAGCAGGGCGTCCGGCGCCAGGCCACTCACCAGGTGGACGCTGAGGACGCCGCCCTCGATGGCGGCCTTCACCGCGGCGATCTTGGGCCGCATCCCGCCGCTGATGACCCCCTTGGCTTCGAACTCGGCGAGCTCCTCCAGCGTGGCGTGGGGGATCAGGGAGGAGGTCCGGGTGACATCCTTGAGAAGCCCGGGCACGGACAGCAGGAAGAACAGCTTTTCCGCCCCGATGGCCGCGGCCAGGCTGGCGGCGATGGTGTCAGCGTTGGTGTTGTAGATGGTGCCGTCCTCGCCACCGGAAAGGGGCGCCACCACGGGTACGAAACCGCCCTCCAGGAGATGGCTGAGCACGTGCGGATCCACGGCGTCGATGTCGCCTACCAGGCCGAAGTCCACCAGCTGGGGCTCCGTGGCGCCGTCCGGCACTACCGCCACCGGCGGGCGCCGGTGGGCCTTCACAAGCCCGGCATCCAGGCCCGTGAGGCCCACGGCGGGGACGCCCGCGGCCTGAAGCTCCGCCAGGAGATCCATGTGCACCTGACCTGCGAAGACCATCTTGGCAGCGTCCAGGACCTCGGGGCTGGTCACGCGCCGACCTGCGACCTTCTGCACGGGGATGTTCATAGCCTGGCAGACGGCGTCCAGCTCGGCGCCCCCGCCATGCACCACCACCACGCGGATGGAAAAGGACCAGAGCAGGGCGAGCTGTTCACAGAGTGCTTTGCGGATCTTGGGCTCTGTCAGCACCTCGCCGCCCACCTTGACCACGAAGGTCTTGCCCCGGAACAGGCGGACGTACCGGGAGGCTTCCTTGAGGGCGGCGTAGGGATTGGGGGAAAGCGGCACGGGGTACTCCGGATTCAATCTAGGGGCTTTCAGATACAGAGGATCAGGTATTCACCACGAAGACGGAAAGACCACGAAGAAAAGAAAGAAAGCAGGTATTCGTGGTCTTCCTGTCTTCGTGGTGAATCATTTTTCATTTGTTCAACAGGCGATGGAGGGTGGCCCGCTGCACGTGGAAGCGGTTCTCGGCCTCGTCCACCACGCGGCTCCAGGGTCCGTCGAGGACGCTGTCGTGGACCTCGAGGTTCCGGCGCACGGGCAGGCAATGCGTGAAGATGGCTTCCCTGGCAGCCTTCCGCATGTGGGCGGCAGTGGGCATCCAGGCGCTGAGATCGGCCATGGGTGCGGCCTCGAGGCCGGAGCTGGTGGAGGGGCCCCAGGCCTTGGCGTAGACGGCGGTGCTGCCTTCCAGTGCGGCGTCCTGATCGTTCGTGTAAGTGATCTTCCCGCCGGTGGCCGCGGCATAGGCTTCGGCCTCGGTACGGACCTCGGGTGCCAGCTCGTAGCCCTTGGGATGGGCCACGCGGATCTCCGCACCGCAGGCGGCGGCCGTGAGAAGGAAAGAGTTGGGTACGGCCTTGGGCAGGGGCTTGATGTGGGGCGCCCAGGTGAGTGTCATCGGGACCTTGGTACTACCGTGCGCCTCCTGGATGGTGAGCAGGTCAGCCAGACCTTGGTGGGGATGCTCCCGGGCGCTCTCCATGCTCAGCACGGGCACGGTGGAGAAGCGCCGGAAGGCGTTGATGACGGGATCCAGCTCATCCGTCGCGTCGCCTTCGCCACCGCTGAAGGTGCGTACGGCCAGCAGGTCCACGAAGCGTCCCAACACAGGCACGCCCTCACGAACATGCTCCTGCCGATCGGCATTCATGACTGCGCCATCGCGGTCCTCCATCTTCCAGCTGCCCGCGCCCACCTCGAGCACGATGGCGTGGCCGCCGTGGCGCAGCATGGCCGCTTCGAAGCTGGCCCGGGTCCGCAGGCTGGGGTTGAAGAAGACCATGCCAAGGATGCGGTCGTGGAAGATAGCGCCGGGCTTGGTCTGCTTCCAGGCGGTAGCGGCAGCCAGGACTTCCTTGACCCCCGCGGGGCCCAGATCCGAGATGCGGGTGAAGTGCTTCATGGCTGCTCCGGCGCGAAAGAGTGGATGGCGGTGATGAGAGCGAGGAGGGCCTCGCCGCTGACGTTGAGGGGCGGCATGAGGCGCAGCACGGTGGGATCGCCCGAACCACCCACCAAGATGTTTCGGGAGAGCAGGTACTTCTTGAGGGCAGTGGCATGGGCGCTGCGGAGGCCCAGCAGCAGGCCCTCGCCGAGGACTTCGGTCACAACAGAGCCGGCGAGCTCTTGGCGCAGGCGCGCGGCGGCTGCGGTGGCCTTGGCCATCAGCCCTTCCGTGGCGATCACTTCCACCGTGGCCAGCAGGGCGGCGCAGGCCAGAGGCCCCCCTCCGAAGGTGCTGCCCAGGTCGCCACCTTTGAGCTTCGAGGCCACTGAGGCGGTCAGCAGCAGCGCACCCATGGGAACACCCGAGGCCAGGCCCTTGGCGGAGGTGATGACGTCGGGCCGCACCCCGTAGAATTGGGCGGCGAAGGGTGTCCCCAGCCGCCCCATACCCGTCTGGATCTCGTCGAAGATGAGCAGCGTTCCCGAAGCATCGCACTTGGCCTGCAGGGCCTGGAACCAGTCGCGAGATGCGGTCTTGATGCCGGCCATGCTCTGGATGGGTTCGAGGATGACGCCCGCGATATCCGAGAAATCCGCGGAGGCCAGGGCCGCTAGATCACCGAAGGGCAGGCGCAGGGTGGGCACGAGCTGGTCAGCGAAGGGCTCAGTGATCTTGGGATCGTCCGTCACCGACAGGGCCAGCAGGGTGCGTCCGTGCCAGCCCCCCTCAAAGGCCGCCAGCTTCTTTCGGCCCGTGAGGAGCAGGGCCACTTTCAGGGCGTTCTCGTTGGCCTCGGCGCCGCTGTTGCAGAAGAAGACCGAGTCCATGCCCGCGAAGGCTGTGATCTGCGCGGCGGCGCGGTCCCGCACAGGCAGGGCGGCGGCGGCGGAGTAGAAGAGCAGCGAGGCGGCCTGGGCGGCGATGGCCTTCACGACGGTGGGGTGGCTGTGGCCGGTGGCACACACACAGTGACCGCCATAGAAGTCCCACCAGGACTGGCCATGGTTGTCGAAGACGCGATCTCCTTCGCCCCTGAGGAGCGGAAAGGGATAGGGAGCGTAAGTGGGAAGCAGGGCGGGGATCGGGCTGGCTGTCGTCATGCGGAGATCCTGAAAATGGGCGCACAGAGAAACTACATGGCCTAGTGGCAGATTGCATATTATGCGTTAGACGAGTTCCGATTCAAGAAAAAATTTTGGTAAAATCGGTGTTATCAGTCGAGGTATCTTGCGAATTCATGCAATTTCATGCATCATTCGTGCATGGACCTGGACGCCCTCATCCTCGAGCTGCTGGACGGCTCTCCCATCACCGACCAGGGTGACCTGCTGGCGCGGCTCGCGGCCAAAGGACAGGAGCTGACCCAATCGACGTTGTCCCGGCGGCTGAAGCGGCTGGGTGTGCAGAAGGTCCAGGGCCGCTACCGGCGCGCCGAAGCAGGCGCTCAGGTCCTGCCGGGGGTCAGCATCACCGAGGCCCCGCCCAATCTGCTGGTGCTGCGCACAGCCCCGGGCTTTGCCCAGGCTCTGGGCCTCAGCCTCGATGCCGACCCGGTGCCAGGCCAGATGGGGACCCTGGCCGGCGACGACACCGTGTTCGTGGCCGTGTTGCCCGAGCGCCTGGCCGATGTGAAAGCGCATCTTGCACGGGTGCTGGCGGCGCGCTGAGGGTGTCCTGCTCTACACTCGAGGGGTCCTTTGGAGCCCTTCATGGATCGTTTTGGAAGCTCGAAGCTGCGCATCGGCTGGGTGCTGGTGTGCCTGTTCGTCACCGGCCTGGTGGTCATGGCGGTCCGGGGGCAGCAAGGGGAAGGCGGGTCGCAGATCCTGCTCTTTGGTACGGCCGTCCCCCTGGGCGCCGATTCGTTGCGGTCCTACGCGCTGGGCAACCTGCAGGGCACCATGTACTGGGCGGTCTCGCTGGTGACATTGCTAGGCGCCTTTGGTCCCGTGAGCCAATGGACCGCTGCCGCCGCCCGAGGCGAACGGATCAAGGGCTTCTTCGTGGGCACGGGGCTGGGCTTCGCGCACGGTCTGTTCCTGTCGCAGGTGGCCTTGGTGCCCGTGTGGGCCTTGAGCTGGCGGCTCATTGGCGAGCCCTGGCCGCCGGAGCTGCTGCGCGCCGACCTGCTGGGCCTGCTGCTGGGCCTCCAGATGCTGCTGTGGGCCGTGCTGCTGTCCCGGCTGTTGAAGTCCAGCGCAGGACTGGCGCTGCTGCTGACCCTGCTGCTTCGCGAACTGGGTCCGCGCCTCAGCTTCTTCCTGGATTTCGGCCAGGATCTGGGCTGGAGCACGGGTCAGGTGAAGGTGCTGGAGGTGTTCGTCCGCCTGCTGCCCATGGCCCAACTGCCCTCAGACCCCTTCTCGCCGCTGGCCCTTCCCCTATCGATCGGCGGACCACTGGTACTGGGCGCCCTGGCCATGCTGCTTCCGGCGGGAAGTCGAAAGTAGGTGATGCCGCGGCCGCAGCCATTCCTGGCGGTGCTCCTGCCGCTGTGCCTGCTGGCACAGAGCGCCCAGGATCCCGCCGAGCTCCGCCAGAAGCTGGTGACGATCCAGGGGCGTCTGAGTCAGGTGGATCAGCAGCTGGCCACGCTGAAGAAGCGCCGCAAGGGTGTGCTGGTGGAAATCCAGGGCATCTCCCTGCAGCGGGACCGCGCCATGGCGCAGGTGGAGGGGGCCCGGCTGCTCCGCGATCAGGCCCAGAGCGAAGTGCAGCTCATCAGCCGGGAGCAGGCACGCATCCAGGGCGAGGTGCTGCGCCTCCAGGGGGACCTGCGCAAACAGGTGCGCTGGATGCAGGCCCTGGGCCCATGGGGTGATCTCGGACTCTATGTCACCTTCAAGGACCTGGAGGCCTGGCTGGTGCGCGGACGCATGCTCGCCTGGGCGCGCCTGCAGGAGCGGAAGAAGCTGGATCAGATCCATCGGCTGCAGGGCGATCTGGCCGCAAAAGAGAAAACGCTGAAGGAGGTTCTCGCGCGACTGGCTTCCGACGAGCGGGAGGCCGCCCAGCTTCAGGCCGCTCTGCGGCTGCAAGAGGACAATCTCAACGGCTTTCTCGACGGGCTGCAGAAGGACGAGGCCGCCCAGAAACAGGCGCAGGCGGAACTGGCAGAGGAGGCCGTGCAGCTGGAGCGCCTGCTGGCCGGGTTGCTGGGCAAGCCCAAGGGCGAGGCCTATGAGGCCGCCGTGGCCTTCACGAACCTCCGGGGCGAGCTGCCCCAGCCCGTGGAGGGCACGCTGGCCCTTGGCTTCGGCGAACACCTGCATCCCCGCTTTCACACCAAGACTATGCAAAGCGGCCTCCTCATCGCGGCCGCCGGAAGCGCCCCGGTCGCCGCGGTAGCTGACGGCAAGGTGGTCTTCGCCGACTACTACCAGAGCTACGGGCCCATGGTGATCCTCGATCACGGGGGTGGCTGGTTCACCCTCTACACGCACCTGTTGGGCCTCGGTCTCACCAAGGGCCAGGTGCTCAAGGCCGGTGAACCTGTGGGCACCGTGGGCGATACGGTGGATGGTCCCCGCCTCGGCTTCGAGATCCGCCACCAGGCCCAGCCCCAGGATCCGCAGAAGTGGCTGAAGAAGCGGTATCGCTAGGATGAGAAAGCGGATCCCCGGCTCTGCCGAGGATCCGCGCGGGGGCCCGGGGGTGTTCGCGCAGCGGAGCGGAGCGTGGAACCCCCGGAGACATTCAGCGCACCACGCTGCTCGCGTTGAAGAGCGGCACGTAGATGGCAAGCAGCAGGGCGAGAACGATCACGCCCATGAACAGGATGAGCACAGGGC
>CAIYNT010000062.1 GCA_903927605.1 uncultured Holophagaceae bacterium
AGGATTCCCCAAGGTCCGAAGTTAATGTAGAGTTCGATGAGTTGCGGCATATTAACGGCTGTCTGGTCATCAGAGTCATCGAGCAAGCCGTATCGGTGTCCCACTTCATTGGCTGCTGTTTCCAGGGGTTTATTTAGATAGAGGATGCGTGGAATAAACTTCCAAGGCAGGTCCCTGTAGGACGCGCCGTACAGATAGGGGACGAGGCTTGGGGATACCTCGGTGATATAAGCAAAGTAATCGAGCATGTCTACTCGCTGGGCGATGGCTTCCAGACCATCGGAAGCAATCTCACGGTCGCCATGAACCACCGTTTCCGACACGACTTTCGTGAAGAGGCTGGCCTTATCGAAGACGTTCGTCACGGATCCAAATTTTCCCGCAGTACCGAGGATTTCAATTTTCCGGTACTCGGCCTTGAAGGCCAGAAGAGGGAAAAGTAGTACTCCTCCAATGAGCAGGAAACGGATAGGGAAGGTGTGTTTTGAATAGATGTAGACCATCAGCAACAGAACAAACAACCGAATCAAAGGACCAATCAGACTGGTGGCAAGGACCGTTGCGACCATGGATGGCACCAGGAAAGCCCATAGGAACAAGCGCTCCCAAACAGTTGCTCTCGCAGTGAGGTGAAGATGGAAAAAGAGCGCAATGGAAAGAACAGCCATTTCAATTCCAAGGTTCACAACCGCGCCCAGAGCTACCGGGATAGTGAAGATAAAACTTAGGAAATTCGCCACCACCCCGACTATACCCATTAAGAACAGAAGCCCTCGACTCCTCGGGGCCTCTAGGCCGAATCCGGGAATCTCTGCCCGCCCTGGAAGGTGGGGTGGCGAAGGAAGGAGTCTGTATCCCAGAGTCATGCCCAAGGTTCCGATCATTCCATAGAAAGCTGCCTTATCCTGGCTAGCCTGGGCCACGTCGCCCATCCTGCCGTAGGGTTCAAAGGGCAGGAAGGCGACCAATCCAAAATAGATCCCGTAGATGATCGCGATTAGCGGGAAAACGGGAAGCCGATCCGCTTCATCATTCAAATATTGCCAGGTCGGGAGGGCCGTCAGGATCAGAGTGATGCTCGCCCAAACCTGCATCCAGCCCCAACCTCTGGTAACAGCGGCGAGCAGATTCAGGCCAACGATCCCACCCGCCACTGCGGGGATGAACCATTGACCCGCGGGCCAGTCCTGGCTTACCTGATCTTGCTCAGCGGGTTGTAGGGGCAAAGAGACTCCAGAATCTCTTGCGATTATCGATCAGTAGCGTAAGCGCACCGACACCAAAGAAGAACGAGATGACTGCGGAGCCACGCGAAGGCCCACTTTTCTCCACCGGCACATCCCCCTCGTCCAGGATGTTCAGGATGGGCATGTCGTTCTTCTCTTCCAGCAGGGCCTGCTCGTAGTTGAGGGTGAGGGTGGTGAGCACCTGCTGGCGGAGCTTGAGGCTGTTCTCCAGGCGCAGGCCCGTGAGGCGGATGCCGGGCTCGGCGCTGGTGCTGTAGTTGCGGTGCACCTCCAGGAAGGCCCGGAAGTCTTGCTCGGCGCGGGTGTAGTCGCCCTGGGCCTCCCGCAGGCGCTCGGCGGTGAAGGCGGCCTTGTTGCCGCCCCGGGTCTGGGCCTTCTCCTTCACGAAGCCCTCCAGGGCCTTGGTGGCGTTGTGGGCCAGCTGCTGGCTGAGCTCGGGCGAGGGGGTCTCCACGGCGATGGTGATGAGCTTGGTCTTGAGGTCGCGGCTGACGGTCACCAGGGCCTTCACCTTGGCCACGGCCCGGTCCAGGCTGCGGGCCCGGAAGAACTGGACCAGGGTTTCCTCGTGGTCGGTCCAGGGCCCGAAAAGGAAGGGGCGGGTGCGGAAGCGGTAGGTGGCCTGCACCAGATTCTTCTGCATCCACCGGCTCTTGATGATGTCCACGAAGGCGGCGTCGGAGCTGTCCTGGCCGGGGATGGCCACGCCCACGGCGGCCGCGGCGGCGGCCATGCCGCCCCCACCCGAGGAGCTGCGCGTATCCGCGGGCAGGATCCGCACCTCGGACTTGTACTGGTTGGGGATGAACAGGGTGATCACCGCCACCACGGCCCCCGCCACCAGGCCGTTGCGCAGGGGCGTCTTGAATTCCGCCAGGCGGTCGCGCAGGGCGGGGGGCAGGCTGAAAGGGCTGGACATGGATCCCAGTCTAGTGTGCCCCAGAGGAAATATCTGGACCGACGTGGCGCGCGGGCGGGGCACACTAGGAGGGAAGCTCTTCTCAAAGCTGGTGTCGTTCGGATGGAGAGTCTGGAGTGATGGCGATGAACCGAGCCCCCTTCTGGATGTCCCTGCTCGCCTGTGTTGCGCTCAGCCTGGGCGCCCAGGAGCCCACCATCCTGGACGCGCCGGGCATCCGCCAGGCCATGGCCACGGAGCGGGACAAGGCCTCGCCCGCGGATGCCACGCCCAAGGCCGGGGAGACCACGAAGCTGCCCACGGCCAGGGAAGGCGACGCGGAACTGCAGCTCAAGAGGGACGAGCGCCAGCGGCAGGCCCAGGAGATCCGGGCCCTCAAGCGGAAGGAGGGCGGGCCCCGGCGCTTCGGCCAGGATCTGTTCGACAGCCGGGAGGAGCTGCTCGATGCGGCCGAGGGCGGCATCGGCGAGGACTATGTGCTGGGGGTCGGGGACCAGCTGGCCGTGGCCGGCTTCGGCAGCGCCACCTTCGAGGTGCCCGCCCTGGTGAGCGGGCGTGGCGAAGTGCTCATCCCCAAGGTGGGCAGCGTGGCCGTGGCGGGCCTCAGCCTGGGGCGGGCCAAGGCGGCCATCCAGGCCAAGGTGAACCGGGTGCTGGCGGGCACCTCCGTGGACCTGGCCGTGACCCGGCTCCGCCAGGTGCGGGTCTTCGTGCTGGGCGAGGTCTACAAGCCG
>CAIYNT010000063.1 GCA_903927605.1 uncultured Holophagaceae bacterium
GCCGGGGCGCCCCTGGATGACTTCCGGCGCAGCCGGAAGCCGCCTCCGGCGGGCCCATGCGGGTGGTGTCGGCACCCATCTGTGCAATCGCCTTGATCACCGGCAGGGCCCGGGTGCCCAGGGCAGCAAGGCCAAGGGTGGAGGCGCGGCATCTGCGTCATCTGTGGACCGCTTTTCAGGCTGAAGCTGGCCGATAATCGGATTTGCTTTTCTGGGGGGGGGGCAGGATAGGTCGGCGCCCATCTGCGACAATCTGCGGCATCTGCGGTTTGTTTTTTGGGTTCATCCGGGATTTCCGGGGAAGAAGAGCCGCCAACGGCAGAGGAAACGGATGGTGCCGATAGGTTCCGACCGACCCCTGCAAGGGCCTGCTTTCGGCGCCTCTTGGCAGTTATCCCCGTTCATCCGTTTTTATCCCCGTCCAATATGCACTTGTCTTTGAACCTTCGGCCTGGCATTCCGTCCCAGAAAGCAAAAGCATGACGGGGATCAATGGGATGGACGGGGATGCCTGCAAGTGCGTGGCCGAGGATCATCCCGGGAATCCCGGAAGATCCGTTTTTTTGCTGAGGTTGTCTGCTGATCGGGAAAGCAATAACCCTGCGGATTCGCCGGATTCGGCGCATGATCCTCTGTAGCTGGGGAAGGCCATGGCCCGCAAGAAAGCACCCGAACCCGAACGGACGCCCAAGGCCGAGGCAGCAGCCTCGGCGGGGCTGCCGTCCCTTCGGCACCCTTCGAGTCCTTTCCCCATCGTGGGCATTGGTGCGTCCGCCGGCGGCCTGGGGGCTTTCGAGGCGTTCTTCTCGGGCATGCCCGCCGAGGTGGAACCCGGCATGGCCTTCGTGCTGGTGCAGCACCTGGCCCCGGACCACAAGAGCATCCTCACGGAGCTCATCCAGCGCTACACCCGCATGCAGGTCTTTGAGGTGGTGGACGGGGTGGTCGTCCAGCCCAACTGCGCCTACATCATTCCGCCGGGCCATGACATGGCCTTCCTGAATGGCACGCTGCAGCTGATGGAACCCGCCGCGCCCCGCGGCCAGCGCCTGCCCATCGACTTCTTCTTCCGCTCCCTGGCCCAGGACCAGCACGAGCAGGCCATCGGCATCGTGCTGTCAGGCACCGGCAGCGATGGGACCCTGGGGGTGCGGGCCATCAAGGGCGAGGGCGGCATGATCATGGCCCAGAGCCCGGAGTCCACCGAGTTCGACGGCATGCCGCGCAATGCCCTCGCCACGGGCCTGGTGGATTATGAGCTGCCGCCCGGGGAGATGGCCGCCCAGCTCATGGCCTACGCCGCTCATGCCTACGGCCACCCCGCCTCCCGGGCCGCGCTCCCGCAGACGCCCAAGCTGGAGAACGCCCTGAAGAAGGTCTTCATCCTGCTGCGGTCCCAGACGGGGCACGATTTCTCCCAGTACAAGCCCAGCACCCTCCAGCGCCGCATCGAGCGTCGCATGGCTGTGCATCTGATCCATTCCATGGAGGGCTACGTCAAGTTCCTGCAGCGGACGCCCCCGGAGGTGGAGGCGCTCTTCCGGGATCTGCTGATCGGCGTTACCAACTTCTTCCGGGACACAGAGGCGTTCCAGGCCCTCGAGGAACTGGGCATCCCCAAGCTCTTCCTCGACAAACCCGCAGGGTCGGTGATCCGGGTCTGGTGCCCCGGCTGCTCCACGGGCGAGGAAGCCTACTCCATCGCCATCCTGCTGCAGGAGCGCATCGAGGCCATCAAACAGGGCTACACCCTCCAGGTCTTCGCCACAGACATCGACAGCCGGGCCTTGGCCACGGCCCGGGCGGGCCTCTACCCGGCCAGCATCGCCGTCGATCTGTCCAGGGAGCGCCTGGCGCGGTTCTTCGTGGCCGAGCCCGATGGCCTGACCTACCGCATCCACAAAGGCATCCGGGACACGGTCGTCTTCTCCGAACACAACGTCATCAAGGATCCGCCCTTCTCCAAGCTCGATCTCGTCAGCTGCCGGAACCTCATGATCTACCTGGACGGCGACCTGCAGAAGAAGCTCATCCCCTTGTTCCACTACGCCCTGAACCCCGGTGGCGTGCTCTTCCTGGGGACCTCGGAAACCGTGGGCGACCAGGCGAATCTCTTTGTCGTGCTGGACCGCAAAGCGAAGCTGTTCCAGCGCCTGGAAGACTTCCGCAGCGGCCACCGGGCGGCCCTCGGCAAGTTTCTCCCGCCCATGACGGCCATTCACGCCACCCTGCCCCAGGCCGCGGCCAGGACGGGCTTCCCCGCGAAGCTGCCGCTGCGGGAGCTGACAGAGCGGGCCCTCCTCCGGGAGGCCACCCCGGCGGGCGTGCTGGTCAACGCCCAGGGCGACATCCTGTACATGCATGGCCGCGCCGGGATGTACCTGGAGCTGCCCACTGGAGAGGTCAGCCTCCCCAACATCCTGAAGATGGCGCGTGAAGGCCTGCAGCGCGAGCTGGCCGTGGCCCTCCATGCTGCCGCAGCGACCAGGGAGCCCGTGAGCTGCCCGGGCCTGCGGGTCAAGACCAATGGCCACCTCTCCCATGTCAACCTGAGTGTGCGCCCGCTGGCCCCCCACCAAGCCAGCACGGTGGCCTCTACGCTTGAGGCAGCTCTGTACCTCGTCGTGCTGGAGGAAGCTCCGCCCCCGGTGGTGGCGCCTGCTCTGCTGGCGGAACCCGCGGACCCGGCTGTGGCGCTCGATGCGCGCATCCTGGCCCTCAAACAGGACTTGAAGGCCAAGGATGAGTACCTCCAGACCACCCAGGAGGAGCTGGAGGCCTCCAACGAAGAGCTCAAGTCCTCCAATGAGGAAATGCAGTCGGTGAATGAGGAGCTGCAGTCCACCAATGAGGAGCTGGAGACCTCCAAGGAGGAGCTGCAGTCGGTCAACGAGGAGCTCTCCACGGTCAATGGCGAGCTGCAGAGCAAGGTGGCGGATCTCTCCCGGGCCAACAACGACATGAACAACCTGCTGGCGGGCACCGGCATCGGCACCATCTTCGTGGACCTGGGCATGCGCATCCTGCGCTTCACCCCCCGCATCCGCTCGATCATCAACCTGATTCCGGGCGACGTGGGCCGCCCCGTGGGCCACCTGGTGCCCAACCTGGTGGGCTACGGCCGCCTGGTGGCCGATGTGCAGGAGGTGCTGGACACGCTGGTCCCCAAAGAGGTGGCGGTGCTGAACCAGGAGGGGCTGTGGTTCACCATGTGCATCCTGCCCTACCGGACCCTCAACAACACCATCGAAGGGGCGGTGCTGACGTTCACCGACATCACCGCGCGCAAACAGGCCGAGGACGCGCTGCGCGGAGCCAACGAGCTGCTCCGCCTCGCCGTGGTGGTGCGCGACTCCTACGATGCCATCACCGTGCAGGACCTGGAGGGGCGGACCCTGGCCTGGAATCCCGGGGCGGCGCGCCTGTATGGCTGGAACGAGGCCGAGGCCCTGGCCATGAACGTCCACGACCGGATCCCGGAAGGGCTCAAGGAAGGCGCCCTGGCCACCCTGGCCCAGCTGAGCCGGGCCGAGGTTCTGGAGCCCTACCTGACCCAGCGGCTCACCAAGGACGGCTCGAGCGTCGCCGTCTCGATCATCTCCACCGCCCTGGTCGGGGAAGACGGTCAGATGTATGCCATCGCCACGACCGAGCGGGAGTTAAGCGCCAGGCCTGACTGACCGATAAATGAGGATCATGGGCACCAGCGGCAAGTCCCCCGAGGATGGCAGAGGCCTCCGCCAGCAGGCAGAAGAGGTGGCCCGGGGACAGATTCCGGCCTCGCCTCCGGCCACCGAGCCTTTGTCTCCTACAGCCGCCCAGAAGCTGCTCCTCGAGCTCCAGGTGCACCAGATCGAGCTGGAGCTCCAGAACGAGGAGCTGCGGCGGGCGCAGCTTGAGCTGGGCGCCTCCCAGGCCCGCTACTTCGACCTCTACGACCTGGCCCCTGTGGGCTACCTGACGCTCAGCCGGCCAGGCCTGATCCTCGAAGCCAACCTCACCGCCGCCGCCCTCTTGGGGGTGAGCCGCGGGGCCATGGTCCACCAGCCCCTCTCCCGCTTCATCCATGCGGACGACAAGGATCTCTACTACCTGCAGAGCAAGCGGCTCCTGAGTCTCAGGGAACCGCTGGCCTTCGACCTGCGGATGCTGAGGGGAGACGGGGTCGCCTTCTGGGGGCATCTGGTCACCACGGTGGCGCCCGACCCCGAGGGCCCGGAGGTGCTTCGCCTCGTGCTGTCCGATGTGACCGGGCCGAAGCAGGCGGAGGCGGAAACCGCCAAGCTCCAGGCCCAGCTCCAGCAAGCCCAGAAGATGGAGAGCCTGGGCATCCTGGCCGGCGGAGTGGCTCACGACATGAACAACGTGCTGGGCGCGATCCTCGGGCTGGCCTCGGCCCACCTCAGCACCCAGCCCGAGGGCAGCCCCCTCCACCGGGCCCTCGGCACCATCTGCAAGGCCACCGAACGGGGTGGGAAGATGGTCAAGAGCCTGCTGAGCTTTGCCCGCCAGACCCCGGCGGAGAACCACCAGCTCGACCTGAACGCCCTGCTCCGGGAGCAGGTCAGCCTGCTGGAACGGTCGACCCTGGCGAACGTGCACCTGCTCGTGGATCTGGAGCCGGAGCTGCAGCCCATCCGGGGAGATGCCGGCGCCTTGACCCATGTCTTCATGAACCTCTGCGTCAACGCCGTGGATGCCATGCCACAGGACGGCACCCTCACCCTGCGCACGCGCAATGTCGATCACGACTGGATCGAGCTCGTGGTGGAAGACACCGGCACCGGCATGAGCAAGGAGGTCCTGGAGAAGGCGCTGGACCCCTTCTTCACCACCAAGGAAGTCGGCAAGGGCACCGGACTGGGGCTGTCCATGGTCCATAGCATCGTGAAGGCGCACCGGGGGCAGCTGTCGCTCCAGAGCGAGCCCGGCCAGGGCACCCGCGTGCGGCTGCGCTTCCCCGCCTGCGAGCGGGAAGCCCACCTCGCCGCGGCAGCCGTGGCCGACGCCGCGCCGATCCCCCACGGATCCCTGAAGGTGCTGCTGGTGGACGACGATGACCTGATCCAGAGTTCAATCCAGATGATGTTTGAGGTCCTGGGCCACACGAAGGTGTTCCCAGCCCCGAGCGGCGAGGAGGCCCTGGCCATGCTGGAGGCAGGGCTCGAGCCAGATCTCGTCATCCTGGACATGAACATGCCGGGCCTGGGCGGGATCGGGACGCTCCCCCGCCTGCGGGTGCTGCGCCCCACGGTGCCCGTCCTGCTCGCCACCGGTCGCATCGACCAGACGGCCCTGACCCTCGCCGCGGCGCATCCCGGGGTCACTCTGCTGCCCAAGCCCTTCGGCCTGCAGGAGCTCCAGCAGCACCTGGAAGCCCTCTGACGCCTGATCTGCGTGGCTTCAGCCTTTCTGCCTGATCCTCGGGAACCGTGGAAGCGCGTTACCCTCTTCCTGGCCCTCGCAGCGGGGCGAGAGGCAAACCGGATGATCACGCCGAAGAAATACCGCCTGGTGATCGCCGAAGACCACTCCCTCATGCGGGATGGCCTGCGCTCGCTCCTGGGCTCGAGACCCGAATACACGGTCGTCGGAGAGGCCTCGGAGGGCCGGGAGGCCATTCGGTGCGCCGGCACGTTCCAGCCGGACCTTATGCTGCTGGATCTCTCCATGCCTGGCACCAATGGCATCGAGGCACTCAAGGAGATCAAGCGGGTCAGCGGCCAGACTCGGGTCCTCGTCCTGACGGCCCACAAGGACGAGGAACACATCTTCGCGGCCCTCAAGGCTGGCGCCGACGGCTACCTGCTGAAGGATGACAGCGCCGAAGAACTGCTGACGGCCCTGAAGTGCGTCCTGGGCGGAGAGCGCTTCCTCAGCCCGGCCATCGCCACCAAGGTCATCGCCGGCTACCTGCTGCAGGAGGGCTCGGGGAAGCCCTCCGTCTACGAGCTCCTGTCGGTGCGGGAACGCGAGATCCTCAAGCTGGTGGCCGAGGGCAAGCGCACCCGCGAGATTGCTGACTACCTCTGCCTCAGCCCCAAGACCGTGGAAAGACACCGCACGAAGCTGATGGAAGAGCTGGGCCTCCATTCCATCGCAGCCCTGACCTCCTACGCCATCGAGAAGGGCCTCGTCACCCTTTAGGCCCCGTACATCGGGACACCTGGCCCCGCAAAGAAGGGCTACCCGATAACTGCAAGAGCTTATTAACCAACGATTAACACCGATTAAAAGCTGATAAATAAAAACCTATAATTGATCCCGATTATCGGCCAGCTTCAGCCTGAAAGCGGTCCACAGATGACGCAGATGCCGCGCCCCCACCCTTGGCCTTGCTGCCCTGGGCACCCGGGCCCTGCCGGTGATCAAGGCGATTGCACAGATGGGTGCCGACACCAC
>CAIYNT010000064.1 GCA_903927605.1 uncultured Holophagaceae bacterium
GCAGGGTGTTGTCGGTCCTGAAGGTGGAGATCACCAGGCTGTAGCCCGCGGCCATGGTGAAGCTGGGGGCCACCAGGCCATTCAGGTAGTTCAGCCAGTCGGGGCGGAGGCCCGCGTGCAGCCAGACATTGACCGCATGCACCTCGATCATCACGATCACCGCCCAGCCCCGCAGCTGGTCGATCCAGTCGCAGCGCTTGGAGGGGGTCAGGTCATTCCAGGTGGACATGGAGAGCCTCATGGCGGTTCAGAGCGACAGCGCTCGCAGAGTTGGGAGAGAAATCGGGACGACCGAGGGTTGCTGAGCAAGGATGCCACGGCTCCCGGTTTTCTCCGCGGACCTCTGCCGACACGGCGCTCTCGGCGAGGGGCTCCCCCAGGGGCTGCGGACCGCTATCATGCCCCATGCTTCCGGCCTTCCTCCAGGTGCGACTGGCCCAGGCGCGGGGTTCCCTGCTCCTGTGCCGGGGCTGTCTCGACCCCGTGCGCGCGGGCGCGGAGGCGGGACTTTGTGCCCGCTGCTGGAGCGGTCTGCTGCCCTTGCCTGAGGGCCGGTGCCGCCGCTGCGCGCTGATCCATGCGGAGGGGGATTGTCCTGAGGCCACGGCCTGGGAGCTTGGCGATGCGCTCTGGGACTACCACGGCGGGCGGCCACCCCTGGGCGTCCTGCTGCTGCCGGGCATCAAGCAGGGCGAGTCGGGCTGGCGCCGGGCGCTCCTGGGACGGCTGGCCCCGGCGCCCCTGCCGGACTGGGCCGCCGAAGTGGATCACGTGACCTCTGTGCCCAGCACACCGCTCCAGCGCCTGCTGCGCGGCTTCGACCTCAGTGCGGAGGCCGCCGGCTTGGTCGCCGGCCGGATCGGCCGGCCCTTCACGCCCATGCTCTCCAAAGCCTGGTCCAGCGGTCGCCAGGCCGCTCGCACGGAGAGCCAGCGGCGGCGGCTGCCCCGCCAGGCCATCGCCCTGCGGCGTGGGGTCCAACCGCGGGGGATCGTCCTGCTGGTGGACGATGTCTGGACCACGGGCACCACCCTACTCCGCTGCGCCCAGGCCCTGCGGGCGGGCGGCGCCGGGGAAGTGCGGGTGCTGACGCTGTTCAGGGCCCTGTAGGGTGGATTCCGCCTACAAGGGCGCCAGCTTAGGCGGTTGACCTGGCAACACTTTTTCAGGGAATGGTCAGGCTCAGCCAGTCAGGATCCGGCGGGTGGTTTCTTCGGGTGAATCGTCAGAGCTGTCGAGGAAGGACTCGGGGCTGAATGCCAGCCCGGTGAATTTGGCATGCAGGTGCGCGACCCGCTCTGCCCCGGCATGCCACCCCAACCGGCTGGCATCCCGAGCGACGGCCACTTCCACTCGGGGATGGAGCACCCACAGCCTCCATTCGACACTCTGCGATTCAAACCAGGACCGGTATTCGTGAAAGGCTTCGGGCGGGGATTCGTGGATGGTGGCATCGATCACGATCCGTTGCCCCTTCCGAAGCGCAGCGTTGATCGCGGCGAAGACGGCCTCGTGGACCCGCTGCCGTTTAAGACGGTGTTCCTCCGAGCCGAACGGGCCACGCTGCTTCCCGAACCGCTCTTGCCACAGATCGTCCTCGGAAATGCGAAACCAGCCGGCCTTGGCCAGGTTCAAAGCGATCGTTGTTTTGCCGCTGCCGCAAGTGCCAGTCAGAAGGAGGACGGGATTCATCGGGGAGGGTTCCGAAGGGCGAGTGGTCGTCGACAGTCAGGCTAGAGGCTGCCTCAGCGGCACGGCCCCCTTCGCTCCCCGGGCGTAGGAAGCGGGCCAGGGCGTTTCGGCGCCGAGTTCCTGCGCGGCGCGCAGGGGCCAGCGGGGGTTGCGCAGCAGCTCCCGGGCCAGCAGGATCAGATCGGCGGAACCCTCGACCAGGATCTGCTCCGCCTGCCGCGGCTCAGTGATGAGGCCCACGGCACCGGTGGGGAGCCCGGCTTCGGCACGGATTCGCGCGGCGAAGGGCACCTGGTAGCCGGGGCCCAGGGGAATTTTCGCTCCGGCCACACCGCCGCCGGAGGAGCAGTCCACCAGGTCCACGCCCAGGGCCCGGAGTTCTTTCGCCAGCTCGACGGACTGGTCGATGTCCCAGCCGCCCTCCGTCCAATCCGTGGCGGAGAGGCGCACCAGCAGCGGCAGCTCTTCCGGCAGGATGCTGCGCAGGGCGCCGACGACTTCCCGCACCAGGCGGGTGCGGTTCTCCCAGGAGCCGCCGTAGGCATCCTGACGCTGGTTCGAGAGCGGTGACAGGAACTGATGCAGCAGATAGCCGTGGGCAGCATGCACCTCGATCACCTGGAAACCCGCGGCCAGGGCACGGCGGGCCGCATCCATGAAGGCATCGATCACCGCCACGATTCCTGCCTCGTCCAGGGCCAGGGGCAGGGTCCAGCCCGTGTCGAAGGGCAGGGCGCTGGGGGCCACGGGTGTCCAGCCTCCTGCGGTCGGCGGGATGCTGCCGCTGCCCTTCCATGGCGCGGGGTTCGAGGCCTTGCGACCCGCGTGGGCCAGCTGGATGCCGGGCACCGCACCCTGGGATTTGATGAAGCGGACGCACCGGGCCAACCCCTCGGCCTGGGCCATGTTCCAGATACCGAGATCGTCGGGGCTGATGCGGCCCTCGGGAACGATGGCCGCGGCCTCCGTGAGCACGAGCCCGGCGCCGCCCTGGGCCAGCCCGCCCAGGTGGACCAGGTGCCAGTCATTCGGCATCCCGTCCGTGGCCTGATACTGGCACATGGGTGACACGGCGATGCGGTTGGACAGCGTGAGGCCGCGGAGGGTGAGGGGCTGGAAGAGGTGGGACATGGGTGGCTCCGAGACCTCTGAGCGTACAGGAAGCGGGAGGGCCCGAGGTCCCTCCCGCGCAGAAACCTGGGTTACAGGCCCAACATCTTCCGCACCTCCGCCTCCAGCACCCCCTCGCGGATCTCGGCCAGGTCGTAGCGGACGCGGGTCATGGGCTTGGACACTTTCAGGACGCGGGTGAGGTCGATGGGCGTGCCGCTGAGCACCACGTCGCAGGGCGTGGCCTCGATGGTGGCCTCGAGGTCCCGCACCTGGTGCTCGCCGTAGCCCATGGCAGGCAGGATGCCCTTGGCGTTGGGGTACTTCCGGTAGGTGGCGGCGATGGAGTCCACGGCGTAGGGTGTGGGATCCACGATTTCGTGGGCCCCCGCGGCTTTGGCGGCCACGACGCCCGCACCGTAGGTCATGGAGCCGTGGGTCAGCGTCGGGCCGTCTTCGATGACCAGGGCCCGCTTCCCTCTCACCAGGTCGGGCCGGTCACAGGTCACGGGGCTGTTGGCGCGGATGACCCGGGCCCTGGGATTCACCTTTGCGGCATTGGCCTCGATGGCCTTGATGTCTGCCTCCTTGGCGCTGTCGCACTTGTTGATGAGGATGAGGTCGGCCATGCGGAAGTTGGCCTCGCCGGGGTGGTAGGCCAACTCGTGGCCGGAACGAAGGGGATCGGCGATGCAGATGTGCAGGTCGCTCTTGTAGAAGGGCAGGTCGTTGTTGCCGCCGTCCCAGAGGATCACGTCCGCCTCCTGCTCAGCGCTGCGGATGATCTGCTCGTAGTCCACGCCCGCATAGACCACGAAGCCATAATCGATGTGCGGCTCGTACTCTTCGCGCTCCTCGATGGTGCAGTGGTGCTTGTCCAGGTCGCCGTAGTCCGCGAAGCGCTGGCAGGCCTGCCGGGCCAGATCGCCGTAGGGCATGGGGTGGCGGATGGCGACCACCTTTTTGCCCAGCTTCTTGAGGATGTTGCTGATGAAGCGCGTGGTCTGGCTCTTGCCCGCGCCGGTGCGGACGGCGGTGATGCCGATGACCGGTTTCGACGACTTGATCATCGTCTTGTCGGCACCCAGCAGCTCGAAGTCGCAGCCGTGGGCGATGCAGAGGCTGGCCAGGTGCATCACGGTGGTGTGGGTGACATCGGAGTAGGAGAACACCGCGGCATCCGGTTTCTCCCGCTGGATCAGATCCGCCAGCTCGGACTCATCGAAGATGGGAATCCCTCCCGGGTACAGCTTGCCGGCCAGCTCGGCGGGGTAGCGGCGGCCCGCGATGTCGGGGATCTGAGTGGCGGTGAAGGCCACCACCTGATAGTCCGGATTGTCCCGGTAGACGGTATTGAAATTATGGAAGTCGCGTCCTGCGGCTCCCAGGATCACCACGCGTCGTGTCGCCATGACACTATGCCTCCCGGTCCAGCGGAGGGCCGACACGCTCGGTGGTGGCAGTCCTGGCCCTGCGCGACCCAGGGAGGATAGCCCTCTGGGGAATGGATTGAGAAGGAGTGTGTGGCTTGAATCACAAGTTCGGGATGGGTCTATGCTTTTCCCATGCCCATTCCAGCACTCCTCTCAGCCTTCTTCCGCCGCTGGCGGCGCCTGATCCTCGTCTTGGCGGGCCTCTACGGATTGTGGGTCCTGGCAGGCTTCTTCCTAGTCCCCGCCCTGGTCCGGCCCCGCCTTGAGCGGGAGGCCACCCAGGCTCTGAAACGACCGGTCACCGTGGCCAAACTGGGGTTCAATCCATTCACCTTCGGGGTCACGGCCGAGGGTCTGCGCGTAGCGGAACGTGACGGCGGCGACTGGATCACCCTTCGGCGACTCTACGTGGACTACGATTTCTGGCGCCTGCTCCGCCACACGGTGGGCTTCTCCATGGTCGAGGTGCAGGGCCTCACCTTCCGCGCCTCGCTGGATGCCAAGGGGCGTCTCAACTTCCAGGACCTCCTCGAGGGGGATGGCAGGCCCGAAGAGAAGGACTCGGCCAAGGCCTCAAGCTGGGTCCTGGATGTGCGCCACTTCCAGTTGCGGGAGGGCCGGGTCGAATTCCAGGATCGCTCCGAGGCGGCCCCATTCCAGACGGTGGTGGGACCCATCGCCTTCACGCTCGATGGCTTGCGCACCGAAGTGGGCCATCGCAGCGGCGTGTCGCTGGAGGCCTGGACCGAGGCCAGGGAACACCTCTCCTGGAAGGGGGATCTCGGCTTCCAGCCCTTCGCCTCCAAGGGCAGCCTGCTGCTGGAAAACCTCTCGCTGCCCAAGTACCGGCCCTACGAGCAGGAGCAGGTCACCACGGAGATTCGCAGCGGCACCGCCGCAGTCCATTCCCAGTACCGTATCGAGTGGGGGCAGGGTCACCATGTGGCAGAGCTCTCCGAGCTGGGGCTCACCCTCAAGGACGTGAAGCTGGCCGAGCGCGGTGTGACCGAGCCCGCCGTGGAGGTGCCGTTCCTGGAGATCCGCAATGGCAAGATGGACCTGCTGGCATCTTCGCTGGAGCTGGGTTCCATCACGGCGGACCAGGGCGTGGTGCGCCTTCAGCTGGCCAAGGAGGGCGGTCTGAATCTGGGGCGCCTCTTCGCCCCGTCCAAACCCAAGGTCAAAAAGTCCGATGAGAAACCCTTCAAGCTGCTCATCCGCGACCTGGCGCTCAAGGGGTTCCGCCTGGGCTGGGAGGACCTGGGTCCGGCCCGCCCGGTGAAGGTGGAGGCTACGGATGTGAACCTGCACTGGCAGGACCTGTCCCTGGATCCGGCGGCGACCAGCAAGGCCTCGCTGGAGCTGAAGCTGGCCACCGGCTCCCTGAAGCTCGACGGGAGCCTGGCCCCGTTCAAGACCACCGGGGATCTGACACTCAAGGCGGATGCACTGGAGCTGGGCACCTGGGATCCCTATCTGGACTCGGCCCTGGACCTGCGCGTCGCCTCCGGGAAACTGGGGGTGGATGGCCGTCTGCGCTATGCCTTCGAGGGGCGCAAGACCGATGGCCTTTCCTTCCTGGGTGGAGCCTCGGTGCAGAAATTGGAGGTGCGGGACGTGGCCCAGAACGAGCCCTTCCTCCGCTGGAAGCAACTGCGGATTTCCGGCGCGGATCTGCGCACGGCACCCTTCTCCGTGGCCATCCAGGCCGTGGACTGGACCGATCCCGAGGGTCGTCTGGTGGTGCAGCCCGATGGCAGCACCAACGTGGCCCGGGCCCTCCGGCTGGAGCAAGGAAAGGATCAAGGGGCCAAGCCCGCCCCCGTGGCCGCCTCCGCCCTTCCACCCACGCCGGCCACAGCGCCGGATCTGACCATCACGAAGTTCAACATCTCGGGTGGCCGGCTCAGCTTCATCGACCGCTCGGTGCAGCCCAACGCAGCCCTGGTACTGAGCGATCTGGAAGGCTCGTACCTCGGCCTGTCCAGCCGTCCCGAGACCGCCTCGAAGGTGGACTTCCGGGGCCGGGCCGGGGGCCTCGCGCCCATCACCATCACGGGCCACGCCATGCCCCTGCGCAACGATCGTGACACCGACGTGATCCTGAAGATCCTAGGCGCCGACCTCACGGACTTCACGCCCTACACCGGCAAGTACCTGGGCTACACCGTGCAGAAGGGCAAGCTCGATGTGGACGCGCACCTGCGCATCGACCACCGCAATCTGAAAGCCGAGAACGCTGTGAAGCTGGATCAGTTCTACCTGGGTGAGAAGGTGGAGAGTCCCGAAGCCACGCATCTCCCGGTGAAGCTGGGCCTGGCGATCCTGCGCGACCGTAAGGGCGTCATCGCCTTCGACCTGCCCATCGAGGGGAGCCTCGATGATCCCGATGTGAAGTACGGCAAGCTGGTGTGGAAGGCCATCTTCGGGCTGCTGGGGAAGATCGCCACCTCCCCCTTCACCCTCATCGGCAAGCTCTTCGGCGGTGATTCGGGCGATCTCAGCAGCCTGGCCTTCGCACCCGGTTCGAGCGCCTTGGACGCTGCCGCCGCGCCCAAGCTGCAGGCCCTCGCGAAGGCGCTCCAGGAACGGCCGGAACTGAAGCTCGAAGCAGAGGGCGGCGTGGATGCGGACCAGGACGGTGCGGCCTTGCGCAAGGCCGCACTGGAAGCCCTGCTTCGGCACACCCGCGCCTTGACCCTTAAGACCACGGATGAGTCCCCACTTTCTGCCGCCGAACGGGAGCGCTGGATCAAAGTCGCCTTCGCTGCCGCGTTCCCCGCCCCCAAGGAGGTGAAGAACTCAGAGCCTGCGCCCCAGCCGCCGCCGGCGGAAATGGAACAGCGCCTGCTCGGCCAGCTGAAGGTCGATCCAGCGGAGCTGGCCCAGCTTGCCGGTGCCCGCGCCAAGGGCGTCCTCGTCTGGCTCCTTGACACCGCCAAGGCCGATCCCCAGCGGGTCTTCCAGGTGCGCACCGGCCAGGCCAAGGGGGCCGTGGTGGCGTTCAGCCTGAAGTAGCCTCAGCGGTAGGCCCTCACCTGGTCGATGCCCAGCTTCTTCATGCGGCTCTGCAAGGTGGTGGGTTTCATACCAAGTAGCGTTCAATAAATTAAAATATCCCGATTATCGGCCAGCTTCAGCCTGAAAGCGGTCCACAGATGACGCAGATGCCGCGCCCCCACCCTTGGCCTTGCTGCCCTGGGCACCCGGGCCCTGCCGGTGATCAAGGCGATTGCACAGATGGGTGCCGACACCAC
>CAIYNT010000065.1 GCA_903927605.1 uncultured Holophagaceae bacterium
CCGTAGGTAGGTCCAGGGGAAACTTTTAATATAAACAAATCATCAACTAATGTCTATATGAAAGGCCCGTGAAAAGCTCCAGCATTACCCCCCTTGCCGGTCTATTGTCCGCTAGTGTAGGCCGCCAGAAGAACAGGTAACACCTTGTCCCACCCTTTCGCCTCGGGTCCAGGTCAGGGCTTGGTGTTGACGAGTCGTTTGATGCCCCCGTCCTTGAGGGGCCAGTTATGGAAATTGATCAGCAAGCCCACTTCGAAATTTGCAAAGTGGAGGCAGCTATTCAGTTGGGCGAAGTCGGCATCCGAAAACTTCGCAATGGCCTTCGCCTCGACTACCACCTTGTGGTCCACCACGATATCCATGATGTAGGCATTCTCGACGCACAAGTCCTTGTAGGTGATATCGAGGTGAACCTCTCGGAGGGCCTCGTGTCCGGCCAACCTGAGTTCATGGGCGAGGCAGGCCTTGTAGGCATTTTCCAGAAGCCCCGGCCCCAGCACTATTTGAACCCTGATGGCAGCGAGAATGATGGCTTCGGTGATATCCCGATGAGGATAGTTATCGCCCCAATCTTCGCCCCAATGCCGACCCATGACGTCCCCCTTCGAGTTAGAAGTGCGCTCAACCACGGCGGGGCGTTCAGGCCAGAATTCTTTCCTCGGTATCCTCGGCCTCCTCGGCGCCTCGGCGATGGGCTTTTCTACGGGTGTTTCGGCGCAGGTATTCTATGCGCCGACAGACGCTTGAGAAAGCCATCGCCGAGGCGCCGAGGAGGCCGAGGATACCGAGGAAGGGAAAAAGGCAGGTTCGCCTTCAACCCTTGGCAGAGGCCGTCCGAATGGCCGCCAGGGCCTGCCGTGCTCGGGTCACCTTGGCGAGGATATCGTTCGCGGACGCGGTCCAGACAAATGGTTTTGGAGCGGCATTGTGTCTCGCGATATAGGTGTGGATCGCTGCTTCGAGTTCCGGGACGGACCTGAAAATGCCCCTGCGGATGCGGTTCTCCGTAATGTCCCGAAAAAATCGCTCCACCATGTTCAACCACGATGAACTGGTGGGGGTGAAGTGAACGTGGACCCTCGGATGGTCTTTCAACCAGCTTTTGACCGCCGGATGCTTGTGAGTGGCGTAGTTGTCGCAAATGATGTGCAGGGCGAGCCGCTTCGACGTACCCCGCTCAAGCCGCTTGAGGAACTTCAGCCACTCCTCATGGCGATGACGTGGCATCGTGGCCGAGATCACGGTACCGTCCAGCGTGTTCAGGGCCGCAAAGAGAGTGGTCGTGCCATTGCGCTTGTAATCGTGCGTCATAGTGCCGCAGCGACCTTTCTTCATCGGTAGGCCAGGCTGTGTCCGGTCCAGGGCCTGGATCTGGCTCTTCTCGTCTACGCTCAACACGATGGCATGCTCCGGAGGGTCCAGATACAGGGCCACGATATCCACCAACTTCTCTTCGAAATGGGGATCGTTGCTCACCTTGAAACCAACGGTGCGGTGCGGCTTGAGGCCATTCTGACGCCAAATGCGTCCCACCGTGCTTTCGCTCACCCCGGTGGCCTGCGCCATGGAGGCCCGACTCCAGTGCGTCGCATTGACGGGCTGTTCCTGGGTCGTCTTCTGGACCACCTCTTGCCCTTTCAAGGCGATCACCCATGACTTCCGGCCTCGACCTGGGCGTTCCCTCTCGAGGCCATCGAAGCCCGCTTCCTCCCATCGCTTGAGGCATTGCCAAGCGGTCCGATGATCACAGCCCAAAGCCTTGCCGATGTCGCGAAAGGACTCGCCAGAAGCTCGATGAAGAACGATCTTGGCCCGTAGGACGCTGCGCGCAGACAGGGTCCGGCTCCGCGCCATTTCCTCAAGGCGTCTGCTTTGTTCACCAGTTAGATCAACTCGTCCCACTTGCGCCAAATTGCTCACCTGCCACTTGGATGCGACGAGCGGAATTGGCGTTACAGGTATTTCTGGCGGTCTACACTAGCGAGGCTTGCTGTGGCTGCAGCTCGGGAGAAAGCCCGTGTCGCCCTTACCTCCGTCGCCGCGGCGGCGGTGCTCACCGCCGCCAAGATCGCGGCGGGGCTGGCCACAGGCAGCCTCGGCATCCTGTCCGAAGCTGCGCATTCGGCCCTGGATCTGGTGGCCGCGGGGATGACCGTCTTCGCCGTCCGCGCCTCGGCGAAACCTGTGGACG
>CAIYNT010000066.1 GCA_903927605.1 uncultured Holophagaceae bacterium
GTGTCGCCGGGTTCCACGACCTTGCTGTTCACCCAGCTGTCCACGATGTGGCCGTCGGCCTTCAGCAGGCGGATATTCCAGGTGTCGGCATTCCGGGTGGGGCCTCCAGCCAGCTTGAGCAGGTCGGACACCTTCATGCCCTTCCGGACCTTGTAGGTGGCGAAGGGGCTGGCGGTCTCGCCCACCACATAGGCCGAGCCCATGGCCCTGGGGATGATGATCTGGTCCCCATCCTGCAGTTCCACATCGGCCTGGGCATCGCCCTTCAGGGCGCCATCGAAGTCCACGACCATGCGGTTCAGACTGCCGGTGAGCAGCCCATGCATGAGGGGATTCTTCTGCAGCAGGCCCGTGGTGGGCTGGCGTCGGGTCTCGCTGAGCCGTTCGAGAATCTGGTTGATACCCTTGGCTGTGGGGTCCTTTTCGGTGAGGCCGGATTCCTCGGCGGCACGGGCGATGGAGGCATCCAGGCTACTCGTCTGCCGGAGGAAGATGCCGGCCTTCGCCATGGCTTCCGGGACGAGCCCTCCCGCCCGCTTGATCAGGTCGGAAAGGCGGGGCTGATCCGAATCCAACGTGTAGGATCCGGGCCGAGCCACGTAGCCCATGACCTTGACCGTACGGTGCACCTTAAAATCGGGCTTCTCGAACAGACTGAGCTGATCGTCCGCGAGGACGAGGGGGTTCACCTGGTCATCCAGCAGGGCCACGGGGCTCTCCGCCTGGGTGGACAACAGTTTGGGCAGGTCGAGCCGGATGATCTCGCTGGGCTTCCCTTGACGGCTACGCGCCAACTCCGCCACCAGGTGGTCGGCGGATTTCTGGGGCAGCCCGGCGCGGAAGAGCAGGTCCGAGGCCCGCATGCCCTTGTGGTAGGCATAGGTCCCAGGGCGGGCCACGGGGCCCAGCACGGTCACGAATTCCGGCAGGCGCAGGTCCCCGGTACGGAAGAGCTCGATGCGGTCCCGGTCCTCCAGCAGCAGGTTCTGGGTGGGGTCCCCGGCCAGGGCCCGGTCCAGGTCGAAGGCCAGGAAGCGGGTGCTGCCGTCCAAGGCAGTGCGCACTACCTCACCCCGGGCGCGGTAGGTATCGGGCAGCACCTGGGCATCCCGCTTCAGGAGATCGCCGATGTGCAGGCCCTCGGTGCGGGCGAAGAAGCCGGGCACCCGTGCCCAGCCTGATATCTGCACCACCGGACCCGTCCGCTCCCGCTGGGGCAGGCTGGACAGGGTGTCGCCCCGCTGTAGGAGCGTCCGGTCTGACTCGGCTAAGGGCACGTCCTGACCCACCAGGACGCCTGAGGCCTCGCGGCGGCGCAGTTCCAGGGAACCCGGTCCCGCTTCCGGCGCGAATCCACCCGCGAAGCGGAGGGCATCGGCGGCGGTTTCGCCGGCGCGCAACTCGAACTGCATGGAGGGGGCGATGCCCATCAGATCCCAGCGTCGCAGCCATTCGGGCTTCCGGGCCTCGGCTTCAGAAAGGACTATGGGTTGGTCGGTGGCAGGGTCGATTCGCACCCGGTGATCACCCGCCGGAGCCTCCTTGAAGGCCTGCACCTGGTGCCTGAGGAAGGCGAGCCGGTCCTCCAGGGCGGTCCGTTCGGTGGGCGCCAGGGGAGCCGGGGGAGAAACGGGCGGATTGACCGTCTGGTCTCGACCCGTTGCAAGCGCCGCTGCTCCAGCTGCTGCGGACTCCGTGGGCGGAGCCAACTGGGCCTCGATGGCCTTCATCTCCCGCTGGATGCGCTCCCGCTGGCCCTTCAGGGGGTCCTGGCTCAGGTCCTCGGCATCCGCAGCCTCGCTCGCCTTCGGCGGCGGAGGCAACTGGTTGACCACCCGCTGGAAGGCTCCTTCCAAGATCACCTGGTTTTGGGCCAGGGGAACGAAGACCGTGTCCCCGTTCTGCAAGGCCACGTTGGGGTTGCCCAGGCCTTCGGCCCTTAAGGGGTAGAGGTCCAGGCCCGCCACCTTCTGGCCGCCGCGCATGACGCGGATGTCGCGGTAGCTGCCCACGGCCGTGGGACCGCCCGCCA
>CAIYNT010000067.1 GCA_903927605.1 uncultured Holophagaceae bacterium
CGGCGGAGGAGATCGAACTCGTTCTGGACCTCGCTGCCGTTGTTCTTGGACGATCTCGCCAAGGAAGACCAAGGTGACCCCCTATCCCAGTTCGTGGACCCGGGGCTTGGGGGCAACGCCGGGCCTTCCAGGGCACCGCGCCCCATGTACACCGTCATGGCATAGGCTGCTTCGTGACGCATTTGGCCCAAGAGGCTGACCTCTGCCCGTGCAGGAGCCGAAAGCCCATCCCTTCACTAGGGGAGCCAATCCAGCATGTACGCCGCCCCCATGCCCATGGCGACCCCACCCTGGGCCCCAAGGGCGGCAGCCATGAGCTGCTCGACGGCCTCCACGTCCAGCTCAGGGGGAGGAGGAGGTTGTTGGAGGGCAGAATGCCACCTGGCCAGTTCGCCTAAGCCTGGGGCCGGTGTCATCCGGAGGGTTAAGTTGAAGGCCAGGTCGGCGTCGGGTTCGATCTCCTAGCCGCACCAACCGCCATGCCACCCACGAAGATGACCCAACACGATGGCAATCCCCTCTGGGTCCGTCAACATCAACGTCAAGGCCGTCCCGCCACCAAACAGGGGATTGCTGCTGGGCCGCCGGACCCACCCCGCGTGTGAGGATGGGAGCAGGACCCCCAGTTCCTTGAAGATCGCCACGAGTTGGCCAAGGCGCTCCAGGGTCGCATCGTCCACCGCCACGTCCTGACCCGCATGGGCGGCTTCCCTCCATACCGCCAAGGTCGGCTCCGACACTCGGAGGAGCCCCACCTGCTCGTTGAAGGTCAGCTCCCACTCCTGGGCGATGGCGTCGAAAAACCGTAGGTCACCACCTCCCAATCGTCGCGCCTTGACTTCGGGCTCTTTTGCCTTGCGCTCGGAGGGAGCCATCACGGCCTCCTGTCCTTCTATCGGTTGGCTGTTGCCCCCAACCTGTGGCCGGAGCGGCTGATTCAAGAGGATTCGATTCCGGGTGAACCAGGAGTGGACCGGACAGCCAGTCTCTTTCCACCCCCACTCTTCGAGGACACAGCTGCAGCCCTGGGCGATGGCGGCAGCGGTTCCGGGTTGGGGATCGTCGAATGGTTTGTCCTCACGCGGTTTCAGCATGCTCATAACCCCAGTCCCAGTATGCCAAGCTGGGCCTTTTGGGCAAGAAGGCGAAGCTTTTTCATCTTCTTGGGGCAGGTCAGTTTTGCTCCCGATCTTTGCAGCCCACTGTCCTGGAACCACTCATCCGGTGGGAGGGTTGAAATGAGACAGATCTGCCGTTAGGCCAAGCTGGCCGGTATTCAACCGGTCACAAATTGTGACCGGTTGGAACTTCTTAGGCTTCTTTAGGTGCCAAATTGGCACCTAAAGTCAGCGAGTCCTCCCGGATCCTCCGGGTCCCTCCTCTGGTGGTTCCTTTGAAGCCTGGAGGCTCCGGTTCAAGGCCTCTGTTTTCGCACGGTCCAGCTCCAGGGCCTTTTGTCTTTTCTGGGTATCCGGATTGTCCTCGCGCCAGGCATCCATAGTCTCTATGGCCATAGAGACTCGGTCGCCCGGGTCCTCTCTGACCAAGTCTGGTGTCTCCTGGAGAGGTTCCGGAACCTTTGGAGATCGGCGGAAGCTTCCCCGGATCCATGCCCAGCCATCCGCGACCAGGTCCTTCGCCCGTTCGGTCCAGGACCTAGCCCTGCCTGTTCCCCATAACTTTTCGCTGGACACAACCCGGGGCATTTCGTAACCTCGAGATATGGATTTGCAAGTCCGCTCCCAGAACTTGATCAAGGATACGCTCGGGCTTTCCGAGAACCTTGAACGGGTTCGGCTGTTTCTGGATGAGGAGGCCCCGCCGAACCGCACCGCCTTGGCGAGCCAGGTCTGCGATTGGTATGGGTTCCTGGACCATCGGGGCCAGAGACA
>CAIYNT010000068.1 GCA_903927605.1 uncultured Holophagaceae bacterium
CGCCGAGGAAGTCCGCAAGCTGGCCGAGCGCAGCGCCACCGCCGCCAAGGAGATCACGGCCCTGATCCAGACCTCCAACCGCGCCATCACCGACGGCACCAAGATGGTGAACACCGCAGGCGAGGCCCTGACCAGCATCCAGAGCGCCATCACGGACTCGGCGGAGCGCATGAAGACCATTGGCAGCCAGAGTGAGACCCAGAGCCACGACAGCCAGTCCGTGGTGGCCGCCATGGGGGACCTCACCGCCATCGCCGAGCAGAACGCCGCCGCCATGGAAGAGATGGCCGCCACCATCAAGGAATCCACCCACACTGTGGACGAGCTCAGCCACCTGGCCGAGCAGCTCAACGCCTTAGTGGCGCGGTTCAGGATCTGATCCCGATCGTCCGACCGAAGAAAGGCCCCGCGTAGGCGGGGCCTTTCTCTGTAATCTCAGGTCCTCAGAACTTCAGGCGGAGGCTGAACTGCACTTCGCGTGGGTTGCGGTCGAGGGTGTCGATAAAGCCAAAGCTCGCGATGGGAGTGTTGGCTGGCGCAGCCCCGACGGCAGTTGTCTGACTGGTGGTCTGGTTGGCCCAGTTGAAGACATTGAAGATCTGCACACCACCCTCGATCTGGAAGGTGCGAGTGATGTTCCAGGACCGCTTGAGGGCCAGATCGAAGTACTTCTGGGAAGGCTGCCGCTGGGAGTTGCGTCCACCATAGCCGGGAGCATAGTCGTTCGTGAGGTTGTCGCCGTTGACATTGCTCGTAGCGTAGGGCGAGTAGGGCAGGCCGGACTGGTACTGGAAGGTTACGGCACCCTGGATCCCGTAGATCACCGGGAAGTAGCCAGTGAACACGCCACGGAACTTGACGTCGCTGTCGCCAGGCGCCAGGTTGGCGCCCGGATCGGCGGGATTGTTGGTTACGCTGATACCACCGTTGGTGATGCGCTCGTTGCTGTTGATGTCCCTTTCCTGCGAGAACGTCACGCTGCTCTGGAACCCGAAGCCAGTATCCGACGTGCGGGCGGCCGTGAAGGTAAGGGCCTTGTAGGACCCGGTGCCGTTGTTCTCGGAGAGGTAGACATCGCCGAAGCCCGTGAAATCGACCCTGCGGCCCCGGATCATGGCAAAGCCGGGCCGGCTGGCGGCGGAGGTCGTGAAGAGATTCACGTTGGTGGGGTAGCCGTTGTTGTAGTAGGCCCCGGTGGCGATGGTCCCGTCGGCATTGCGCTGACCGAGGTTCACATTCACGAAGTACTGCTGGTTCTGGAACACGGAATACTCGCCGCGCACCCCAAGGACCAATCCATTGTCGTACCGATGTTCGGCGCCTAGGGTACTGCTGATCTTGCGGGGCATCTTGTTGCTGGGATCCCAGATCTGGCCCGTACGGGCTCCCACTCCGCCAATGGACGTCAGAGTGGCGGTGTCCAGAGGCAGAAGGGTAGTACCGCCCAGGGTGCGATTGGCATAGGAGAGCGCGCCCGTGTTCCAGGCAGCCAGGGTGGCCGCATTGGTGGTGGGGCTGATGCTGTAGACCGAGATGGTGTTGCCGTTTGCGGTCATGGTGTTGGAGACCGTCAGGCTCGGGTCCGGGCTGGAGAAGCTGCCCCAGCCGCCCTTGACGACGGTCTTCCCGTCCCCAAACAGATCGAGGCTGAAGCCGAACCGGGGGTCGATGGAGGTGCTGCTGTCCGCCTGATCCGTGCCGGCGAACTGGGCGGCAGGCAGGGGATTGTTCGGCTCGCCCTCCCTGGTGATACGCACACCACCGGTGAGGTTCAGGCGGTGATCCAGGAACCCTTTGTACTGGGCCTGCACGAAGCCGGCCAGCAGGGAAGAGTTGTAGTTGATCCAGCCGTTGGTGGGACTCACGGCACCCCGATAGGTCACGTTGGAGGTAGCCGTAAGGCTGTGCGTGGCCCACAGGTTGGCGGTGGCGTAGTCGGGGAAGCTGTAGAAGCCGCCCAGGTACTGGGGAAACTGGTTCTGGAAGGAATACCACTGCAGGTCCACGCCACCCTTGACCAGCCAATCGCCCTGGGACCAGGTAAGGGTGTCCAGCAGCTGGTTGTTGAACTCATTGAGCTGGCTGGGGGCATACCAGATCTGCCCGGCGGTGAAACCGCCCGACACGGTCAGTTCCGGGACAGACGAGTTCGCCGCCCGAGGATGACGTTCATCGGCCACCTGCAGACGGGCCTCGTTGGTCATGTTGGCGCCGAAGCTGCTCACCAGTTCGGCCACCCAGGAAATGCTGCTCACACCGTCCACGCCATTGTCACTGAGTCCCGTGGTGACCCCCAGGTTGGTGCCATTGGTATTGGTGTATTTCTGGGTGTTCAGCCGCAGTGAGGCCCGGTGGTTCTCGTTGATGATCCAGTCCACGCGGGCGAAGACCGTGGTGTTCTTCTGATCGTTCGTGATGGCGCGACCGGATTCAGAGGCGAGGCTGTGGCCATCGCTGCCCACAGCGATGCCACCGAAATTGGTGATGAAGGTGTTGAGATTGGCGCCGGAATTGTTGCCGCTGGAGCTAGAGGCGAAAGCCGGGGTCAAGTTCTGGGAGTAGTGCAGCGTCTCAGCGCCCACGAAGTAGAAGAGCTTGTCCTTGATGATGGCTCCGCCCACGTTGGCGCTGAGTTGCTGCTGGCTGAAGGCCAGGGTGCGGGACTTGTCGGTGTTGGTGGTGCCCCGGGGGTCGTAGGGCACCGGGCGGAGCTTGGCCACCAGGTTCTGGCTGCGGAACTGGTCGAGGACATCGCCCGTGAACTCGTTGCCGCCCTGCTTGCTGACCGCGTTGATGACCGCGCCGCCGCCTGCGTACTGCGGGTCATAGGCATCGGTGATGATCTGCATTTCCTTCACGGTATCCAACCCGAAGCTAAAGGGAATGGCCGTGCCGCCCCGGGGGTCACCATAGAAGCTGGAGTTGAAGCTCGCACCGTCGATGGTGAGGTTGTTCATGATGCCGCGGGAGCCTTCCACGACTTGCCGACCAGTGGCGCCCGTGACGGCACCGGGCGTGAGCTTCATGAGGTCCGTGAAGTTGCGGCCCTTCAGTGGCACGTTCTCCACGAGCTTCTCGTCGATGGAGACCACTGCATTCACCTGGGTGGTATCCAAGGACCCGGACACGGAGGCGACCTCCACTGTGGCGGCGGCTTCGGCTTTGTCGATGCTGAAATTGGCCACGGCGCTCTGGCCCAGCAGGACCTGGATGTTGGCATCCTTGACCGTCCTCATGGCCGAGGCGGTCACGGTGAGCTCGTAGTTGCCCACGGGCAGCAGGCCAATGCGGTATTCGCCCTGGGCATCGGAGGTGGTGGTCCGCGTGAATCCCGTCTCGCGGTTGCGCAGGAGCACGGCGGCGCTGGACACGGCCTTGCCCGCCTTGTCCTTGATCACGCCCCGGATGGCACCCGAAGTGGAGGAGGTCTGGGCCGAGGCGATGGTGGCGCAGGCCAGAGCCGTCAGAGTGAGGGTGGCGAACTTTCGATGCATGCATCTCTCCTGGGCCATCGCTGGCCGTCGTTGGGCTGCGGGAAATCCGGGGGGGCCTGGATATCCAGACAGAGGAATGCCAAAGCATCCTCCAGTTCGACCCGGGGGCTCAAGTGTCTTTTTTCTCCGAAAAGTTTCCAGAAAAATTCGACAGAGAAAATACCGTTAGAGCCGGCGGCTGCATCCAAGAATGAAGGTCAAGCGAGATTGTGGGCCTTGAGGAAGGTGACGAAACCGAAATCGCCGTCGCTGATGTGATGCTTCAGCCAGCCCTCCATGAACGTTGGCACCATCAAGGCCATGGACTGGTGACTTTCCTGGAATTTGGCCAGCAGTTCGCGAAGGCTGGTGAGCATCGAGGCGTGTTCGGACACATGCTGCGGGAGATCGGGATAGGCGAATTTGCTCATGTAGGTCTCTTCGGTGGCGAAGTGGCGCTCCGAACAAGCCAGCAGATCCCCAAGCAGGGCTTCAACCACATCTCTAGCGGCGCACTCCTGAATCATCCGGCGCAGGCGCTCGACGATCTCGAAGAGCTCCCGATGCTGTTCGTCGATGATCTGGATGCCCGTGTCGTACCGCGAATTCCAGGTGACTTCCATACCTTAAACGCTCCCTGTTTATCTAAGTTCAATTATTTTAAATTTTATAATCACTTGCCCACCCTGTCGGATAATGCTGACAGTCGAATGTAAGTTTTCCTGACCGCCAGATCAAGAGAAATCCACCCATGGCCCTGGATTAGCATCCTTAACCGATGTCTCGCGTATGGCACTTTACCTGGCAGGCGCCTGCCCGAGCTTCAACGCTAGGTCCGAAATCTTGTAGGGTTTGGCCAACATGCCCATGGCACCCAGGGTGAGAAGCTCCTGCACCTCCTCGTTCTCCCCAAATCCAGTGCAAATGATGATTGGTACGCCTGGATTGATGGCTCGGAACTCCAGGAAGGCTTCGCGACCACCCATGTTGGGCATTTTCAGGTCGAGCAGGACCGCCCGAAGGCGATGGTCATTCTTGCGGTAGAAATCGACGGCCTCCACACCATCTACCGCCGCGATGACTTCGTAACCAAGGGTCTGGAGAACCGACGTCCCCAGCTCCCGGAGAAGCGGCTCATCCTCGACCAGCAAGATCACGCCCCGTCCAGGAGCAGGCTCGATGGAAGAAACTCTCGTCGTGGGAGGAATGACCCCCACTGGGAAAAACACGCGGAAGGTGCTTCCCTTCCCCCGAACGGAGCTCACTGTGATCGCGCCCCGGTGGGCCTGGATGATGCCGTAGGCCGTGGAGAGCCCGAGGCCGGTGCCTGTCGTTCGGGAGCTGTTTTTTGTAGTGAAGAAAGGCTCAAAGACGCGTTGCCGCGTCGCTTCGGTCATGCCAACGCCAGTGTCAGAGACCACGAGTTCCACATAGGAACCCGGTGCCAGTGAAAATCCCGGAAGGGATGAATCTGACAACTCGCGCGAACGGGCGCAAAGGGTCAGGATGCCACGCTCCGGCATGGCTTCGATCGCGTTGAGGCAGAGATTAACCAGTACTTGGTGGATCTGGGAGGGATCACCATCCACCGGCGGGCATCCGGCCATATCGACAACCACTCGGATATCTCGACTCATAGAGGGCCGGAGCATGGCCAGGCATTCCTCCACCATGGTTGGCAGGTCCACGGACTCCGCCCGGTTCTTGCCTCGCCGGCCAAAGGCCAGGAGTTTCTGGGTGAGCTCGGATGATCGGGAAGCCGCACTGAGGATGGAATGCAGGTACTTCTGACGGAGCGGATCCTGCTCCGCACTCAGCAGCAAGTCCGCATAGCCCATGATGCCGCCCAGCATGTTGTTGAAGTCGTGCGCCACCCCGCCCGCCAGGCTGCCCAGGCTGTCCATTTTCTGGGCCTGTTGCTTCTCCTGCTCTAGGAGTTGGGCTGCCTCCGCAGCCCGCTTGCGCTCAGAGATGTCGCGGTTGAAACTGAGAATTGTGGCCTTGTCACCTATACCCACGAGGCTGGCGGATACTTCGACTGAGATGGAGTGGCCATCTTTGTGGAGGTGCTCCAGCTCAATGGTCAGGGCGTCTCCAGCCATGAGGCGACGCATGCGCTCCGGAGACAGCTTGGAGGTTTCGGGCGTATTCAGGTCCTTGAGGGTCAGCTTCAGCATCTCCTCGGTGGTGTATCCGTGCATCCGGGCCATGGCTTCATTTGCCTCTAGGATCTCGCCTTCAGGGGAAATGCTGAGGATCCCCTCGCTGGCCCGGTCGAACTGCACCCGGTAGCGCTCTTCGCTCAACCGGAGTGCTTCTTCGGCCTGTTTCCGTTCCGTGATGTCATGGGCCACGCCCATGAACCGGAGCTCTCCATCCGGCATGGCCATCCGGATCCCATTGGCCCGGAACCAGCGCCAGGAACCATTTGCGTGGTGGACACGGAAGGGCGGACTGGTCGCGCCCTCACCCGTGGCGAGTACCTGGGCCAGGTAATCGAAGCAGGGCTGGGCGTCCTCGGGGTGCACAAACAGGGCAAACGGCCGACCCTGGACATCACTGCCGGGATAGCCGAAGTGCCGCCCCCAGGCTGGCGATATGAAGAGGAAGGTCCCCTCGGCATCAAGGGTGAAAATGACATCGATGGACTGTTCGACATAGGTCCGGAATTTCTCTTCGCTTTCCCGCAGCCGCGCTTCGGCATCCTTCCCCTCGGTGATGTCCCGGAACACCGCGATGACCTGGAGGGCCCGACCGATGTCACCAGGCTTTGGCGTGGCAGTGACCAGGTTGGTGCGCTGATCCCCAGCGGGTCTCAGGATGTCCAGCTCGTAGGTACTCGACCGCCCCGATTCCCGCCTCCCGGTCTCCTCCCGTACCTGTTGCTGCTGCGCCTCTCCCAAGAATTCCAGGAGGTTCCGCCCAACCAGGCCACCAGGGGGAACCCCGAAAATCCTCTCGGCGACAGGATTGACGAGGATGAACCGTTCTTCGGCATCCACCATGCCGAAACCCTCCCCCTGACGCTCCAGGATCTCGCGGTAGAAGCGCTCGGACTCCGCGAGCTGGCGCCGCTCCCGATGCAGCCCATTCAGCACCACCCACAGCATCCCGGCGCAAATGAGCAGACTCCACAGATAGCCAGTCGACAGATCCAGGAACCGATCCATCCCATTCGTGAACGGATGTACCAGCAGTGGCCAGGCCCTCTCGGCGACGTGAAGCCCGACAATGTCCGCCACGAGAAGGGCGAAGGCCACGGCCCGGGGAATCCCTTTGAAGAACACCACCAGGAAAAGTGCCGCCGCAAAGAAATAGAGGCCGATGCTGCCCTGGGAACCCCCATTGGGAAACCAGATCAGATCCAGGCAGGCGACCGCGGAGATGAAGGTCGTGGCTTTGAGGTAATGCCCCCGCCGGGCGGCCCAGGCCAGGGCCAACAGCTCCAGGCCGAACAGGAGAATGATGCCGTTCTCCCAGGCGGGCAGGTTCTGGAAACTGTTCACCGGGAGGATCACGAAGACGCACAACAGGCCAGCCAGTTCGCACAGCCCCTGGAAGAGCTGCTTCTCCAAAGGCAGCACCGGATCCGGCACCAGCCAGGCCTTCAAGGGATCCAGCAGGCGCTGCAGCATCAATTCCCTTCATGAAGTTCGGATACAGTCCACCTGCTTCACCGCCAAGGCCTGCCGGTTTGGATAACCCAGGCATCGGTAGCTTGCGGTGATTCCTTAATAAGTAGCGTCGACAACCAGCGTCTCCATTCGCCTTGGCGGCGCCTCAGAGCAGGAATGCGGCTTAGTGGAGGTAGACCCCCCCCATCAGGGTTGTTATCCTTGGCGGGTTGGCCCTCTGGCGAAATGGCAGACGCGATGCACTCAAAATGCATTTCCCTCCGGGAGTCCCGGTTCGAGTCCGGGGAGGGCTACCAACCCTGAAATAGGAGCCAATGCCCAGATCGCGTCCAGGGGCAGCGTGAACCCCCCGGAGAGCAGCGCGCGGGGCCCCGGGGGGAGGCTTCAGATCCGCGAGCTGGCGTGCGATACCTGGAGGCGCGCAGCCTGAACACTCGGAGAGCAAAGCGCGGACCCGGCTCCGCCGGGACCCTGCGCGGGGGTCCGGGGGGAGGCTTCAGGTCCGCGAGCTAGCGAGGGGAGCACGCACTGCGTGCGATACCTGGAGGCGCGCAGCGCGGGACCCCCGGAGAGTATTAAAGCGCGGTGAGGGGGATGCGGCGCCCGGCACCGAAAGCCTTGGGACTGACCTTGAAGGCGAAGGGCAGCTGGCGCCGCTTGAACTCCGTGCGGCGGAGAAGACCCAGGATGCGCGGGAGGGCCGCGCGGGCCTGGGCGAGGGCCTCCCCTTCCAGCAGGAGAGCCAGGTCGTCCGCCAACCCCTCTTCGGGGCGCTGGGCCTCCAGGGCGGCGCCCAGGATGGCGTCCAGCTGGGCGTAGGGCAGCAGACTGGCCTCGTCGGTCTGGCCAGGCCGCAGCTCGGCCGTGGGCGGTCGGTCGATCACTCCCTGGGGGACGGCCTCACCCAGGTCGTGCGCCATGGCGTAGACCCGGGCTTTGAGACAGTCACCCAGGGGCGAGAAGGCGCCGATGCCGTCGCCGTAGAGCGTGAAGTAGCCCGTGGCGGCTTCGCTCTTGTTGCCGGTGTTCAATACAGCCACGCGATCCGTACCCAGGCGCCGGTGCACTTCCGGCTCCGAGGTGAGTGCCATGATGAGGCTGCCCCGGCAGCGGCTCTGGAGGTTCTCGTCGGTGAGGCCGAAGGACCGGCCCGGCAGGGCCTGCTCGAGCGCGGTGACGAAGCCGGAGAAGGGCGCGTCTGCATCCAGCCTCAGGAAGCCCATGCCCAGGTGCCGGGCCTGCTGCTCGGCGAAGTCCCCGCTGTCGGTGCTGCTGTAGCGGGTGGGCATGGCCACGCCCAGTACCCGCTCTGCACCCAGGGCCTCCACCGCCAAGGCCGCGGCCACGGCGCTGTCGATGCCACCGGACAGGCCCAGCACCACCGCCCCCAGGCCCTGCTTGGCCAGGTTGTCCCGGATGCCGGTCACCAGGGCGTGACGGAGCCAGGGGCCTTCCTCCACGGCCCGCCAGGGCCGCCCGGGCGCGGCCGGATCGACCATCAGCGTGCCTTCCTCGAAGGCCTCGCCGCCCTGCCAGCGGCCGTCCGGCAGGGCCAGGCCCGAGCCGCCGTCGAAGAGCAGCCAGCTTTCCGCGCCCACGCGGCTGGCGTACGCGATGGGCAGGCCATGCTTCTGCGCCAGGCCCGGCAGCAGGCGGCGGCGCTGGGCTTCTTTCGAGGGGATGGCCCAAGGGGCGCTGCGGCCGGCGGGCAGCCAGCTGCCCAGGGCGCTGGGGCTGGCGCTGGCGTTGAGGATCAAGGTCGCGCCGGCAGCGGCCAGGTCCGCGATGGGATCCAGGCCGTAGCCCACAGGCACGTTGCCCAGCTGCGGATCAGCCCAGAGGTCCTCGCAGATGGAGAGGCCGATGCGGTGGTCACGGAAGGCCACCAGCGGCTGAGGCGAGGCATCGGGCTCGAAGTAGCGGTGCTCGTCGAACACATCGTAGCTGGGCAGGACGCGCTTCCGGGCGCAGTGCCGCAGCTCACGGCCCTCGCACCACCAGAGCTCGTTCCAGAGGCGCCCCGACGGGGCGGCAGTGGCCGTGCCGAACACGAGCGGGACCGAGCCGGAGAGCGCCGCGAGCCGCAGGGATTCCGCCTCGATGCGCCGCCGCAGACCGGGCTCCCAGAGCCGGTCCTCCAGCAGGTAGCCGGGAATGGCCAGTTCCGGGGCCAGCGCCAGTTCGGCGCCGGAGCGGACGGCCTCGGCATAAGCCGCCTCCAGCCGGCGACCGTTCCCTTCGGGATCCCCAAGGCGGGCGTTGAGCTGAAGGAGGGCGATCTTCACGCGGCACCTCCTGTGCCGCGCCCTCCGGGCTTCGGCTTCGCCAAAGTGGCATTCCGCTCCTGCTGCATGCTCACGCGGCACCTCCACCTAACGCACGCTTCGCTTGCTCCGGCGCACTTCGCTTGCCGAGATGGAACCTCCCTGTGCCGCGCCCTCCGGGCTTCGGCTTGACTCGCGCAGGTAGCACTCGCCCCTCTGGGGCCGTCTGCTGCGCAGCCGGTCCTATTCGCCTTCGGCGAATGGTCGCCAAAGTGGCATTCCATGTATCGGACAGCGCACTGCGCTGTCCTCCCACTCGCTCACGCTTGTGGACATGGAACCTTTGCTCATGCTGCATGCTCATGGAAACAAGTTACCAGTTACCAGCGGATCTCCGCGCGGGCGCCCCCCTCGGACCGGAGCGACAGGCGCAGATCCGCCCCCTGCGCATTGAGCCACTTCAGGGCCAGCGGCAGGCCCAGGCCCGTGCCATCGGGACGACCGCTCTCAAAGGGCCGCAGCATGCGCAGGGCTGTGTCCTCGGACAGGCCGGGCCCCTCATCCAGCACCTCCAGCTTCCGCTCGGAGATCCGCACCAGCACCCGCCCGCCAATGGGTGTGGCCTGACAGGCATTCTCCAGCAGGTTCACCAGGGCCTGGTGCAGCAGCACGGGATCGCCAGTGGCGGCACCCCGCCCTTCGCACAGGAGACTACGTCCCTGACTCACGGGGCGGCGCTTCAGCTCGACCACGGCCTGGGCCGCCGCCTCCTCGAGCCGCAGCGGCTCAGACACCGGGTCGAGCGGCTTCGCCCACTGGAGGAACCGCTGCACCAGCCGCTCTAGGTCCTCGGTCTCCTCCAGCAGCACTTCGGCGGCGCTGCCATGGCCGGCGCGCTTCAGCAGCTGCCCCTGCCCCTTGAGGACCGCCAGGCCATTCTTCAGCTGGTGGGCGACACCGGCCGTCATCTCTCCCAGTTCGGCGAACCGCTCGCGCAGCTGGCGGCGTTGCCCTTCCAGTTCGCCCTCGGTGATGTCCTCGAACAACACCAGGGCCCCGATGCGATCCGGCGCCTCGATGCGCTGGATCCGCCAGCGGCGGTTCATCGCCCCCAGCCGATGGGCCGGCCCGGGTTCGCCCTCCAGCGCCGCCCGAAGCCAGGGATAGGGCTCCAGCACGAAGGCCGCCTCCAGGCCGACCACCCCGGGGGTCACGCCCAGGAGTTCCTGGCCACAGCGGTTCAGGGCCGCCACGCGGTGCCGCTGATCCACCCACAGCAGTCCCGTGGGAAGGGCATCCAGCAGCCGCTCATGGACCGTGCGCAGCTCCCCTAGGGTGGCCGCCAGCTCACCCCGCTCCCTCAGGCTGCCCGATACCGCAGCCAGGAGCAGGGACTCAGGATCGGCCAGCGTCCGCCGTCTTTGCCGCGCCCACCGGAAGAGAAAAATCAGGAAGGCCCCGAGCACCACTCCGATGGGGAGGGCCAAAACCAGCCAGGCATGGACACGGGGAGGCATGATCTCAGGGTAATCTGGATCCCATGGACAGACAGCAGATCTACGTGGTCTCCGGAGGTTCCGGTGAGACGGCTCTCCGCATGGTGCAGGCGGCACTCACCCAGTTCTCCAAGGGCGAGAGCTCAGCCCTGGTGCGCCGTTTCCAGAATGTGCGTTCCCGGGAGGACCTGGACCGGGTGCTGGAGATGGCCGCGGGAAAGCGGGCTGTCATCATCCACACCACCGTGTCCCGCGAGATGCGGGACTACCTCGACAAGCGCTGTGCCGCCTTGCGCCTCACCCAGGTGGACTTGTTCGGCAATCTGCTGGACACCCTGGCCCTCTACCTCCGCGAGCGCCCCGAGGAGCGTCCCGGCAGCTTCCACGCCGTGGGTGACAAGTACTTCCGCCGCATCGAAGCCATCGAGTTCGCGTTGAAGTTCGACGACGGCATCGACATGGCCGGTCTGGCGGACGCGGACATCGTGCTGGTGGGCATCAGCCGCACCAGCAAGACGCCCCTCTCCATGTATCTCGCCATGGAAGGCTTCAAGGTCATGAACGTGCCCCTGGTACCTGGAGTGCCCCTACCACCCGAGCTCCAGCCCATCCCCCAGGGCCGCATCGTGGGCCTTACCATCCAGGCGGACCGCCTGCAGGAGATCCGCGCCTACCGCCTGAAGCGTCTGGGCGCCACGGGCAGCGCCGACAGCTACAGCGACATGGGCCGCATCCTCGATGAGCTGGCTTACGCCGATGAGGTCTTCAGACACCATCGCCGCTGGCCCGTGCTGGATGTGACCGGCCGCAGCATCGAAGAAACCGCAGGACTGGTGCTGGATCGGGTGTTCGGCAAGGAGCGGGCGGTTTAAGTGGAGCTATCAGCTATCGGCTGTCAGCTATCAGTAACTGACAGCTGAGAGCTGACAGCCAACTCCTACAGCTCCTCCTCTAGCCGCTGCACGACGGTGCGCATGATCCTGATCCTCCCGTAGTACTTGTTCTCGCTCTCCACGAGCGTCCAGGGCGCGATCTCGGTGCTGGTGCGCTCCAGCATGTCGCAGATGGCGCTCTCGTAGGCTGGCCACTTCTCACGGTTGCGCCAGTCCTCCTCGGTGATCTTGAACCGCTTGAAAGGCGTCGCCTGCCGTTCCTCGAAGCGCCGCAGCTGCTCCTCCTGGCTGATGGACAGCCAGAACTTGAGCAGGATGCTCCGGCTGCGCACGATCTGATCCTCGAAGTCGTTGATCTCACTGTAGGCCCGCTGCCAGTCGGCCTCGGAGCAGAAGCCTTCCACCCGTTCGACCAGGACGCGGCCGTACCAGCTGCGGTCGAAGATCATGACCCGGCCGCGCCGGGGCAGGTGCCGCCAGAAGCGCCAGAGGTAGGGCTGGGCCCGTTCCTCTTCGGTGGGCGCCGCCACGGGCTGGATGCGGTAGGTACGGGCGTCCAGAGCCTGGGTGATGCGGCGGATGCCACCGCCCTTCCCCGCCGCGTCCACACCTTCGAAGACCAGCACCACGGAATGTTTCTTGAAATTGCGGTGCCGCGTGAGGAGGTTCAGCTTCCCCTGGAGGGTGAGCAGTTCCTCCTCGTAGTCCTTCTTGTCCATGCGCTTGGTGAGGTCCAGGGCCCGGAGGATGTTCATCTCGTCGAGCGCCACCGGTGTCTGTGAAACCACCAGAGCGGGCTTTGGAGCTGGGTTGTCCAGCCGCGCCCGCAGCCGCTCCAGAAGGATCTTCCCCACCGTCAGTTTCTGATAGCGGGAGTCCGTGGCCTCCACCACGATCCAGGGCGATTCCGCCGTGCTCGTGGATCGCAGCGCGCGTTCGGCCACCTGCCGGAACGTGTCATACATCTCGAAGTGCTTCCAGTCCCGCGGCGTCACGCGCCAGCGGGTCAGGGGATCCTTCTCCAGGCTCTTCAGACGCTTCCTCTGGGTCTCCTTGCCCAGGTGCATCCAGAACTTCAGGACGAGTGCGCCTTCGTGGATGAGCATCTGCTCGAAGCGCGCGATCCGGCCCATGTCCTGGTCCAGTTCCGACGTCTTGATGCGGCCATAGCCCCGCTCGAGGATCGGCCAAGTGTACCAGGAACCATCGAAGATCCCGATCTTGCCCTTGGGCGGCAGCATGCGCCAGTACCGGTACATGTGGGGCCGCTCCCGTTCCTCATCCGAGGGGTCGTCCAGCCCGTGGGTCTGGATGTGGCGGGGATCCATCCACTCGTTCAGGGTATTCACTGTCTCGCTCTTGCCCGACCCATCCACCCCCGCCACCAGGATGATCACCGGGAACTTGGCGGCGGCCAGGTCGTACTGGGCGTCCAGCAGAGCCTCCCGCAGGGCCGGCACCTCCCGCTCCCAGACTTCTTTGGCGACCTTGTGGCCGAGCTCCGCGGATTCGAACATGGTTCCTCCGGGACGGATGTGCTTCTCTTTCGACGCAAGGGTCACGATAGCTGATTTCCGACTAAGAGGGTGTAGCCGAATAATACGCCCCGCGACGGAGCTCAGCCGCGCGATCCCGCTAGGAACGGCCCGCAGGGCGATGTGGTGTCATCGTCCAAGGGCCGTGACAACGCGGGGCGCGCGGCTGGGCCCGTCCCCTCGGGCAGGGGGCGGCGGCGGTCGCCATCCCGCGTCAGGCTCGGCACACGTAGTCCCGCTACGCTTAGCCTCGCCTTCCTTGGCTGGCTCCGCCGGCGCCCCCTGCGCGGGGTCGCATTATTCGGCTGCACCCTCTAAGCTGGTCAATACTCGTTCGCCAGATCCCCCACCCGCACCTGCTTCTCGAAGGGCTGGAAGACGGGTGCCCCGGCGGCCTGGGCGATCCATTCGGCCACGCGGATGCCATCCACGGCAGCGGAGGTGATGCCACCCGCGAAGCCTGCACCCTCGCCACAGGGATAGAGGCCAGGGTGTGACACAGACTGTCCGTTCTGGCCCCGCAGGAGCTGGATGGGACTGCTGGTGCGGCTTTCGATGGCCAGCAGGATGGCCTCGCGGCTGGCGAAGCCGTGGATCTTCTTGTCGAAGGCGGGCAAAGCCCCGGCCAACTGCTCCCGCACGAAGTCCGGCAGGCAGGTGCGCAGATCCGCGGCCACGGCAAAGGGCTTGAAACTGGTTTGCGGAAGGCGGCCCGTGGCGCTGCCCTTGACGAAGTCCTGCACCGCCATGGCGGGAGCGCCGTAGGTCTCTCCGGCGGCGCGGAAAGCGGCCTGCTCCCACTTCCGCTGGAAGTACATGCCACCCAGCACATGGTCACTGCCGAAATCTGCGGGGTTGACCTTCGCCACCAGCCCCGAGTTGGCAAAGCCTGAGTCGCGTTTCTCGTTACTCATGCCGTTCACCACCACGCCACCGGGTTCGCTGCTGCACTGGATCACCTCGCCGCCGGGGCACATGCAGAAGCTGTAGGCGGCACGGTTCAGGCCGAAGTTGCAGACCAGCTTGTAGTCCGCGGCAGGCAGTGAAGGATGCCCGGCGCTGGGCCCGTACTGGGAGCGGTCGATGAGGGCCTGGGGATGCTCCACCCGTACACCCATGGCAAAAGGTTTCTGGCGCATGGCGACGCCATGGCGGTGCAGCATCTCGAAGGTGTCCCGGGCGCTGTGGCCCGGCGCCAGCACCAGGGCCTCGCAGGGGATCTCCTCGCCAGAGGCCAGCACCGCCGAGCGCATCTGTCCCTGTTCGTCGAAGCGCACCTCCTCCAGCCGGGCCTTGAAGCGGTACTGGGCGCCGCGCGCTTCCGCCTCTTTCCGGATGAGCACGGCGCAGCGGCGGATCACGTCGGTGCCCACGTGCGGCTTGGCCAGGTAGAGGATCCGCGGGTTCGCGCCGAAGCGCACGAAGGCCTCCAGCACGTAGCGGGTGGCGGGGTGGCCGATGCGCGTGGTGAGCTTGCCGTCGCTGAAGGTGCCGGCGCCGCCCTCGCCGAACTGGGCGTTGGCCTCGGGATCCAGCACTGCCTCCTTCCACAGCCCCGCGATGGCCTGCACCCGCTCGCCCATGGCGGGCCCGCGCTCCAGCACAATGGGCTTGATGCCGTAGTCCAGCAGGCGCAGAGCACAGAAGGTGCCGGCGGGGCCGCTGCCGACGATCACCACGCGGGGCTTGCGCGGTGGCTGCGCCACCGCGTAGGGCGCCGCAGGCGGCGCGGATTCCAGTTTAAGTCCACCCGGCATCGGGCCCAGTTCGAGGGAGCGCTCCGTCTCGAAGCTGATGGCGGTGAGAAAACGGATGGCGCCCTTGTGCCGGGCGTCCAGGCTGCGGCGCTCCAGGGTCACGGCGCGGTAGTCCTGCGGCGCGCCACCCAGGGCGTGGGCCAGAGGCATCGCCAGATCCAGCGCATCCTCGCCCAGGTTCAGCGGCAGATTGGAGAGCAGGTAGCGCATGGTTCCCTCGGCGGAAGGAGTCCCCGGGACTCAAGGCCAGGGATTTAGGTTAATACCCCGGGGAGGCTGCAGCGAACATCCCATCAAGGGCAGCCAAACTTACTTGTGGTCAGAGCCAGAAAGAGGATCGCAAAGGGCTCCGCCGGAGTTAGCATCGGCTGGAATTCACTTCTACCCCGCTTAGATCCCAACAGGAGCCCGCCATGAATCCCTTCGAGACGGACCTTCAGGCCACCCAGCAGTACTTCGATGGTTCCCGGTTCGCCGGCATCCGGCGGGTCTACTCGGCGCGGCAGGTGGTGGAGCAGCGCGGCCGCATCGCCCAGGACTACACGGTTGCCAGGGAAGCAGCCGAAGGTTTCTATACCCGGCTCCGAGAACTCTTCTCGGCTCGGAAGTCCATCACCACCTTCGGGCCCTATTCTCCCGGCCAGGCCGTGGCCATGAAGCGAAAGGGGATCGAGGGCATCTACCTGGGGGGTTGGGCCACTTCAGCCAAAGGCTCGGTGACTGAGGACCCGGGGCCGGACCTGGCCAGCTACCCACTCTCCCAGGTTCCTGACGAAGCCTCCGGCCTGGTTCGGGCCCTCCTCACGGCCGACCGCAACCAGCGCTTTCTGCGGGCCCGGATGACCCCTGCCCAGCTGGCCGCCAACACCGAGGTCGACTTCCGTCCATTCATCATTGCCGACGCGGACACCGGGCACGGCGGGGATCCCCACGTCCGCAACCTCATCCGGCGCTTCGTCGAGGCCGGCATCCCCGGCTACCACATCGAGGATCAGCGGCCGGGCACCAAGAAGTGCGGCCACCAGGGCGGCAAGGTCCTGGTGCCGTCCGACGAGCAGATCAAGCGGCTGAACGCGGCCCGCTTCCAGCTGGACATCATGCGGGTCCCAGGCATCATCGTGGCCCGCACCGATGCAGAGGCCGCCAATCTGCTGGAAGGACGCAATGATGAGCGGGACCAGCCCTTCATTCTCGGGGCAACCAACCTCTCCATTCCTTCCTTCAAGACCTGCATCCTCGCTTTGCATCGCCGCTTCCATGCGCTGGGCGTGACCGAGCTCAACGGGCACCTGCTCTACGCACTCCCGGAAGCCCAGTACGCGATGGCCGACGCCTGGTTGAACCGGTCAGGCCTGGAGGAAGTGATCTCGGAACACGCCACGGCCTGGCTTGGTGGCTCCTTCGCCCATCTCGACGCCATGTTCGACAAGGTCGAATCGCGTGTCATGGAAGCCTGGGAAACCGAAGCAGGGCTGGAGACTTACGGGGACGCCGTGGCGGAGCTGCTCGAGTTCCGGATCTCGGAAGGGGAGACCTTCCCGATCTCCCTCGAAGCATGGCAAGCCTTTGCCCGGACCGCCTCCCTCTGGGCGGCCCAGGAACGGGCCGCCCAGCTGGGCCTCCACGTACCCTGGGACTGCGAGCTTGCCAAGACCGCCGAGGGCTACTATCAGGTTCGTGGGGGCATCCCCTACGCCATCGCCAAATCCCTGGCCGCCGCCCCCTTCGCGGACATCCTCTGGATGGAAACGAAGACCGCAGACTTGGCCGACGCCCGGCGGTTCGCAGAGGCGATCCATGCCGAGTTCCCCGACCAGATGCTCGCCTACAACCTGTCCCCGTCCTTCAGCTGGGATTCGACGGGCATGACCGAGGAGGAGATGCGCCGCTTCCCGGAGGAGCTGGGGAAGCTGGGCTTCGTGTTCAACTTCATCACCTATGGCGGCCACCAGATCGATGGCCTGGCGGCGGAGGACTTCGCCACGGCGCTGAGGCAGGATGGCATGCTGGCCCTGGCCAACCTCCAGCGGAAGTTCCGGCTGCTCGAATCCCCCTACCGCACCCCCCAGACGTTGGTCGGTGGCCCCAGGCTGGATGCGGCCCTCGCCGCGTCTTCGGGCCGAACCTCCACCACCAAGGCAATGGGCAAGGGGTCTACCCAGCACCAGCACCTGATCCAGACCGAGGTCCCGAAAAAGGTCCTGGAAGACTGGCTGGGCCTCTGGCGGGAGCACAACGGCATCCAGGAGACCCTGAGTGTCACGCTGCTGCCGCACCGGGCCGGGTCCGAACTGCTGGAGCTCACCATCGTCGGCAAGGGCGGTGAGAAGCACGCCAACCTGATCTTCGCCCCCATCAAGGACCGTCGGGGCCGAAGCATCCTCTCCGTGCGGGACCAGAACACCTTCGCGGAGTCGCTGCGGAAGAAGCGATTGATGACCCTGGCTCACCTGTTCCTGATCCATCGCTACAAGGTGGATTCCGTCCACTACGTCACACCCACCGAGGACAACCAGTACCAGGCGGGCAAGATGCTGGAGCAGGGACTGTTCGCAGAGGTGACCCAGGAAGTCGGCCAGATCATCGTCGCCGACATCAACCACCCGAAGGTCAAGGAACTGCTCGATCCGGGGAAAGTGGCACTGGGGAAGCTGATCCGGAAGGAGACGTGAGCGCAGCGGCTCTCCCAGGGCGGAGCGGCTTCGGTCATCCTGAAATCTGCCGCCGATTCTGAGCCTTTGATAAAAGAAGCCAAGAAGCGCCCCGGGGTGACCGGGGCGCTTCTTGGCGGGCAGTGGAACCGTTCAATCTGTTACGGCGAAGACCACCCGGTCATTGCGCAGACGCTCGGGGTCCAGGATGCGGATGGTAGCGCTCTTGCGATCTTCAGTGAGGGTCACGGTGTACTGCTGGTCCTTCACCAAGGATCCGGGAACCACGCTCACCTTGCTGATCTTGGTGAGGCCCAAGTCGGAGGCCTGAATCTTGACCTCAGGGTTTGGATTATCCAGGGGCAAATCAGTGACGAAGCGAGAAGCGACGGCCTTGGGGCCCATGCGGTCCCTGGCGAAGATGGGCACGACGATGACGCCCTCATCCACCAGCTGCTTGCGCTGTCCAATCAGGTAGTGCAGGGAGTTCAACTTGGCCTTCTGGGACTGGCTCAAGGTGCTGAGTTCGCTCACCTGGGAGAGCAAGGTGGTTTTCTCGGTGCGCAGGGAATCCACTTCCTCCTGCACCTTGACCTTCTCAGCTACCAGTCCCTCCACTTGGCCGGATAGATCGTGGGCCTTGGCCATGTTCTCATCGCGGGCCTGTTCCAGGGCCGCGCGCTGGTTGTGCAGGTACTCGGTGGGGCCTACGGCTGCCTTGCCCTGGGTGACGGCCGTGATGTAAGTGCCTCCCACATACTGTTGGTAGACCTGCCAGCCCGGCTGGAGGTCTTCCAGAATATTGGCCTGGGCAGCTAAGGTCTTGGCCTTCTCCTCGGAGAGGCCCCGGCCCTTCAGGAAGCGCACGGCCATGGCGAAGTGGTTGTCCTTCTCCGTGGCGATCTGGGGCTTGGGCAGCTCGGACCGGAGCCTGGCTACCTTCGTATTGAGCTCACCAATCTGCTTGTCCCGGTCCAGGATCTCCTGGAGGAGGGCGGCCGTGCTGTTGTCCTTTTCATTCTTGACCCGTGATTCCAGCAGGGTGCGCTGGTCCGCCGTCAGCTGGATGACCGCTGCGTTGGGTTGCATGCCAGCCTTGGCCAGAGCCTCGGCCTGGGCCTTGGCGGCCGCCTGGGCCTGACCTTCGGCGGTCTGAGCCTCCGCGACCTTGTTGACAAGATCCTTGGTCTCGGTGGATGCGGATTGCGACTTGTTGTCGCAACCAAAGGTGAGGGCGAGGGGCAAGGCCGCAAGGGCAACCCCCATTACGATGGGTCTCAGGATCTTCATGGACACCTCCTTGGAAAAGCGGTACTGCTCAATTCAGAAGGGTGGTGCCTTTTGCCTAATTACGCAAGTTCATGTGTCTACACCATTTGGCCTACGTCCGCCTAGTCCCACCGGACAGGGATTCAATCTAAGAACCGTGGCATCATTTTTTAAAAAGCGATCATGGACGGGGAATCGCCAAGAACTTGGCCAGTATTTTTTAGAGAATTTGGAATTCGGACGCCCCATTTTGACCCTTGGAAGGCGTGGGGCAACCGGATTCAGGCTGGTGAGCGTCCAGTAGTCAGGTCAGCGTAGGCGGTCGCGGCGATGGAATGGTCATTGCCATAGATGACGAACGATTAGATCCATCCCATACCATCCCGTCTGGCGAGCAAGCTCAGCCCTGTCCGACTCACCCGATCTGACGGGAACCTCCAATGCATGGCTTTACGCCTTCCAGCATCTCCCGGAGCATGGTGAGGAGCTTGGCGGTCGTGTAGGGTTTGGCGATGAAATTATTTTCCTCCATCACCGCGAGATCCTGGCCCGTGGCACCGGGACTGTAACCACTGGAGAAGATGACCTTCAAGGATGGGTCTTCCAGCAGTAACCGTTCAGCCAATTGGCGTCCCGTAAGGCCCCCGGGCATGATCATGTCCGTGAGCAACAACTGGATTTCGCCCCGGTGCTTGGCCCAAATCTGCAGGGCTTCCGGCCCCGAGGCAGCCTCGAAGGTTCGGTAGCCGCGGGCATTCAGGATGGTCACCAGATATTCGCGCAGTGATTGCTCATCTTCCACCACCAGAATGGTTTCGTGGCCAGCGTGATCGGAATGGGGGCTGACCGCAGTGGCGTCGGTTTTGCCGACTTCAGTGCAGGCGGGGAGATAGAGGCGGAACTCGGAGCCCACCCCGGGCTGGCTCTGGACCTCCACCCAGCCGCCATGCTCCTCGGCGATTCCATAAACCGAAGCCAGGCCAAGTCCGGTGCCTTTACCCACGGGCTTGGTCGTGAAGAAGGGCTCGAAGATGCGGGCCTGGACCTCCGGGGACATGCCACAGCCGGTATCGGCCACACTGAGGCAGACAAGGCGTTCCGGGGTGGTGCCATCGGTCTTGGGTCCGCGGTGGTCCCTTGGCCCCACTTCATACGCGCGGATGGTCAGAGAGCCCCCCGCCGGCATGGCATCGCGGGCGTTGAGGGCCAGATTCACCAGAGCCTGATCCATCATGCCCACGTCGGCATGGATCAACGGCAGCTCGGGGGCCACGGTGATGGAGACGTCGATGGTTTCCGGCAGCAGCCTGGGCAGCATCCCAGAGATCGTGGCCAGAGTGTTCTGAAGGTCCACCGGCTCCTTCTTGAAATAGGCCTTCCGGCTGAAGGTCATCAGCTGCCGCACGAGCCTGGCGGCCCGTTCTGTGGCATCCGTGATGCGCTGGAGCGGCTCCTGTTGGCTGGCATCAATCTGGTTGGTAAAGAGAAGCACCTCCGTAAAACCCTGGATGACCTGGAGGATGTTGTTGAAGTCATGTGCCACTCCAGCCGCCAATTGCCCCACAGCCTCCATCTTCTGGAATTGTCTCAGGTGGATTTCGAGGCGCTTCTGCTCCGTCACGTCCCGGACAAGGAGCAGATGAAAGTGATTCCCTTCGATCTCGAAGGTCCCCGACGAGATGAGGACATCCCTTTGTTCATGGTTCTTGGTATCCAGCTGGCAAGATCGATTGGGGGGGGCCCTTCCTGGACGGGATGTTCCTCCTCCAATTCTTCCGGGCTCTCTTCACGCCAGATTCCCAGCTCTTCTGCCGAATGGCCGATCAATTCTGCCCGGCTGAACCCCGTCAGCTCCAGGAAGCTTTGATTGACATCCACGAACCGTCGGCTCTGGAAGGATTGGATCACCATGGGGACTGGGCTGGCGATGAAGGCCTTGGAGAAGCGTTCCTCCGACCTCCGCAGGGCCTCCTGGGCCAGCCCGGGCACCCAGACGAGGAGCAGGCCGCTTCCCAGCCACGCCAAAGCCCACCTCCACGCGCGCTGGAAGGCCTGTCTGGGGGAACGGGACCTGGGCGGGACGTTGGCGGCTTGGGGTGTCAATGCACGATTCCTTCGATAATCGCGTTCAATGATTTGCACTCTTGGGCCGAAGCCGGGCGTACTCGGCCAGCAGGGCGCGGGTGCCGGCCAGATCCAACTCCGTGATTTCGACCGGGCCTTCGGTCTGGAACAGGTGGAGCAACTGCTTCCCACCCTCAGTGTCATCGACCCCCATGAGTTGCGTTCTTATGAATTCGGCGCCCCTGGACCCAACCTGCTTGCGCGTGGCGCCCACTGAAGGGACCAGAGCCGGTGAGTGGGCCAGGACCAGGAGGTCCTTGGCCAGCTGGGGATTGAGCTCGACGGCGAGGTTGTACTGGGCCCGGGTCACCAAGGCCGCCCCTGCCTGCTTGAAGAAAACCGGCAGAATGGCCTGGCTGGGCTTGGTCACGTGGGTCATCTTCCGGAAGAACCGGGTGGAGACAGGCAGCCTCCTGCGCAGGAGTTCGACGTCCAGCCAGAGGTGGGCCAGGGTGGTGCGCTGATGGTCTAGCACGCAGAGCTCCTGGCCTCGCAGATCCTTGAGCGCCTGGACCGCCTGGTCATTCTGGACCAGCAGGACGTACTCCTCGGTGGTCTTGCCATTGATTCGGATGGCGAAGAGGTTGGCCAGAGGAACGATCTTCTCGAAGGCGATGAAGTCATCGGTGGCTGCGGAGATGTTGTCGATCTCTCCATGCCGCAGGGCATCCTCGATTTCCGCGAGGGTCTGGTAGACCTTGAACTCGGCCTGCGTGGACAAGCGCTGCCTCTTGATGAGCTCGGCCAGCCACGCCTTCATGCTCGCCTCCACATCCGCGCCATTGACGTTGGCCAATAGCCGGACCGAGAACCCGATGTGCACGGTGTAATTGGGCGGAAATGGAG
>CAIYNT010000069.1 GCA_903927605.1 uncultured Holophagaceae bacterium
CACTATGTATCGCCGGATCGATGCCTCTTGGTGCGACTTTGCCGCAGTTGTTAAAACACTTTCAAGATGTGCACGATTTGCGCCCGGATCTGCGTGCCGCAAAGTGCATCCACCTGGCCATCGCATTTGCTGAGCAGGACCGCCCAATGACACCCACGGAATTAGGTGAGATTGCGCGGCAGACAATAGAGCGCCTGAAGCTATCAGATGGACCCTGGCAGGCCTGGGTTCATACCGACGGACACATCCTGCACCTCCACGAGGTGGCTAGCGCAATCCGATTTGACGGAACACGGGTGGAAACCAGGAATCACTGGCGACATGACTACCGCCGAGTTGCAAGGGAACTTGAACTTGAACACGAACTTTGGCGCGTTGGCGACAAGTAGGGCGATCCTGTGCTCCCCCCGCTCAAAGAAGTTGCCAAGCCAGTCGGACCGACGATCCATGTCCCCGTTTTCGACAAGGGCTTCCATGTGCGGATTAAGGACGCGGTCTATGGTCTGCTCCGGGAACGCCCAGGCCTTGAATTGCCTGAATTTGCGGAGCGTCTGGCCGAGCGTGGCATCAGCCTGGTGCCCACCATCAGTGCAGGAGGAACTCGGATTTCTGGGCTTGGCTACCGAACCGACGAAGGCCAATTCGATCTCTCCTCCAAGATCGACAAGAAGTTCTCTTTGGTGGGTCTCCAGAGCATGAGTGTGTCCTATGAACCCGTGCGGGACCTCCCCCGGCTGGCCCTGCCCGCGAAGCCGCAATCGGTCCTCCTCCCCCCGCCTGTTTTCATTCCGGCTCTCTCCCTAGCCAAACCAACCGCACCGAGGCGTCCACGCCTCACACCCTCACCACCCCAACTCCAAGGAGCGAAGTATGTCCGCCAATCCCGCACTACCATCCAAGAAATCGCAATCACCGTTTCCGCCAGGATCTGGGAAACACTCCGCACCGGCCCTCTCCCATCCTCCCAGCCCACCCCAGCGCGCTGGACTCGCCCGTGAGCCCGTCGCACGCGGCTCCGCCTCGGTGAAGCCCTATGACCCTGTGACGCCTGTCGAGGCGGAGACCACGCTGAAAACGAGTTCCGAAGACCTTGGGACGACAGGGAGTGGTCTTGACAAAATGACCAACCTTCTTCCCGGCGTGCCGAGTGCCTTTTCCTTGAGTCGATGGCCCGGTCTGAACCCCGCCTTCGACTTCGCAGAGAAGGCGACCAATGAGGCGCTCACCGGAGAGTATGAATATGTTTGGTTGGATGATCTTGGTCCTGAGGTTCGGGAGAATCCCCATCCGGCCATTGCCGTTCAGATCATGCGCATCGTGTCGCTGGAAACGGAACTTTGGGCCGTGAGGACGAACAAGAAGGACTTCAAGGTTAGCCCTGCGGGAGAGGTCTCCTTCCTTGGAGCTAGCGGAAAGAACCGGGACAACATCCGTTACAAAGTGGGCCTTCACCACAGTCTCATGGTTCGATTGTTGGCCTCGATAGGGATGGGCAAGGTCACGAACCCTACCATCCGGGGATGCACCTGGCTGGTGCCCTGGCAGGTCACCAAGGCCTTGGCCGATCGCACGGCCATTGAGGTCGAAGCCGCTCTGGTGGTCATGCCCGCAGGGACAATCCTCCAGCGCAACGCCACCCGCATCGCC
>CAIYNT010000070.1 GCA_903927605.1 uncultured Holophagaceae bacterium
AGCCCGAAGGGTGCGATAGGCGGAGGTGCCGCATGAGCGCGCAGCAGGAGCGGAGCGCCACTTTGGCGAAGCCGAAGCCCGAAGGGTGCGATAGGCGGAGGTGCCGCATGAGCGCACAGCAGGAGCGGAGCGCCACTTTGGCGAAGCCGAAGCCCGAAGGGTGCGGCACAGGAGGTGCCGCATGAAGCATGTCACGGTCGCGACCCGTGGATCCGCCTTGGCCGTAGGCCAGGCTAAACCCATGGTGCGGTTCCTCGAATCGAGAGGCTACGAGGTGTCCTGGCGCAAGTTTTCCACCTCCGGTGATCAGTGGCTGCAAGGCCCTCTCGACAAGCAGGTGGGTGGCGGCTTCTTCACCAAGGAACTCGAGGACGCCATGGCCGCGGGAGCGGCGGATCTACTTATCCACAGCCTCAAGGATGTCTCCCTGGAGCGGCCCGCGGCCATCGTTCCGGCCTGCATCCCGCTGCGCGAGGATCCCGCTGACTGGCTGGTGATGCGGCCCGACGCGCCCGAAGACATGGTCATCGGCACCAGCGCGGTGCGCCGGGAACGCGTGCTCAGCCAGATCTTCCCTAAGGCCCGCTTCACCTGGATCCGCGGCAACGTGCAGACGCGCCTTCAGCGGGTGCGCGAAGGCGTGCTCCGCGACGCGCCCCTCCACGCGACCATGCTCGCAGCAGCCGGACTGAAGCGGCTCGGGCTCGATCTTTCTGGGCTCAAGGTGCGGCCCCTCGCGCCCTCAGAGCTGCCCTCGGCCCCGGGGCAGGGCGCGTTGCTCGCCGAGGCGCGGGCTGATCGTCCCGATCTTGTCGAGGTTCTGTCCGGGATTCACGATGCCATGACAGCCAGGTGCGTCACCCTGGAACGCCAGGTGCTGGCGGGTATCGGTGGTGGCTGCCAACAGCCCCTGGGCGCCCTGGCCACGCCCCAGGCGGATGGGACCCTGCTTCTGCAGGCAGCCTATGCACCGGCTGGCGAGCTTCACCGGGCCGAGGCCCGCGGGACCGACGATGAGGAACTGCTGGCGGCAGTCCTGAAAGGTATCGGCCTGTCATGACGCCTTTGACCCACCATCCCCGCCTGGCACTGGCCCGGCCCGCCACGCATCCCCTGGCGGATACGGTACGCAAGGCTGGTTGGCGGCCGGTGCCCTATCCCTTCACCTCACTGAGGAAGACCGGCGCCGCACCCCCCATGCTGCTGAGCCGGGTCAACGCCCTCCTGGTGCTGAGTCCTTCAGGTGCTCAGGTGGCCACCACGTTCTTGCCCACTGGGATGACCTGCCTGGTCCAGGGCGCCGGCACTGCCGATGCCTTGGCTCGCGAAGATCTGGACGTCCAGCTTCCTTCCGAGGCTCGCGCCGAGGCGCTCTGGGAACTGCTCCAGCAACTTTTCCCGGAGGGCGGAGAATTCGTGCTCGTCCGCGGCGAACGCAGCCGGGAGTACCTGGAAGTCGCCGCGCGAGGTTCCGCCTGGCGCGTCCACCCCTGGATCACCCATGGCGAAGCGGCTCGGGAGCCCTTTCCACCCCTGCCGCAGGTCGAGGCGGTCCTGGCCCTGAGCCCGACGCAGGCCGAAATCCTCGCACCCCTGACCGGGGATGTGCTGCGCTTCGCCTGGGGCGAGGCCGCCGCCGAGGCCTTTGCCAAGGCAGGCGCCCCCGCCCATGCCCACTGTGAACCGAAACCAAGCCTGCTCTGGGCCATGCTCGCCCAGCACCTCGCCGCACAGGAAAACCCGAAGGAGGAGTCCCCATGCTGAACCGCTCCCGCCGCCTCCGCACCAGCCTCGCCATGCGCAACCTGGTGGCCGAGACCGACCTCCGGCCGCGCCACCTCATCCAGGGCCACTTCGTGCAGCCCCAGGTGGGCAGCAGTGAGATCTCCAGCATGCCGGGCATTTTTAATGCCGGTGTGGAGGACACGGTTCGCCAGGTGGAGAAGGATCTCAAGAAGGGCCTGGCCAGCGTGCTGCTCTTCGGCGTGCCGGAGGAGGGATCCAAAACTCCCGATGCAGCCTATGTCCGCGATCGGGAGGGGGTGGTTCCCGAGACCGTGAAGGCCCTGAAGAAGGCCTTCGGTTCGGACCTCATCGTGATGACGGATATATGCCTCTGCGGCTCCACCAGCCACGGCCACTGCGGCCTCGTGGACGACGAAGGCGTGGTGCTCAACGACGAGACCCTGCCGATCCTGGCGGAAATGGCGCTGCGCCATGCCGAGGCGGGCGCCGATGTGGTCGCGCCCAGCGACATGATGGATGGCCGCGTGGCCGCCCTCCGCGCCATGCTCGACGAGAACGGGTTTACGCGGACCAGCATCCTCAGCTACGCCATCAAGCATGCCGGCGCCTATTACGGTCCCTTCCGCGAGGCTGCTCACAGCAGTCCCAAGTTTGGAGACCGCAGAACCTATCAGATGGACCCACGGAACGCGCGCGAAGGCCTGCGCGATGCCCTGCTGGATGTTGAGGAGGGCGCAGACATGCTCATGGTCAAGCCCGCCCTGCCGAACCTGGATCTCATCTGGCGCCTCCGTGAGGCCCAGTTGGCACCCATCTGCGCCTACCACGTCAGCAGCGAGTTCAGCAGCGTGAAGGCTGCCGACCGCCTGGGCTGGGTGAACGGCGATCAGCTGATGCTCGAGCACCTCATCGCCATCCGCCGCGCCGGCGCCGACATGATCGTGACCTACGCAGGGCGTGAGGCCGTCGAAAAGGGATGGGTTTCCTAATAAAAAAATTCACCACGAAGACGGGAAGACCACGAAAAAGGAAGCCAATGTCGAACGAGACTCTTTTTGCAGAAGCCCTGACGCACTTCCCCGGTGGCGTTTCCAGCCCAGTCCGGGCCTTCCGCGCTGTGGGTGGCACGCCCAAGTTCTTCAGGAAGGCCAGTGGCGCCTGGTTCGAGGACGAGGACGGCCAACGCTTCCTGGACCTCTGCATGTCCTGGGGCCCGCTAATCCTGGGCCACGCCCATCCCGACATTCTGGCCGCCGTGAACGAGGCCATGCAGGAGGGCCTCACCTTCGGCGCCCCGAGCCGCCGGGAGCTTGCCCTGGCCAGGCGCATCAAGGAGATGGTGCCCTTCATCGAGAAGATGCGCTTCGTGTCCTCGGGTACGGAGGCCGTCATGTCGGCCCTCCGCGCCGCCCGGGGCTTCACGGGCCGGGAGCGCATCCTCAAGTTTGAAGGCTGCTACCACGGCCACAGCGATGGCCTGCTGGTGAAGGCTGGCTCGGGCCTCGTGACCTTCGGCGCCCCCACCAGCGCGGGCGTGCCCAAAGCCATTGCGGAGCTGACCTCCGTGGTGACTCTGGATGACATTGAGACCCTTGAGCGCACCTTCGCCGAGATTGGCGGCGAGCTGGCTGCGGCCATCATCGAGCCCATTCCCGCCAACAACGGTCTGCTGCTTCAGCGGCCCGAGTTTCTCAAGCGGCTGCGGGAACTCTGCACGAAGCATGGCGTGATTCTCATCTTCGACGAGGTCATCAGCGGCTTTCGCGTGGCCCCCGGCGGCGCCGCGGAGCGCCTCGGCATCACGCCGGACATGGGCACCTACGGCAAGATCATCGGCGGCGGAATGCCTGTGGGCCTCTACGGTGGTCGCAGAGACATCATGGGTGTCGTTGCACCCGATGGCCCGGTCTACCAGGCGGGCACGCTGTCTGGCAACCCCGTGGCGATGGCCGCGGGCCTCGCCACCATGGAGAAGCTGACTCCGGCCTTCTACGCGGCATTGGAAACAAATGCGGCCAAGTGGGCTGCGGCCTTCGAGACCATCCCCGGGCTCCACTGCCCCCGCTACGGCAGCCTGCTGTGGCCGCTGTTCCAGGATGGCGTGCGTCGGAGCGACGCGGTGAAGGGTGAAGCCATCAGCACCTTCAACCGCCTGCACAAGGCCCTGCTGGGCCAGGGCGTCTACCTGCCACCCAGCGGCTACGAAGTGGCCTTCCTCGGCGCCGCTCACGGCGAACCCGAGCTGGCCCACTTCAAGCAGGCCGTGGCTGCCGTGGCCAAGGACTTCGCCTGATCTTTTTCAAAGACTTTTGTCCACAGATTTCACAGATTCACACAGATTTCTCTGGCGGATCACGAATGAACCGGAAATCTGAATTCCACTCCTTTTTCAGTTTTTTCAATCTGTGAAATCTGTGGAATCTGTGGCCCCCTTGCTTTTTCGGTCTGGAGTTCTCATGCAGCCTCTTCTTCGTGTCCTCAATGGCGAAGTCCTCGACAAGCCCCCGGTATGGTTCATGCGCCAGGCGGGGCGCTTCCTGCCCGAGTACCGCGCCATCCGGGCCAAGGCCTCCTTCGAGCAGTTGCTCAACGACTCGGATCTGGCGGCGGAAGTATCGTTGCAGCCCATCCGCCGCTTTCCCCAGATCGACGGGGCCATCATCTTCAGCGACATCCTGGTGATCCTGGACGCGCTGGGCTGCGAAGTGACCATTCCCGAAGGTGGGCCTCGCATCGGCAAGACCCTCGACCAGATCGACATCAACCGGCCCCTCGACGAGAAGGTCTTCGAGCCCGTCTGCGCGGCCATCCGCAAGGTGAAGGCGAACCTTCCGGAAAAGGTGACCATGCTGGGCTTCGCCGGTGCGCCCTGGACGCTGCTGGCCTACGGCATCGAAGGAAAGGGCAGCAAGAGCTGGGCGAAGGCCAAGGCCTTCATCCACCAGGAGCCTGTGCTGGCCCGGAAGTGGATGGACAAGCTGGCCGACGCTGCCGCGCGACTGCTGAACCTGCACATCGAGGCCGGCGCCCAGGGAGTGCAGCTCTTTGATACCTGGGCCGGGGAGCTGGACGCTGACGATTATGCGACCTTCGCGCTGCCGGCGGTGGACCGCACCCTTTCCCAGGTCACCGCGGCGCCAACGCTCTTCTTCGCCCGCACTGGCTACCTGCCCGATGCCCTGAACAACCTGCCCTGCAAAGGACTGGCGGTGCCGTGGCAGGTGCCTATCGCAGAGGCCCGCCGCCGCTTCCCCAAGATGGTGCTCCAGGGCAACCTCGATCCCATCGCCCTGCTGGCTGGAGCTGACACCGCCAAGCGGAAGGCACGCAGCATCGTAGACGCCATGAAGAGCCATCCCCACATCTTCAACCTGGGTCACGGCCTGGTCCCCGAGACCGATCCCGCCGTGGTCGGGGCTGTGCTTGATGAGGTGAAGGCATGAACCAACTCGCCGATCTCATCCGCCGCTACGACCGGCCCGGTCCGCGCTACACGGGCTATCCCATGCCTCCAGCCTGGTCGGACGATTTTCCCGAGCCCGAAGTCCTCGCGGCCCTGGATCGCGCCGATGCCCACCAGGACGAAGCGCTCTCGCTTTATCTGCACATCCCCTTCTGTCCGCGCCGTTGCGCCTACTGCGGCTGCAACGTGGTGGTGAGCCCCCAGTACGATCCGGTGGAGGGCTACCTTGCCGCGGTAACGAAGGAGCTGGATCTGGTCTGCTCGCATTTGAAAGGCCGCCGCAAGGCCCTCCAGCTGCACTGGGGCGGCGGCACGCCCACGTATCTGAACGCAACGGACCTGAAGCGCACCTTCCAGCTCTTCAAGGACCGTTTCGAGTTTCTGCCTGGTGCCGAGATCGCCATCGAGGTGGATCCCACCTTCCTGGAGCCGGACCAGTTGCCTGCGCTGCGTGAGCTGGGCTTCAACCGGGTCTCCTTCGGCGTGCAGGATCTGGACGAAGGGGTCCAGGCCCTCATCACCCGCGGCCAGACCTGGGACCACACCCTCACGGCCATGCGCCAGTGCCGTGAGCTGGGCTTCGAGGGTGTGAACCTGGACCTGGTCTACGGCCTGCCGGGCCAGACCATGGACACTTTCCGCCGAACCCTGGAATCCACCCTGGAATTGTCGCCGGACCGCATGGCCATCTACGGCTTCGCCTACCTGCCCAGCATCATGCCCTTCCAGCGCAGCATTCCGGCCGAGACGCTACCCACGCCGGATCTGCGGCTGGACCTGCTGCTACTGGCTTCGGACATTCTGGAGAAGGCGGGCTATGTGCCCATCGGCATGGACCACTTCGCCCATCCGAACGATCCCATGGCCAAGGCCGTGCAGGAGGGCCGCCTCATCCGCAACTTCATGGGCTACGCGGTGGCCGCGGGCACGGACCTACTGGGCTTCGGTCCCAGCGCCATCTCCAACGTGGCGGGCGTCTACGCCCAGAACGAGAAGATCCTCGCCAAGTGGGAACGCAGCATCACGGAAGGCCACCTTGCTGTTCACAAGGGACATCGTCTTTCCGAGGATGACGAACTGCGCCGCTGGGTCATCCACCACCTCATGGGTCACTTCGAGCTGCGCTGGGCCGAGCTCAAGGAAAGGTTCGGTGTGGATGGACCTCTCCTGTTTGCCGATGCGGTGACCCAACTTCAGGTGGAAGTCTCCCAGGGCACCGTGGAAGTTCGCCCCGAGGGCATTTTCATCACGCAGCTGGGGCGCCGCTTCGTGCGCAACCTGGTGCAGCCTTTCGATGCCTATCTGGCCAACCTGAGCGCGAAGACACCGTTCTCCCGGACGGTGTGATCCGGGGCATTGAATAGCTGACCCAAAGACTTACATTGGAAATGTGGAGACCCGCCCGCTGGGGCCCGGGCTTCCTGGCAAGTGCCCCATCGGTGGTCTCCGCGAATCAGCTTGGCGATCCAGGCCATTTCGCGGAGGGTTCCATGTCCAGAGCTTTGCTCCTCCTGCTGCCCGCCCTGGTGCTCCAGGCCCAGGATTCGGCCATCCCGGGCGCCGTGGAGGTGCGCCCTGGCGTGTTCGTGCTGCGCAGTGCCCCCAACGAGGGGACCTGCACGGCGATCAAGAAACAGCACATCTCCCATGTGCTGGACCTGCGCAGGGATGGCGAGGTCAATCTGAACTGCGAATCCGAGGCCTCCCGACTGCAGGACATGGAGATCCAGTACATCCGGTATGCCATCGGGAAGGCGCCCCCCGCCGGGGATTTCGACTTCGTCCGCAGCTTCCTGAACGGCCTCCCCCGGGGAGCCAAGGTGCTGGTCCATTGCGACAACGGCAATCGGGCGGCCGCGGTGGTCTGTCCCTGGCTGGTGCTGGACAAGGGCATGCCCATCGAGGAGGCGCTGAGGATCGCCAAGGGAGCGGGCCTGCATTTCCCGGAGACCGAAGAAGCGGTGCGGAAGTACCTCGCCAGCAAGGGCAGGGTCTAGGATTCAAGGGGGATGCGCCGATCCAGTTCAGTCTTTGGAATCGCCGTACATCGCCTCGATCTGAGGGGCGTACATCTGGTTCACGACCCGGCGCTTCACCTTGAGGGAGGGGGTCAGCTGGCCCCCCTCCAGGGTCATCTCCTGATCCAGGAGGGTGATCTTCTTGATCCGCTCATAATTCGATAGCTGCTGGTTCACCCGCTCCACCCGGCTTCCCACCTTGGCAATGGCGAGAGGATTGCGGATGAGTTCGGCGTGGGAGGAGAAGGGGATCTTCTTGTAGCCCGCCCAGCGCTCCAGGCTGTCGAAGTTCGGCACGATGAGGGCCGTGATGAAGTTCCGCTGGTCGCCGATGAGGACGGCCTGCGATACGTACTTGTCCCCCTTGATGAAGTTCTCGATGGGTTGGGGGGCGATCTTCTTGCCAGCGCTGGTGATGATGAGTTCCTTCTTCCGATCGGTGATGTACAGGCGTCCCTGGTCATCCTGGTGTCCGATGTCGCCGGTGTGGAAGTAGCCGTCCGGATCAATCGCTTCCCGGGTGGCCTGCTCGTTGTTCCAGTAGCCCTCCATGATGTTGGGGCCTTGGCAGAGGATCTCGCCATCCTCCGCGATCTTCACGAAGGGTCGGCCGTTCCACTCCTCGTAGATGGGGCGGCCCACGCAGCCTGGCACCACTTCTCCGAAACGGTTCGCGGTGATGAGAGGACTCGTCTCGGTCAGGCCGTATCCTTCGAGGATGGGGATACCGATGATCCAGAAGAACTCCATGATCTTTGGGCTGAGGGGGGCGCCCCCGCTGACCGCCACCCTCAGGCGGCCTCCTGTGCGTTGGCGGATCTTCTCGAAGACGATGTGGCGAGCGAGTCGGTACCAGGCTCCCTTCCAGGAGGGCGGCTCCTGGTCCTTCAGGAGAAAAGGCAGTGCCCGGCGGCCCGCCTGCATGGCCCAGTGGAAGATCAGGCGCTTGATGAGACTACTGGAGGAAACCGTGTCGTAGATCTTGGCGTAGATCTTCTCGTAGATGCGGGGCACGGAAGCCATGACGGTGGGCCGGACCTCCAGCAGGTTGGCCGCGACGGTGTTGACGCTCTCGGCGTAATAGATGCTGGCGCCGATGTGGATCCACAAGAAGCTGGCCATGCGCTCGAAGATATGGGTGAGGGGCAGGAAGCTCAGGGCCCGTTCATGATCCGTGAAGTGCACGGCGACCTCGGCGTCGAGCACATTGGACACCAGATTGCCATGGGTGAGCATGGCGCCCTTGGGATCCCCCGTGGTGCCGGAGGTGTAGACGAGCGTCAGGAGATCCGAGGGCTTCCGCTGGTCGGCCCATCCTCTCACCTCGGGGCGGCGGGCCTCCATATCCTTCCCTTCCTCCTGAAGAGTGGCCCAGCGAATGAGGTGGCGCCCGGTGCCTTCGGGCAGGTCGCCATCAAAGAGAACTGCTGTCTCTAACATTGGCAGCTGATCCCAATGGGCCAGCACCTTGTCCAATTGCGCCCGGTCAGAGCAAATCACCCAGCGTGATTGGCTGTCCTTGAGGATGTAGGCAGCCTGTGGGGCATTTAGGGTGGCGTAAACGGTGACGTACGGAAGACCCTGGATAGCACAGGCAAAGTCAGCGATCGTCCACTCTGGACGGTTCTCTGACATGATTGCCACCCGGTCTCCAGCCTTGAGGCCGCGTGCAACCATGGACAGCGACAGATGTTCGACCAGGGCCATCAGTCCGGCATGCGAGATTGGAACATAGGCCTCATGTTGCTTGAAGGCCAGAGCGTCCGGAAGGTCACGCTGGACGGCCTGATAGAAAAGCTGGGCAATGGTTTCGATGGGCTGCGCCACAATGACTCCGGACATTCGGGGATGTGACGGCATGTTAACAGGGGAGGACGCGGTTCCGCTGAGCGAGGAGGTCCGGGCCTTCCACCTCGAACAGCGTGCCCGAAGCGTGTCTGCTCATACCACGCGGGCCCAGACGGGCGACCTTGGGAAACTCCTGGATCATGCGCTGCGGGCCCGCTGGAAAAGCTGGGAGGTGACTCCGAGAACCCTGCGGGGGTTCGCCCTCGAACTCGGTGACCGGGGCCTGGATCCCGCGAGCCAGGCCCGCATCCTCTCCACTGTGCGCGGGTTCTTCAAGTGGATGTGGGAGACGCGGAGGATCGCCAAGAATCCCGCCTCGGGCCTGAGGAATCCCAAGCAGCCGAAACGGCTTCCCGCCTTCCTCACCGAGGGGGAGAGCCGGGCTCTCCTGGAACTTCCTCCGGCCATGGATTTCCCCTCTTCCCGCCTGGTCTGCCTGCTGGAGCTGCTCTACGCCTCGGGCCTGCGCGTTTCCGAGCTGGTGGGGCTGGACCTGCAGGATCTGTTTGCAGACCAGCGGACCCTCCGCGTCCTGGGCAAGGGACGAAAGGAGCGGCTGGTCCCCTATCACGCCCAGGCGGGCACTGTCCTGGAAGCCTACCTCCGGTTTCGTTCTGCCTTCCTGGCGGCCAAAGCGTTCCCGGCGACGCCGGCGCTCTTCCTGAACCAGCGCGGGGGCCGGCTCACGCCCACCAGCGTGCGGGCCCTGCTGCACTCCGCCCTGGAGGCGGCCGCGATCCGGTCACGGGTGAGTCCCCACGCGTTGCGGCACAGTTTCGCCACCCACCTGCTCAACCGCGGCATGGACCTGCGGGCCATCCAGGAACTGCTGGGCCATGCGAGCCTCAGCACGACCCAGCGCTACACTCACCTGGGGCTGGAGGAGCTGGCCAAGACCTACGAGAAGGCCCATCCCAGGGCGAAGAGCTGAGTCGAAACCATAGGAGCACGTTCATGGAATCCGTCGTCCCCATTCCCGCTCCTTCCTCTGTTCCAGTCAATGGAATCGCCGCCGTCTTCCCGGTCCGAAGGATCTACTGCATCGGCCGCAACTATGCGGACCACGCCCGGGAAATGGGTGTGGATCCCAACCGGGAGCCTCCCTTCTTCTTCGGGAAACCCCACGATGCGGTGGTGCCTGGTGGTGGAGACATCTCCTACCCGCCCGCCACCTCGAACCTCCACTACGAAGTGGAACTGGTGGTGGCCCTCGCGAAGGGGGGACGGAACATCGCCGTCTCGGAGGCCCTGGGCTGCATCTACGGCTACGCGGTGGGCCTCGACCTGACCCGGCGCGACCTCCAGGCGAAAGCCAAGGAAAAGGGACAGCCCTGGGACACGGCCAAGGGCTTTGACCAGTCCGCGCCGATCTCCCCCATCACGCCCGCATCCGTGTGCGGGCATCCGGGGGCAGGCACCATCTGGCTATCCGTGAATGGCCTGGAGAAACAGCGGGGCAATTTGTCCCAGATGATCTGGAGCATTCCGGAAGTGATCGCGCACATCTCCGGATTTGTGACGTTGGCGCCCGGGGACCTCATCTTCACCGGGACGCCCGCCGGCGTTGGTCCCGTCGTCGTCGGCGACCGGGTCCACTGCGGCATCGATGGCCTGGGAGAGCTGCAGATCACACTGGTCTGAGCTGCTGCCGGAATGCTCAGCTTCCGCCGGTCTTCTTGAACTGCGCGATGATGTCGTCGACGCTGTCCTTCCGGCTGTCCGCCTCGAGGCTGGTGTCGAAGATGCGGTCCTGGGTGGCGACTTTCCGATCCGCGAACGCCTCTGCGCCCAGGGCCTCCGTATGGATGTTGAAGATCACCAGAAGCCGGGTCAGGCCATTCTGGAATTGCTTCAGGAGGGTCACGACCTTCTCGATCTTCTGGCGCGTGATGTCCTGGAACTGGAGGATGTTCAGAATCTCGAAAGCCTCGTCGCTGACCTTCTGGAGGTGGTCCTTGACGGGAGCCAGATCCAGTTCGATAGCCGGGGTGGCCACTTGGTGGGCGAAGAGGTACTCGAGCACTTCCTGGGCGAGGGCATTCTGGTTCTCTCCGGCTGAGGCCCGATCGAGGAATCCCGAAATGGCGCTGTGGAGGGTGGCCTGGTGTTCGTTCTTCTGGCTGAGCCCGCCCTGGCAGGCCTGGACCGCACGGGTCGCATCATCCGAGGCGGCCATCAGGGTATCCAGCCGGTTCATCACGCTCTGAGTGGCTTCCTCAGTGTCCGAGGTGATGGCATCCAGCTGGGAGGCCAGTTCGGGAACCTGGGTGCTCTGGTGCTTGACGGAGGCATCCAGCTGCTGGAGGTTCAGCAGGGTCTGATTGATGCTCGAGACCAGAGCGCCCAGCTCTCCTTTGGCCTCGATATCGATCTTCTGGTAGACCCGGCCATTGGCCATGTCCTGGGCGGCTTCGGCCAACCGATGCAGGCTGGTCTTGGAATCTCCCTGAAGTTCCAGCCGGAGGTCTGTGATGAGCTGTTCAAGGCTCAGCAGGCGCTGGTCGAGCCGTTCCCGCCTGGCCTGGAAATCGGCCACCAGGCTGTCCGGGCTGTCATTCTGCGGCGCTTCTTCAGGGGCGTCAGTCATGGGAACTCCGTAATGCGCTCAGGGTGCGGGTCTCACCTTCACATGGGATCCTTCGGTCAACCCCCAGGCCTGCATGAGTTCCCGAGGGATGGCCACCAGCTTATCCGCCAGTCCGGCGGCGAATTCCACGCGTTCCACTACGGGTCCCTTCGGCCAGATCACCCGCAGGTTGTGGATACCCTGGCGATAGGGGCCCAGAACATTCCACCAGCCTTCCATGGCCTTGGGCAGCTCCAGGTGATCACCCTTTTTGAAAAGGCCGGTTTTCAGGAGGGCGACCGTCACGTGGGCATCAGGCTCCAGCACTTCGAGGCGTCCGGCATCCTTGAGGATGGCCGCGGCCTGGAGCACCGCCACATCGTGCTGGCCCGAGGCGGCCATGACATCCTGGAAGTCCCGGTAGCCGTCGAAGTAGGGCAGGATCCGGCGTTCCTCCACGAAGAGTTTGAGGCCTTCCAGCAGCTGCGGGGTGGGGAGGGTGGGCCAGGGTACGGCGGTCAATCGGGGGAAGATCGTGTTCAAGCGCTTCCGACTGTCCTGGATCCGGGCCGAATCCATGAGCAGATCTGGGACCGTGCGACGAATGGAGGCGGAGACTTGCACTTGGGTGGTCAGGAACTCGAAATGGCCTGTCACCCACTCGAGGATTTCAAAGGCTGCCGCTTCCCCCCGGCAGGACAGGGTTTCTGCGTGGATCACCTCGCCGTTGGAGAAATAGAGCACACCGCTGACCTTCCCGGAATTCACCTGGAGCATGCCGGTCTTGCGGTTGACATGGAGCAGTTGGGCCACGTCGGTCAGGGAGATGCTGTCCAGCGCGCCGCGGAGATTGCTCATGCCTGGCTTTCGGGAGAGAGGAGTTCTTCGAGCAGGACCTTGATCCGTTGGCGATTCACGGGCTTGACCAGGAAGATGTCCGGACCGCAGCGGAGCCCTTGCTGCCAGGACCTTTCTCCATCGAAGCCAGTGAGGAGGACGACCTTGATGTCCCGGCATTCCGGGTCGTCCTTGATGCTGAGACAGAGGGATGTTCCGCTCTCTCCCGGCATCATGACATCCAGAAAGATGAGATCCACGGTCTCCTGGGCCAGGGCCTGCCGCGCGAAGGTCGCGTCAGCTGCCTCGATCACCCGATGGCCTTCCGGTTCGATGAATTCTCTCAGGATCTGACGTACGTTCGGATTGTCATCCACCACCAGGACGGTGCTCATGACCGAGTCTCTCCCATGGCTGTGAGCATTTCTTCAACGGCACGCTCCAGACCAACGAGTACGGCCCTCCCAACAAGGCTGTGCCCGATGTTCAGCTCTTCAATTTCAGGGATTGCGGCCACTGAGCCCACATTCTGCAGATTGAGGCCATGCCCGGCGAGCACCCTGAGACCAAGGCGGCTGGCCAGTCTGGCCGAGTCGCGGAGACGGCCCAGTTCAAGGGAAGGATCGGAGTCCATGGGCAGGTCACTGTAGATTCCCGTGTTCAGTTCGACCGCATCCGCCTCCAGTTTGGCGGCCATCTTCACCTGGTCGAGGACAGGATCCACGAACAGGCTGACGTGGACACCTGCGCCCCGGAGTTCCCGCACCACAGGTTTCAGCATCCCCTGGAGGAAGACGGCGTCGAGACCGCCCTGGGTTGTGAGTTCCTCCCGGCTCTCCGGGACCAGGGTCACCCAGGAAGGCTTGCAGGGGATGATGGCCTCCATCGCCTCGGCGGTCGCCGCGCATTCCACGTTCAGCGGGATGGCGAGCACCTCCTTCAGCACGCGGAGATCCCGCTCCTGGATATGGCGGCGATCCCCGCGGAGATGGACCGTAATGCCATGGGCGCCGGCACTCTGGGCCAGCAGGGCTGCAGCCACCGGTTCGGGCTCATGTCCGCCGCGGACCTGCCGCAGGGTGGCCACATGGTCGACATTTACGCCAAGCCTGAGATTCAATGCGGGCTCCAGGGATTGACCTTAGCTTACCCCTTAGATGATCCCCGGCGAGATGAAGGTTACCGATAGGGCAACAAAAAAAGAGTTGAAACACACAATTTTAATGAAGATGATGATTGCATGGTTGGTACCTCGGCTCTTCCATCCCTGTTCCTGGCGCATGGGTCGCCCATGCTTGCTCTGGAAGGAGGTGCCTGGGGCCAGGCGGTATCGGCCTTCGGTAAGCAATTACCGCCACTCCGAGCCATCCTGGTTTGCTCCGCCCATTGGGAAGCGTCCGGACCCTTCCGGCTCTCCTCGGCGGAGGTTCCCGGCGTGATGCACGATTTCGGGGGTTTCCCGGAGGCTCTATATGCTCTGGACTATCCAGCCCCAGGTTCCCCGGAGCTGGCCATCGAGGCGGCAGGATGGCTGGCCAAAGCCGGGCTGGAAACCCTGCTGGACTCGGAGCGTCCCCTCGATCATGGGGTCTGGGTGCCCCTGAGGTATCTCAGGCCAGATGCCAGTATCCCCGTAGTTCAACTCTCGCTGCCGCGCCCCCGCACGCCCGAGTTGCTTCTGGCGGCGGGTCGGGCTCTGGCGCCGCTTCGCGAAAGCGGTGTGCTGATTCTGGGAAGTGGCGGGATCGTGCACAATCTTCGGCTTCTGGATTGGGGGGGGGCCTCGGGCCCCCAGCCATGGGCCACGGCCTTCGAGCGCTGGATCCACACCCAGCTGGTCGCTGGGAATGAGGCAGCGCTCATGGATTGGAAGCGGGCCCCTGGTTCGATGGAATCCGTACCGACATCAGAACACCTGGATCCGCTCTTCCTGGCCATGGGTGCCTCGGGCCAGTCACCGGAGCTGCTCTACCATGGCTGGCAATTGGGCAGCCTCGGTTTGGCGAGCTACGTCTTTCCCTGAACACCCGCTTCGTTTGATGCTGATCTTAGGTGATGACTGCTGATCCCATTCAATCGGTCCAGCCACCCCCCAGCGATTTGCACAACGAAACCAGCGCAGATAGGCTCTGCGCTTTGGCCTGGAGGGCCTGATCCTCCTGGCCGATCAGACTCCTGCGGGCTTCCAGCAGGGTGATTTTCGAAACTTCCCCGGCCTTCCATTGCAGCTCTGTCAGGGACACCAGCCGGTGTTGCTGGGCTTCCGCGTCCAGTAGTTGGCGGCGGCGCTCCTCGCTGCGCGCCATTCGGGTCAGAGCGACTTCCACGTCCGCCACTGCGGAGAGAACCGCCTTCCGGTAGGAAGCGGAGGCGGCCTCGAAGGCAGCCTCGTTCGCCTCGATCTGGTTCTTCAACTGACCACTGTTGAAGATCGGCAGGTGGAATTGGGGCCCGAGGCTCCACATGCGGCTGGCATTCTCCAGGAGAGTCCCGGACTGGACGGAGGCCCAGCCTCCCGTTCCCACCAGGGAGAAGCGCGGGTAACGGTCGGCCACCGCGACTCCGATATCGGCACTCGCGGCGGCCAGGTCACGTTCGGCGCTCCGCAGATCCGGCCTGCGCCTGAGCAGATCTGAGGGAAGACCCGGGGCCGGGGCCTCGGGTACGACCAGGGGGTTGTTTGCATTGCCCAGGCGGGTTTCCAGAGTGGCCATGGGCAGGTCGGTGAGCGTGGAAAGGGCGCCCAGACTCTGACGCAGGCCAAGGCGGATGTCCGCCAGGCTCGCCTCATAGACCCGGCGGTTGGTCTCCACCCGCTGGACCTCGAGGCTTGTCACCTCACCGGCGTGGGCCTCCAGCGTGGTCAGGCGCACCAACTCCTCATGGTTCTTCAGGTTGTCCAGGGCCAGGACCAAGCGCTGTTGCCACATCCGGTAGTCGATGTAGTTCCGCGCCACCTCAGCGGACAGGACGAGGCCTGCATCCCTCAGGCGCTCGGTGGTGGCTTCCATGCGGGCCTGGGCGGCCTCGGATAGCCGCCGGTTGTGGCCGAAGAGATCGATCTCCCAGGAGGCATCGAAAGCGATCTGATGAGTAGTGAATTCCGGGTTGATGCCCTTGATGGGAAGGTTGGCCAGCAGACCGCTGTTGGGGCTCAGCCGGTCCCTGGAGACCTGGCCTCCCACGCCTACTTGCAGTCCTCCTGTGGCGTCCTGGATGCCCTGCTGGGCCCGGGCCTGGCGCAGCCTCGCCTCGGCGATCTTCAGATCCGGGCTCTGGGCGAGGGCCTGCTGGATCAGGTCGTTCAGCTGGGCATCACCCAGTGGTTCCCACCATCGGGAGGTCAAGGTGGCGATGCCGCCAGTGACTGTGTAGGTACCAGGGAGGGCCGCTGCGGGTGTCACGTAAGTCGGGCCCACCGGGCGGCACGCCAGTGATAGCAAGGGCAGGCAGAGGAGGAGCTGTTTCATGGAAAGCCTCGGTCAAGCGATATGGCGGCGGAACAGGCGGAGGGCTGCGGAAAGGGTGACGACGGCAATGGCCAGGAGAGGCCAAAGGAAGCCCCAGGCGTCCTGGAAGCCAAAATCCTTCAGGAAGCATCCCTTCAGGATCGGGATGAAGTAGCTCAGAGGGTCGCAGGTGGCCACCCATTGGAAGAACCGGGGCATGTTCTCGATGGGGGCCACGTAGCCCGAGAGCATGACGGCCGGCGCCATGAAGGTGAAGACGCCGAGGAAGGCCTGCTGCTGGTTCTCGGAGATCGAGGAAATGAAGAGTCCGACCCCGGCGAGGGCGAGGCCGTAGCACACCAGGCCTGTCAGCAAGAGGGGCACGGATCCGGTGAAGGGCACTCCGAAGCCCCAGGCCGCGGCCATGGCGATGAAGCAGCCTTGGGCCGCGGCGATGACCACGCCCGGCACCGCCTTCCCGGCCATGATGTAGGCGGGGGTCAGGGGCGAGACCAGCAGCTGGTCGAAGGTGCCCTCCTCCCGTTCCCGCGCGACGGAGAGGGCCGTGACCATGAGGCAGCCGATGGTGGTGATGACCGCCACCAGGGAGGGCAGGATATGCCATTTGAACTCGAGGTTGGGGTTGTAGAGGTTCCGGACGCTCAACACGGAAGCCGCTCTCGCACCGCGCTCGGTGGCATAGCCCTGGAGCACCTGAGAGGCGTAGCCCGCGGCGATCTGGCCGCTGTTCGAGCGGCGGCCGTCCAGCAGCAACTGCACCGGAGTGGTCCGACCCACAGCGAGATTCCTCGAGAAATCCACGGGGAAATGGAGCGCGATGAGCGCCTTCTGCTCGTCGATGGCCTCCTGCATGGCTACGTCATTCTGGACCATCACGAGGGTGGTGAAGGCCGCGGTGCGGGACAGCCGCTGGATCAGTTCCACGGAGGCCGGACCCGCATCCTGATTGAAGATGGCCAAGGTAGCGTTCTTCACCTCCAAGGTGGCTGCGAAGGGGAAGATCAGGGTCTGCATGACAACCGGAACCATGAGCATGACCCGGGCCCGCTTGTCCCCGAGGGTCACCTGGAATTCCTTGATGATGAGGTGCAGCAGGCGTTTCAGCATGGTTCAGTCCAGGGTCCGCTTGGATTTCCAGGCAGTGAGGCCCAGCCAGAACAGGGTGAGCAGGCCCAGGCCCAGGGCGTTGGTCCATAGGAGGATGCCAACGGTACCGGCCTGGAAGAGCGTCTGGAGGGAACTGGCGAAGTACCGGGCCGGAATGATGTGGGAAAGGAAGCGCAGCACCTTCGGCATGCTGTCGATTTCAAACACGAAACCCGAAAGCATCAGGGCCGGCAGAAAGGCCGAGGTGAGAGCGGCCAGGGCCGCGTTGAACTGGCTTCGCAGCACCGTGGACAGGAACAGGCCCATGCCCAGGGCGCTGCCCAGGAACAGCGTCGAGATCCCGAAGAGAGCCACCAGGGAACCCCTGAAGGGGATCCCCATGATGAACACCGATACGCCAAGACAGATGAACATGGCGAGCATGCCGAGCAGGTAGTAGGGAATGATCTTCGACACCAGCAGTTCGGCCTTGGTGACAGGGGTGGCCAGTAGCGCCTCCATGGTGCCCCGCTCCCACTCCCGAGCCACTACCAGGGAAGTCAAAAGGGCACCGATGATGGTCATGACCACGGCGATGGACCCGGGCACCAGGAAATTGCGGCTGACATTGCTGGGATTGAACCAGGTGCGCAGTCGCAGATCCACCAACGGGGTGGAGTGGAGGCCCTGGTCTACGGCGAGACCCTGCTGCCAGGTGTCGAAGGCTCCCTGCATGTAGGCCCCGATGAAGCTGGCGGTATTGGGTTCCGCACCATCCGTCAGGACCTGAATAGCGGCCTCCCCATGGCCCTGCTTCAGCTTGGCAGTGAAGTCGCTTTGGACGATGATGATGCCCCGGATCTCCCCATGGGCCATGCGGGTCACGAGCGCATCCCGGGAGGTACCGGAATGGACCTCGAAGTACCGGGAGGCGCAAAGGGTCTGCTCCAGGCGGACTGCCGCGAGCCCAGGATCCTCCCGGAGCAGGCCGATCCGCATGTGGTCGGCGTCCAGGTTGATGGCATAACCCATCACGAAGAGCAGGATCACCGGCAGGATGAAAGCCACCAGGATGCTGCTGGGGTCCCGGACGATCTGGTAGGACTCCTTCCGGCACAGGGCCCACAGCCGACGAGGGTTGAGGGCTTTCATCGGTCTGCCTCCGTGACGAGTTCGATGAAGGCGTCTTCCATGGTGGGATTGGGATGTTCCAGAGTGGCGACGCCCTGCTTGAGAGCATCGGGAGTGCCGAGGGCGATGAGTTTGCCGCGGTAGACCAGGCCAATGCGGTCGCAGTATTCCGCCTCATCCATGAAGTGGGTGGTCACCATGACCGTCACACCCTTCTGGGCGAGACCGTTGATGTGGGTCCAGAATTCCCGGCGGGTGACCGGGTCCACCCCGGAGGTGGGCTCGTCCAGGAAGATCAGCTGCGGCGCGTGCATCACGGCACAGGCCAGGGCCAGCCGCTGTTTGAAACCCAGAGGGAGTTCGCCGGTGAGGGTGTCCAGGTAGGGTTCCAGGGCGAAAGCCTGGACCATCTCCTGAATTTTGATCCGTTGCCGCTCTCCTTCCAGTCCATAGACGCCAGAGAAGAAGAGCAGGTTCTTGCGCACGGTGAGTTGGGTGTAGAGGGAGAACTTCTGCGCCATGTAGCCCAGACGCTGCCTGGCCTCGGATGGACTGGACTTGAGGTCGATGCCCATGACCAGCGCCTGTCCCGCGGAGGGTTTCAAGAGGCCGCACTCCATCTTGAAGGTCGTGGACTTTCCTGCGCCGTTAGGCCCCAGGAGCCCGAAGACCTCACCCTTGGCAACCCTGAAGCTCACGTCGTCCGTGGCGGCGAACTCGCCGAAGCGCTTGGTCAGCTGGCGGGCCTCGATGACCGCCTGGGGATCGATGTGCGGATCCAATTCCACCTGGGGCATCACTGCCGCCAGGGCCGAGTCCCCGCCGGGACCGCCACCCAGCAGGCTGATGAAGGCGTCTTCCAGGTGGGGCGCCACCTCCACCAGCACGGCCTCGGGTCCGGCGACTAGCCGCGCCAGATCGGGAAGCTTGCCGGCTTCACGCAGCACCAGCCGGACATTGGCCCCCTGGATGACGCCGTCCATCACTTCCGGGGCCCGCAGGGCCCGTTGGAGCACATCCCGGCGGTGATCGGCGATGTTCACCACATGGAGGCAGCGACCCTGCATCTGGCCCAGCAGCGTCTGCGGGGGACCGCTGGCCATGACCTGCCCCTGGTTCATCAGCCGGACGTCATCGCACAGCTCGGCCTCATCCAGATAGGCGGTACTCCACACCACGGTCATGCCGCCCTGGGCCAACTCCCGGACCATCCGCCACAGTTCCCGCCGCGAGATTGGATCCACACCGACCCCGGGCTCGTCCAGCAGCAGCACCCTGGGGGTGCCCAGCAGACTGCAGGCCAGCCCGAGTTTCTGCTTCATGCCGCCCGAGAGCTTCCCTGCGGACCGTTCTGTGAAGGGCACGAGATCCGTGAAGGCCAGCATCTTCTCAAAGCTCCGCTGCCGCTCTCCTCCCGTCACATTCCGGAGATCGGCGTAGAGGGTGAGATTCTCCATTACGGTCAGATCTTCGTAGAGTCCGAATTTTTGTGGCATGTAGCCGACCTGGTCACGCAGGAGGTCGCCCTGGGTGAACGGATCAAGGCCAAGAAGACGCACGGTGCCCGAGCTGGGCTGGAGCAGTCCCGCCATCATTCGCAGCAGGGTCGTCTTGCCCGCCCCATCGGGGCCCACCAGGCCGGTGATGCTGCCCTGGGCCACAATTGTGGTGATGCGATCCAAGGCGGGTGGCCCATCGGCATGGAAGCGCTTGACCAGGTCGCCGACCTCGATGGCCGGGACCTGATCGACGAGGCCAGAGGTCATTTCGCGATCCTCAGGGTCACGGGCATGCCCTGGCGCAACTGCGCATCCGGATCCTGGACCACGACCCGCAGGCGGTAGACCAGCGAGGTCCTCAGATCCGGGGTCTCCACGGATTTGGGCGTGAACTCCGCCGTGGGGGACACGAAGCCGACGACGCCGTGGTAGGGCTTGTCCCGTCGGGAATCAGTTTCGAGCAGCAGCCTGGTGCCGGGCGCGAAGCGGCCCAGGTGGGGTTCGCTGACGTAGGCCCGGACCCAGACCGGATCGGTGAGGGAGAGGCTGAAGGCCGGGGTGCCCACTTGCACCATGGTCCCCTTCTCGACGGCCCGGGTGAGGATTACGCCATCACCGGGAGCCGTGAGCACTGCATCCTTCAAGGCGAGGCGCGCGGTGCCCAACAGGGCCTGGGCCTGCTTGAGCTGGGCATCGGACTCGGCGATCTCCTCCTTGCGGAAGCCCGTGGTCATGAGCCGGGCTTGTTCCTCCGCGCTGCGTGCCTGCGCCGCTGCCTGGTCCCGGACCGACTGGGCCGTATCCAGGGCCCGCTGGGAGGCGGCGCCTTCCGGTGCCAGGGTCTTCTGACGGATCAGGTGCTGCTCCGCTTCGGCCAGGGCGGCCTGGGTCGCCTGCAGCCTGGCCTTGGCCTGTTCTATATCCTCGGTGCGATAGCCCCGGTGCATCAGGGCATTGCGTGCGGTGAGTGCCGCCGCGGTGCCCTCGGAAGCCTGCAGGCTGGTTTGCAGTGGCTCGGGGTCCAGGGTGGCGAGCACCTCTCCGGGTTTCACCACGTCGCCCTCGTCCACCTGGAGGCTCTGAACGCGACCCGCCACGCGGAAGGCCAAGCTGGCTTCCCGGATATCCACATTTCCGTAGAGCGTGGCATCTTGCGTCCGGGCGACGGAGCTCCGGTAGTACGCCAGCCCTGCCGAACCGATTCCCAGGACGACAATCGGGATGATGATGGCCTTCTTGTTCATATGTTCCTCATCAAACGGTGGGATCGGGCAGGGATGGCAACGGAACGGAGGGATCCAGGGCCACCCCCCGCCAGAAGAGGTCGAACCAGGCACGCATGCCCACCACGACGGCTTCATCGGGCGGCAGATCCATGAATCTGGGCAGGATGACTGGGACGACATCCAGGATCTCGAGTTGCATCTTCACGAGGAAGAAAGTCGCCAGCATCGGATGGAGCCCGGACCGTAACTCCCCGTGCCCGATGCCTTGCTCGAAAATCCGGCAGATGGCTGCAAAGACAGGCCGCATCTGCTCTTCGATGAGCACAGTAATGCCTTCGGCTCCCTTCACGATCTCGCCACGGATAAGAGAGCGGATCCCTGGATCCTGGCTGAGGCGGCGGTGGTAGATCAGCAGCACGTCCCAGAGCCGAAGGAATGTGGGGCGAGTGTCTGAGGCCGCTGCAAGGCACTCGATGTCCCTGAGCACCCCCGGGAAGCGTCGCTGGAGCAGCGCTGCAAAGAGGGTCTCCTTGCTGTCGAAGTGGTAGTAGATCAGGGCCGGGTCGCAGCCAGCCCGACGAGCGATGGCCCGCAGGCTGGCTGCCTGGAGCCCAGCCTCGGCGAAAACGGCCTGGGCGGCGTCCAGCAGGTGGTCAGGGTCCACCTTGGTGGGCTTGGGTCCTCGGGATCGGGTGGATGAGGCAGCAGTCATGGATTTCAATTCAACAAGCGTTGAATTATGCAGTCCTCGTCAAATTTCGCGCAAGAAGATATTTCATCGAATGTGGAAATTCGGGTGGGGCAACAAAAAGCCCCCACAGAACCGGGGGCTTTTCAGGGGACTCAGGAAATCATTCTCCGGAAATCGGAACCACCGTGGTGTCTTCGATGGTGAGAATTTCGGCCTCTTCGAAGGCGATGCGGTTTTCCTCGACTTCAGCCACCGCGACCTGGCCCCAGAAGGAGGCGAGCTTGGGCGCATCCTGGGCCTGACCGTGCTTGTTCACCGGGACAACCACCTCGACTTTGGGGAAGGCGCCGCGCTGCAGCTGCTCGCAGCGCTTGCCAGCGATCACGACGAAGCGGTACTTGTTGGCGATTTCATCAGGAACACGGACGATGGTGCGCTGGGTCATAGACACTCCGGACCGTGAAGTCTAACACCGGGGAGCCTTGCGGGCAATGAATGAAGGTAGGATGAAGGGTTTTCTCGGGAGGGAGCATGGAACGGGGCAAGCTCTGGCGATCAGCCTTCGGGAACAACGTGCGGCTCCTGGAGCTGAATGGCGCGGGTCTCACGCCCGAATTGGCCTCTCGGCGGTCCGCCAATGGCGTGGCATCGGCGGCCTGGATCCTGGGGCACCTGGTGTCCTCCCGGCGACGTCTGGTCAGGTTGGTGGGTGGGGAACTCCAGGAGGAGCCCGTCTGGGAGCAGCAGTATGCGAGAGGCGGTCCGGGAGCCAGCGCCCACCTGGGCTGGCCTGAGCTGGTGGAGGCGTTCCAGTCCGCCGATCAGGCGCTGAAGGCGGCCTTTCAGCAGTTGGCCGACTGGGATCGCCCCACCACGAACCCGGCCCTCGGGATCGAGCAGCCTCTCGAACAGGTGTTGGCCTTCCTCTACATGCACGAGTGCTACCACTTGGGGCAGATCGGAATCATCCGGAAGCTGCACGGCCTGCCAGGAGCCATTTAGAGCTCCTAACAACACCCGACGACACCGCGATGCAGCCAGCCGGGATGCACCGCCAGGAAGGGCCCGCAGCGCAACGTGGTTCGTTGTTCAAGGGACCTGACGCCGCAGGGCGCTCGGCTGGCTTCATCCCTTCGGGCGAGGGGTGGCGGGGAGGCTCCGGCTCCGCGAGCTTGCGAGAGGGAGCCACGCGCAGCGTGGCCTCAGACGGAGGGCGATGCAGTGTCACCTCCAGCTATCGCGGCGCTGTGCGCCGCTCCTGCCCGCCTTCGGCTTGCAGAGCCGGAGCCTCCGTCGCGCGTAGTACCTGCTACGCTTTGACTCGCGTTCCTCGCCTGGCTCGCCCGGCACCCCTTGCGCGGCGACGTGGGGTTTTGTCAGGAGCTCTTAATGCAAATCATCCTCGGTATCACGGGCGGAATTGCTGCCTACAAGGCGGCGGAGGTGGCCCGGCTGCTGGTCAACCAGGGGCACCGGGTCCGCTGCATCCTCACCGAGGCCGGGGCGCGGTTCATTACGCCACTTACCCTCACCAGCCTGACCGGAGAGCCCTGCTACGGCGCCAATCCCGACCAGGGCGAGTGGCGGGCGAAACCCGTGATCGAGCACATCGAGCTGGCCCGCTGGGCCGATCTGGTGGCGGTGGCCCCCGCCACGGCGGACATCCTCGGGAAGGCTGCCAACGGCTTGGCCAATGACCTGCTCAGCACGGTGCTGTTGGCCACGCGAGCCCCGGTGCTCTGGGTCCCGGCCATGAACACGGGCATGTGGGAGCACCCGGCCGTCCAAGCCAATGTGGCCCGACTCCGGGCCTTCGGCCACACCATCGTAGATCCGGGCGAAGGCGCCCTCGCCTGTGGTGAAGAGGGGGCTGGAAAGCTGGCGGAAGTGGGCGCCATCGTCGAGGCCATCTTGATGCTCGGCACGCCCAAGCAGCGGAGCCTGAGTGGCCGGCGAGTGCTCATCACTGCCGGACCCACGCGGGAAGACCTGGATCCGGTCCGCACCCTCACCAACCGCAGCACTGGCACCATGGGCATCGAACTGGCCCGGGCCTTCCGAGATGTGGGAGCGAGGGTGCAACTCGTCCTTGGCGGAGATGGATCGGCCCCCTGGGGCGTGGAGACGATCCGGGTTCGCAGTGCCCAGGAGATGCTGGAGGCCTGCCTGGCCCGCTGGGTGGATTCAGATGGCCTCGTGGCTGCTGCTGCCGTGGCCGATCAGAGGCCAGAATGCTTATCTGCCGAGAAGGTGAAGAAGGTGGATGGCCCGGAGACCCTGGTCCTTGTGCGGACGCCCGACATCCTCGCCCAGCTCGCCGCGACCCGGCGTTCCGCCCAGTGGGTGCTCGGGTTTGCCGCCGAAAGCGAACACCATCTGGAACACGCTGTGGCCAAGCTGAAGAATAAAGGTCTGGATGCGGTGTTGGTGAACGACGTGCAGGGGGGTGGAGGCTTCGGGGCCCAGGCCAACACGCTCACACCCCTCACAACCCAGGGCGCCCACCCTCCCCTCGGCCCGCTGCCGAAGGACCAGCTGGCTCGGGCCGTGGTGCAATGGTGGGCGCAGCAGCTGGAGTCTGGACCGGCCTAGGGGGCCGATAGGTTCGGCCTCAGAGGGCCGGATCCATCCAAGGAAGCACTTCGCTGGGTCGGCCGGCCACATTGCCCAGGCGCACCGCCACGACCACGATCCAGCCCTGAGGGCGCTGGAGGGTTCTCATGTCCATGACAAAGGTTCCGCCGGGCCCAGGCAGGTCAGGACGCCGCCGTTCCAGCACCACTTCACCGCGGCTGAAGACATCTTCGGGGGTGGGCTTGGTGAGCCCCAGGGGCAGATAAACGATCCGCACGAGTTCGATCCCCACAAGGGAATCCCCCTTGACGTCCGCCATGGGCAGCACCATCCGTAGCTTCCGCAGGCCATCGAAGCGCACCTCTATTGCCTGGGCAGCGGCTCGAGGTCGAGGGATGGGGTCGCCTTTCCGCCCGCAGTGGATTGCCGCGAGACTGAGGGTGGCCGCGAGCAACGAATTTGCTAGTCTGAAGGAACGCATCCCATCCATCATGCCCGAATCCGAGGTCCACTCATGCCCGTGACCAAGATCCTCATTGCGAACCGCGGGGAAATCGCCGTTCGCGTGATCCGCACCTGCCGCGAGATGGGCATCCCCACCGTGGCCGTCTACTCGGAGGCCGACCGTGGTGCGCTCCACGTGCGAATGGCCACTGAAGCCTATTTCATCGGCCCAGCTCCGGCGCGGGAGAGTTATCTGGTGCTCGAGAAGATTCTGGAAGTCTGCAAGCGCAGCGGTGCCGATGCCGTGCATCCGGGTTACGGGTTCCTTTCGGAGAACGCCGAGGCGGCTCGCGCTTTTGAGGCGGCTGGCATCACGTTCATCGGGCCCCGTCCCGATTGCATCGTGAGCATGGGTTCGAAGACCGCTGCCCGCGAAGTGGCCATCGCCGCAGGCTGCCCCGTGGTGCCGGGCATCCAGGAGACCATGGCCGATGCCGAGTTGCTGGAGGCCTCCAAAAAGATCGGATTCCCCGTGATGCTGAAGGCCGCCATGGGTGGTGGTGGCAAGGGCATGCGCCTGGTGCATCATCCTGATGAGTTCACCTCTTCCCTGGCCCGGGCCAGGGGCGAGGCGCTTTCGTCGTTCGGGGACGACAGCGTCTACGTGGAGAAAGCCATCCTCCAGCCCCGTCATATCGAGATCCAGGTCTTCTCCGACACGCACGGGAATCATGTCTACATGCATGAGCGCGAGTGTTCCGTGCAGCGCCGCCACCAGAAGGTGATCGAGGAGGCCCCGAGCCCCCATGTGACACCGGAAATGCGCAAAGCCATGGGTGAGGCGGCCCTCAAGGTCGCCCGGGCCGTGAACTATGTGGGCGCTGGCACCGTGGAATTCCTCGCGGACGCTGACCGTAATTTCTACTTCCTGGAGATGAACACCCGTCTGCAGGTCGAGCATCCGGTCACTGAATGGATCACGGGCCTGGATCTTGTGAAGTGGCAGATCCTCGTAGCCAGGGGTGAGAAGCTGCCTCTGACCCAGGAGGAGATCCCCCTCAACGGGTGGGCGATGGAATGCCGCGTGTATGCGGAGGACCCGGATAAGAACTTCATGCCGAGCCCGGGCAGGATCACCTTCCTGCGCACGCCCAGTGGGCGGAACGTGCGGGACGATGGCGGTGTCTATGAAGGGGCCGAGGTCCCGATGTTCTACGACCCCATGATCAGCAAGCTGAGCACCTGGGGCTCCACTCGGCTGAAGGCGATCGACCGCATGCGTGCGGCTTTGACCGAGTACCGCATCGGGGGCATCCGCCACAACATCGCCTTCCACGAGGCGTTGATGGATTACGGACCCTTCCGCGAGGGCGCCTTGCACACAGGCATCCTCGACAAGCCCTTCTGGAAACGGAAGGAACAGGGCCCGGACCTGAAATTTGCCGTTGCCGCTGCCATGTTGCATGAGCTGGAGACCGAACAACGCCGAGCCACCCAGCCTGCGGCCAGTGGGGACGGCAAGCCTGATGCCTGGAAACAATGGGGTCGATTCAACCGGCTGTAGTCGAGGAGAAATCAAGTCATGAAACGCACACTCATCCTTGGCAAGAATCAGCAGGACGTGGAATTGCTCCGTAACGACGGGGAGACCACGCTGGTCTGGGAAGGGCAGAGTCACGCCATTGATATTCTTGAACTGGAACCAGGTTGCTATTCCATCCTCCTGGATGGCCGCTCCGTTGAAGTCCGACTGGATCAGGCCAAGTCCCCGGATCCGGAAGCGCACGCTTACAGCGCCATGCTCTATGACGGGGCCTACGGATTCGCCCTCGTCGACCCCCGGCGTGCCCTGCTTTCCGGGGCCGGTGGAGCCGGAAGCGGAGGAGGCCTGCTATCGTCGCCCATGCCCGGGAAGATCGTGAAACTGCTCGTCAAGGCAGGTGACCAGGTCGAGGAAGGCCAGACCCTTCTCGTCATGGAAGCGATGAAGATGCAGAACGAGCTGAAAACCAGCACAACCGGAACCGTCAAGACCGTGCATGTCCAGGAGGGCGCCACGGTGGAGACCGGTGCCTCGCTGGTGACCGTCGTGGCGCCCAAGGCCTGAATGAGGTATTTCGCGTATCGCCGCAAGCGATACCGAAAGAACGAAGTAAGAGGTGCCCTTCCTTTTGTATTGGAGGCCTCGCGTATCGCCGCAGGCGATACCGAGAGAACGAAGTAAGAAAGCGCCCTTCCTTTTGAATTGGAGGCCTCGCGTATCGCCGCAGGCGATACCGAGAAGATGCAGAACTAGCTGAAAACCAGCACAACCGGAACCGTCAAGACCGTGCATGTCCAGGAGGGCGCCACAGTGGAGACGGGGGCCTCACTGGTGACGGTGGTGGCGCCCGGAGCCTGGGCGAAAAAGATCCGGCGAGCCACTGAAATTAGCAAGCCTCCACATAGATTCTCATGACTGATTGTAAGAAACTCTGAGTATTAACTCGCTGATTTTTGATTGCAAAGGCTGCTCCTCTTGAGTTAGCGTGTGACAGAGGTCACACCTCACAAATTTGGAGGACTTATGAAGAAAACTCTGCAGATCCTGCTTGCGGGAACCGCCCTGACCCTTTCTGCCCAGCAGGGAACCGCGTGGGTGGCTGGACATTTGGGTCAGACGATTTTCGAGAGCAAATCCGATCTCAAGGACGAAATGCACTATGGCCTGGGTGTGGGCCACTGGTACACCGACCGGTGGGGTCTGGATCTCCGGGCCCTGCGCAGCAAACTCGAACTGGACAAGAACCCGGCCAAGATTGGCTCGGGGAATGAAACCCATCTCCTGGCCTCGGGGCTCTTCAACTTCCGGCCCGGCGCGGACAACTGGTATCCCTACTTGGCCGCGGGCCTTGGTGGGACCAACATTGGTTCCCCCTATTCCGGCAAGTCCGACAGCACCACCAAGCTCAACTACCACGGAGGCCTGGGCATCATGGGCAAGCCCGTGGAGAACTTCCTGCTGGACGTGAGCGCCAAGGCCATCCGCGTGAACCTCCCCACTGCCCGTACGGAATACCTGGCGACCCTCGGCCTGGGCTACACCTGGGGCGGCGCCAAGAAAGCCATGCCGGCCCCAGAACCGGCTCCGGCACCCATCGCGCCTGCGCCTGCACCTGCGCCAGCGCCCGTGGCTCCGCCACCTCCGCCCCCAGCCCCGGCACCCGAGCCCGTCAAGGTCGTCGCTCCACCACCACCCCCGCCTCCCGCCAAGATCGTGCTGGACGAAGCCGTACTGCATTTCGCCAATGGCAAGGCTGAACTCGGTCCTGACGCCAAGGCAGCCATCCAGAAGGTGGCGGATGGGCTCAAGTCCTATCCGGGAGACTACTCATTGCTCGTCAGTGGACATACCTCCTCCGTGGGCGGCAAGGCTCTTAACAAGTCTCTGTCCAAGCTCCGGGCCGATGCCGTGGCCAATGTCCTGGTGGACTCAGGCATTCCGGCTTCCAGGATCAGCACGGTGGGCGTCGGTCCTGACAAGCCCATCGCCGATAACAAGACCAAGGAAGGCCAGGCCAAGAACCGTCGCGTTGAGATCGATGTGAAAGTCAACGACGGTAAGGCTGAGGTCCGCAAAAACGAGACCGGGACAGTGGATGCGATCGCTGCGCCCGCCCCCCGGAAACCCGCGAAGAAAGCCACCAAGTAACCACAACCATTGATTGGCGGGGGTTCACGCCCCCGTCGCTTTCATTTGGAGGGGTGTCATGTCCATAAAGGACGAGTTCAAGGCCTTCGTCATGAAGGGAAACGTCATCGACTTGGCCGTGGCCGTGGTCATCGGCGCTGCTTTTGGCAAGATCATCACTGCTTTCGTGGATGGCATCGTCATGCCTCTGGTGACCTACGTCCTGCCCGCGAACATCAAGTGGGAAGAATGGGTTCTCGGCAAATTCCGCATCGGCACGGTGCTCGGCGCCACGGTGAACTTCCTGATCATTGCCCTGGTGGTCTTCCTCGTGCTCGTCAAATTCCTGGGCAAGTTCATCAAGAAGGAGGAGGCCCCGGCTGCTCCCGCCACCAAAGAATGCCCCGCCTGCCTGGAACAGGTGCCCCTCAAGGCCACCCGCTGCAAGCACTGCACGAGCCAACTCTGATCGTGGCCTCTGCCTTGAAAGGGCCCGGTTCGCCGGGCCCTTTTCCTTGTAACCGCAGGGCTTCCGTGGTGAACTGAAGGTTCAACCCCGGGGCGCTTGGGTGCGCCCCCCGACGCACGAGGGCGCCGATGAGCGAGCAGGCTCCGGTTAAAAAGTACTCCGTCTTCCTTCCAAGGACGGACTTCCCGATGAAGGCGGATCTGCCCCAGCGCGAGCCGAAACGGTTAGAGCGCTGGAAGGCCGAGGGGCTCTATCACCGCATCGAGGCCAGGCGCAAGGCGGACAACGCTGCAGGGAAAGGCAGAGGCCGCGAAGTCCTGCATGACGGCCCTCCCTACGCCAACGGCGCCATCCACATGGGCCACGCCCTCAACAAAATCCTCAAGGATGTGGTGGTGAAGTCGCGGTGGATGGAGGGCTACGAATCCCCCTACGTGCCGGGCTGGGACTGCCATGGCCTGCCCATCGAGCACGCCGTCGAAAAGGATCTGGGCCCCAAGCGACGCGAAATGAGCCGTGCCGACTTCCTGCAGAAGTGTCGCGCCTATGCCCAGAAGTGGATCGACACCCAGCGCACCGCCTTCCAGCGCCTGGGGGTACTGGGCGCCTGGGAACAGCCCTATGTGACGATGGATCCCCTCTATGAAGCGGAGACCGTACGTCACCTGGCGAAGCTCTTCAAGAGCGGCAGTGTCACCCGCAAGCTGAAGGTCGTCCATTGGAGCTATGGCGCCCGCACCGCTCTGGCCGAGGCGGAGGTCGAATACGCCGATCGGACCAGCCCAGCCATCACCGTGGCCTTCCCCGTGGCCGATGCCAGAGCGAAGCACCTGGAACTGCCAACGCCCCTTTTCGTGCCCATCTGGACCACGACCCCCTGGACCCTCCCCAGCAACCTGGCCGTGGCGATGCATCCTGACCTGGAATACGCGGTCGTCCGCGCCGGGGACCGCCATTTCATCGTGGCTGTCACCCTGCGGGAGGACTTCGCGAGAAAGCTCGGCACCGACCTCCATACGGTCGAGATCCGGAGGGGCAAGGAGTTCCAGACCCTGGTGGCCCAGCATCCCTGGATTCCCCGGGAAAGCCCCATCCTGCTGGCCGACTACGTCACGGCAGACACCGGCACCGGCCTGGTCCACACCGCGCCGGATCACGGCGTAGACGACTTCAACCTGGCTCACCACCTGGGCCTCCTCCAGCTCGTCGGTCCCGACGGCAAGTTCCTGCCGGCCGTGAACGATCCGGAGCTGGAAGGGAAAAACATCTTCGACACCAATGCCCTGGTGGTGGATCGCCTGAGACGCGATGGGAGCCTGCTCCACGAAGAGACCCTGACCCACAGCTATCCCCATTGCTGGCGTACCAAGACGCCGATCCTCTTCCGTGCCACGGAGCAGTGGTTCATCACCATGGATTCGGAGCTGACCGGGAAGGGCCGCAGCCTCCGTGAACTCGGCATCGAAGGTGTCGAGCAGACCCAGTGGGTGCCCGCCCAGGGTCAGAACCGCATCCAGGCCATGATCGCGGGTCGACCCGACTGGTGCATCAGCCGCCAGCGTGCCTGGGGAACGCCTATTACCGTGCTGCGCTGCGAGGCCTGCGGGGAGCCCCTGGTGGCGGACTCCATCTTCGAAATCGCCGCGCTCGCCATCGAGCAGGGGGGAATCGAAGCTTGGGGAGAGCTTCCTGTCGAGAACCTAGTGCCTGCCGGTGCCACCTGTCGCTGCGGTTCCACGCAGTTCCTGAAAGAGACAGACATCCTCGATGTGTGGATCGATTCCGGTGTCAGCGCTTCTGTGGTCTGCGAGTCCCATTCTGAACTGAATCGTGACGACTACGGAAAGTTCATCTACTTGGAGGGCTCAGACCAGCACCGGGGCTGGTTCCACAGTTCGCTGCTCTTCAACCTGGCCGCAACGGGTACCAAGCCCTACAAGCAGGTGGTCACCCACGGGTTCGTGCTGGATGGCAAGGGACAGAAGATGTCCAAGAGCC
>CAIYNT010000071.1 GCA_903927605.1 uncultured Holophagaceae bacterium
CAAAGAGGACTGCGGCAAGCCCGCCGAGCAGGTTGCCGAAGAGGACCGCGACTACTACCTGGAGCGGAAGTATCCCTCCTACGGCAACCTCGCGCCCCGCGACATCTCCAGCCGCGCGGCCAAGCAGGTCTGCGACGAGGGCAGGGGCGTGGGAGGCACCGGCCGCGGCGTCTACCTGGACTTCGAGGCCTCCATCAAGCGCCTGGGGCAGCCCAAGATCGAGGAGCGCTACGGCAACCTCTTCGAGATGTATGAACGCATCACCGACGAGAACCCCTACAAGTCACCCATGCGGATCTACCCCGCCTCGCACTACACCATGGGCGGTCTCTGGGTGGACTACAACCTGATGAGCACCATCCCTGGCCTCTTCGTGCTCGGCGAAGCCAACTTCTCCGACCACGGCGCCAACCGCCTGGGCGCCTCGGCGCTCATGCAGGGCCTGGCGGACGGCTACTTCGTGATCCCCTACACCATCGGCGGCTACCTGGCGACCATCAAGCCCGGCTCCCGCATCAAGGCCGACGACCCGGCCGTGAAAGCCGCCGAGCAGTCCACTGCCGACGGCATCCAGAAGCTGCTTTCCATCGGCGGCAAGGAGACCCCCACCCACTTCCACCGTGAGCTTGGCAAGATCATGTGGGAGGACTGCGGCATGGGGCGGAACGAGGCGGGGCTCAAGAAGGCCCTCAAGGCGATCCCGGAAGTGCGGGAGCGCTTCTGGAGCGACCTCAAGATCACGGGCACCGGGGACGAGCTCAACCAGTCCCTCGAACAGGCCGGCCGGGTGGCCGATTTCCTGGAAGTCGGCGAACTCATGTGCCTGGATGCCCTCGAGCGTCGCGAGTCCTGCGGCGGCCATTTCCGAGAGGAGTGGCAGACCGAGGAGGGTGAGGCACTCCGTGACGATGAGAACTTCACCCACGTGGCTGCCTGGGAATACAAGGGCGCGGGACAGACCCCTGTCCGCCACACCGAGCCCCTGGTGTTCGAGAACATCCACCTCGCCACCCGCAGCTACAAGTGAGGAGTTGAACCATGGCCAAGAACTTCAATCTCACCCTTCACGTGTGGCGGCAGAAGAACGCCAAATGCGACGGCAAGTTCGTCGAGTACCCCGCCGAGGACATCAGCCCCGACATGTCCTTCCTGGAGATGCTCGACGTGGTGAATGAAGGCCTCATCCGCAAGGGCGAGGATCCCATCACCTTTGATCACGACTGCCGCGAAGGCATCTGCGGCACCTGTGGCATGGTCATCAACGGGCAGCCCCATGGCCCGAAGGAAAAGACCACCACCTGCCAGCTCCACATGCGCAGCTTCAAGGACGGGGACAGTCTCACCCTCGAACCCTGGCGCGCCGAGGCCTTCCCCGTACTCAGGGATCTCCTGGTGGATCGCGGTGCCTTCGACCGCATCATCGCCGCCGGCGGCTTCGTCAGCGCACCCACGGGGACTCCGCAGGACGCCAACGCCCTGCCGATCCCCAAGGAGAACGCAGAAATGGCCATGGATGCCGCCGCTTGCATCGGGTGCGGCGCCTGCGTGGCCGCCTGCCCCAATGCCAGCGCCATGCTGTTCCTCTCCGCCAAGATCAGCCACCTGGGCCTGCTGCCCCAGGGCCAGCCCGAACGCTACACCCGCGTGCGGGACATGGTCGCCCAGATGGACGCGGAAGAGTTCGGCACCTGCACCAACCACGGTGAGTGCGAAGCCGCCTGCCCCAAGGGCATCAAGCTGGAGAACATCGCCCGCATGAACCGCGATTTCATCAAGGCCAGCCTCACCTACCGCCCTGCTACCGTGGGTGGCGGCGCGGGCTGATTCCCGCTACTTCTTCCAAGACAACGCCCGGCACCTGCCGGGCGTTGTCTTTGGAGATTCTTTCCGGAACCCGCTCAAACACGTACAGTGGACCCCGACAGATGCCAGCCATCTCCCGTGATGCAGGACAGGAGGACTCGATGCCGGAAGGCCCAGAAATTGAAACCGAAAAACTCCACGAGGCCATCCACGAGGAGATGGAAAAGGAAGGTGGTAGCTTCTTGAAGCGGATCGCCCTCACCACCGCGATCCTCGCCGCCTTTGCTGCCATTGCCGCCTTGAAGGCCGGGGCCACGGTCAACGAGGCGCTCCTGCTCAAGACCGAATCCACCCGGCTCCAGGCCCAGGCCTCGGATCACTGGACCTTCTATCAGGCCAAGGGCCTGAAGGCCGCCGTCCAGGAAGCCACCGCCGCCAGCTGGGAGGCGGCTGGAAAGCATGTCCCTGGGAGACTACACGAACAGTCGAAGCGATACGCCGAAGAACAGGCCGAAATCAGGAAGACTGCCGAAGAGAAGGAAAAGGCGCGGGACGAGAAATCCACCGAGGCCGATCACCTGCTGCACCAGCATCATCGCTTCGCCAATGCCGTGGCCCTCTTCCAGGTCTCCATCGCCCTGGGCGCCTTGGCGGCCCTGACCCGGAGCCGGGCCGTCTGGTGGGGCTCCATGCTCCTGGGGTTGTCCGGCATCCCCCTCTTCATCCTCGCATTCCTGGGCTAATCCGCAGGCAGCCGCTTCAGCGCAAACCCGGCCAGGGCTTCTGTCGTGTTGAGGCCTGGATCCTCGATCACAGCCTCCAGCAGCCGGCGCTGAAGCGTGCCCAGCCAGGGACCGCCTGGGCGACCAGCCAGTTCCATCAACGCGGCGCCATCCAAGGCGAGGTCGCGCACAGTCAACGGTGGGGCTACCGCGGCCAGGGCACCAAGACGGGCCAACAATGCCTGATGCTCGCCCATACGATCTTCCAGGTCCAACCCCTTGCCCAGCTGATCCGCCAGCCGGAAGGCGGCCCAGCGTTCCAGGGGCAGGCTATCTTCGGCCAGGCGTCCTAGGAACCGTCGGCAGGCGGCATCGCCCCAGGCGTCTGTGGGATGGGTGCCGTGGTGACGGATGAGGGCCGCCATGTCCTTCCGCAGAGCATGGCTGGCCTTCAGGCGCTCGAGGATGCCCTCGGCCAGGTCCAGGGACCGGGCCTCATGACCGTAGAAATGCACCTCCCCATCGGGCCCGGTGCTGCGGGTGCCGGGCTTGCCCACGTCATGCAGCAGGGCCGCCCAGCGCAAGCCGGAGTCGGCGGGCACCTGGCGGACCACCTCCAAGGTGTGAATCCAGACATCGTGGCGGTGGTGGAGGTTCTGGCCGCAGCCGAGCATGGGCCGCAACTCCGGCAGCCAGAGGTCCAGCAGCCCGCTGTCGGCCAGCAGGACCAACCCGCGATGGGGTTCGCTCCCCCGCAGCAGCTTGTCCAGCTCCGTGAAGACCCGCTCCACGGAAACCATGCGAGCCACTTCCAAGCGCAGAGGAATCGCCGCGAGGGTGGAGGACTCCACCGCAAAGCCCAGTTGGGCTGCGAAGCGGCAGGCACGCAGCGGACGGAGGCCATCTTCCGCGAAGCGTTGGAGCGGATCGCCCACGGCCCGGATCGTCCGGGCCGCCAGATCCGCTTGTCCGCCGAAGGGGTCCACCAAGTCACCCCCACCCACCGGCAGGGCCATTGCATTGATGGTGAAGTCCCGCCGGGACAGGTCCTCCCTCAGGCCGACCCCCAGGCGCACCGATGCGGGCCGGCGGCCATCCAGGTAGTCGCCGTCACTACGGAAGGTGGTCACCTCCACCGGACGGTCCTCCAGCAGAACCGTCACTGTGCCGTGCTGGAGACCCGTGGGAATCACCTTGAGGCCCGCAGCCCGGGCCCGCGCCATCACGGTCTGCGGCATCAGACTGGTCGCCAGATCCCAATCCGCGTGGGGCCGGCCCAGGAGCTCATCCCGGACCGCGCCGCCCACGATCACCAGCTCCGCCTCAGGTCCCAGGACCTCTTTGAGCCGGAGCAGCGGGCCCCAGGTCAATCCATCCCCTTGGCAAGCTGCCGGAGGGCGTCCCCCTCGACCCGGCAGGTGAGCCAGGGCCGCATGACCTTGGCGCCGTGGGCCTCGTAGAACTCGATAGCCGGAGTGTTCCAGTCCAGCACCTGCCAGACGAAGCGGGTCCAGCCCTCCCGCACGGCCCGCGTCGCCAGGTATTGGAGCAGGGCCTTCCCGATGCCCTTGCCCCGGAAGGCCGGGGGCACGAAGAGGTCCTCCAGGTAGATGCCGGGCTTGCCCTCCCAGGTGCTGAAGTTCAGGAACCAGAGGGCGAAGCCAGCGTGCTGGCCATCCCATTCCGCCATGGTGACGTGGACCAGGGGATGCTCGGAAAAGGCGTAGTGCAGGAGGTCCGCCTCGGTGGCCACCGCGGCCTCAGGCTCCCGCTCGTACGCCGCGAGGTCGCGGATGTACTGCAGGATCTGCGGGGTATCGGCGGGGACAGCAGGACGGAGGGTCAGCATTGGAATATGCTAACCGGATGGACCGAGACACCGCCCTACGCCTGTACGAGGCCATGCTGCTCACACGCCTGACCGAAGAAAGGCTGGTCAAGCTCTTCCGCCAGGGGCAGACCCTCGGCAGCGTGTACCGCAGCCAGGGCCAGGAAGCCACGGCCTGCGCCACGGCCCTGGCCCTGGGACCCGATGATGTGATCGCGCCGCTCATCCGCAACCTGGGTTCCATGCTCGTCCGGGGGGTGACGCCGAGAGAGGTCTTCCTCCAGTATCTGGGCCGCGCCACTGGTCCCACGGGCGGCCGCGAACACAACAACCACTTCGGCTCCGTGGCGCGGGGGATCATCGCGCCCACCTCCATGCTGGGGGCACTCATTCCGGTGATGGCGGGCGTGGCGCTCTCCTTCCGGCAGAAGGGCGAGCGCCGGGTGGCCATGACCTGGATCGGCGACGGCGGCAGTTCCACTGGCGCCTTCTACGAGGGACTCAACTTCGCCGTGGTGCAGAAACTCCCGCTCATCGTCGTGGGCGAGTCCAACGGCTACGCCTTTTCCACGCCTCCGGAGCGCCAGATGGCCGGCCAAATGTCCCAGCGGTCCCAGGGCGCCTTCACCTTGACCGTGGACGGCAACGACGCCGCCGCCGTCTTCGAAGGAGCCACCGAGGCCCGCCAGCGCTGCCTGGAGGGCAAAGGCCCGGCCTTCCTGGTCTGCGAGACCTTCCGC
>CAIYNT010000072.1 GCA_903927605.1 uncultured Holophagaceae bacterium
AGGCCCCCTGAATGGGGGCCTTTGTTTTGGTGCCTGGAGACGGAATCGAACCGCCGACACATGGATTTTCAATCCATTGCTCTACCAACTGAGCTACCCAGGCAGGAAGGACAAGGATATCAGGCGGGGGCGCATTTTCAAGTGCCAGGAACGGGCAGATTGGTGCATCCTCAATGGTTTGGTGCATTCATCGTTCAGTCGAGGTCCGTCATGGCACGTCCCAGCAGTCATCGTGAGATCCAAGTCCAGAAGCCGGCCCAGAGCCTGGCTCACTTCCAGACCAAGCTGGGCCATGGGCAGGAGGAGGACGGCGGACTGCTGAAGCCCATCCTCATCGGCATCACCTCGGTCGTGGCCGTGGGCATCCTCTTCGGCGCCTGGAGCGCTTGGCAGACCTCCACCGCCGAAAAGCATGAGAGCGCGCTCTCGGCCCTGGTCATGGAAGTGGAAGGCGATGGCGTCGCCCCTGTGGCCACCCCCGAAGTTGAGAAGCGCATGCGTGAGCGTCTGCCCCGCCTGGAGGCCCTGGTGGCCGCGGCGCCCTCTTCCCGCAAGGACATCACCGCCGGCCTGCTGGCTAACTGGCGTCTGACCTTGGATGGCAAGGGCGCCGCCCCCGCCAAGGCTGAGGATGCCTGGGGCCAGATCCGCCTAGCCCAGCGCGCCATCGCCCTGGGCCAGAGTCAGGAAGCCCGCACCCAACTCGACCCCCTCCGCGCCAAAGCCACCCCGGGTGAAGCCTGGGCCGAGGCCTACTGGGCCGCCCAGTTCGATGCCGATGCCCTCACCTCGGATCGTACCCAGGCCCTCAAGGATCTGGCGGAATACAAGGCCCGCTTTAAGGGCCGCGGGGACGCCTCCGCCCTGGAAGCGCGCCTGCAGAGCATCTGAATTCACACATAGAGGAGTCATCCCATGCGGATGTACGACCTGATCTACACCAAGAAGTTGGGCGGAGCCCTGTCTCCAGAACAAATTGCGTTCTGGGTGAAGGGAGCTGCGGACGGCAGCATCCCGGATGAACAAAGCGCCTCGTTGCTCATGGCCACCTGCTGGCGCGGCATGAGCACGGAGGAGACCCTGGCCCTCACCCTGGCCATGCGCGACTCAGGCAAGCGCCTGGATCTGTCCTCAGTACCCGGCCTCAAGGTGGACAAGCACAGCACTGGCGGCGTGGGTGACAAGACCACCCTCATCCTGGGTCCCATCGTGGCGGCCTGTGGCGTGCCCTGCCCCATGTTCAGTGGGCGCGGCCTGGGGCACACGGGCGGCACCGTGGACAAATTCGCAGCCATCCCCGGCCTGAAGGTTGAACTGAGCGAGGCGGAATTCCTCCGCAGCCTAGCCGAGACCCGCTTCGCAAATTCCGCGCAGACCGCCGACATCGCACCCGCAGACAAGAAGCTCTACGCCCTACGCGACATCACGGCCACGGTGGAAAGCATCCCCCTCATCACCGCCAGCATCATGTCCAAAAAGCTGGCCGGTGGTGCCGACGCCTTGGTCTTAGACGTGAAGTGCGGCCCCACGGCCTTCATGAAGACCCTAGAAGATTCGACCACCCTGGCCCAAAGCATGGTGGACGTCGGCACTGCCCACGGCATGCAGATCCGCGCCCTCATCACCCGCATGGACGCGCCCCTGGGCTGGGCCATCGGCAATGCTTTGGAGGTCATGGAGTCCGTGGAAATTCTGAGGGGGGAGCATGCCGACTCCGAGTTGGCCCAAATGAGTTTCCGCCTGGCCGCCGAGATGCTCATCATGGGCGGCGTGGCCTGCACTCTGGAACAAGCTCTGGCCCGCGTCCAGGCCAGCATTCAGGATGGCTCCGCCATGGACACCCTGCGCCGCTTTGTGACCCTCAATGGCGGCGACGCCGCGACCCTTGACGACTTCAGCCGTCTGCCTCAGCCCGGCCAATTCATTGAGGTCCTTGCCCCCCGCGACGGCTACATAAGCGCGATGGACGGCCGGGCCCTCGGCATCCTAGCCATGGACCTGGGCGCCGGGCGCCGGGACCGCAACGATGTCCTCGACCTGGGAGTAGGCATTCGCGTGCGAGTGATCGTCGGACAGAAGGTACACAAAAATGAATCCATGTTCACCATCTACGCCAAGGCTGGCGCCCAGGTGAACACGGCTTTATACCAGGATGTAATTACCTGGAGCGAGGTGGCGCCCCAGCCGAAGGGCTGGCTCTTGGGCAGCATAGGCTGCTGATGCCAGGCCCAGGCCAATCCTCGGATTCAACTTCGAAACCCCAAGCCCTATCGCAGACCACCGCCTCCGAATTGACCTTTTTTCAACAAATCGGGGCCAGACTCTTGGGATCAGGGGGTCAACTGCTCCTGGAAACCCTATTGGGTGACGAAATCTGGACAGTTTTCGATTCAGTCACGTGCAGATCCAGGGAACTTAGTTCCCTGACATTTCATTAATCTTACAGAATCTCCTTGTCCCCCCTGGTATTGTTACCCGTTCGTCCCCAAGTTCTTTCCCAACCCCCTTTTCAATCCCGGCAAGAATTTATAAAAAATTCTTCAGCCGCTGAGGACTCAATTCCCGTCCCGGATTGAATGCCGCTTTTCCCTTCGGGACCCCCCCCTCTACCCGTCCCGACCTTTTGGAGGATGCTATGCATCTCTTGAACAACCGCCTGGGCCGTCTCACGGCTCTCATCGCCCTGGGCGGGGCTGCTCTTTACTCTCAGGGCACCCAGACCGCCAATATCACGGGCTCGGTCGTGGACGCCGCTGGCGCCCCCCTCGCCGGTGTGGTCGTCCGCCTCAGCTCCCCCGCCCTCCAGGGCGTGCGCACCTACACCACGGACGTCAGCGGCAAGTTCATTGCCCGCCTGCTGCCTCCCGGTTACTACACCATCCAGTACACCAAGGATGGCCTCGAGACCCGCAAGATCAACGAGCAGATCGGCATCGATCAGACCTTCAGCCCCAAGATGACCCTCACCAAGGTGGGCGGCGCTGTGGTTGAAGTGATCGCCGCCGCTCCCGCCGTGGACAAGACGGACATCAAGACCGCCACAAACTACCGTGCCGACAACGTCGACATGCTGCCCAACGCCCGCACGATGGAAGGCGTCGCCCTCCTCACCCCCGGCGTCACCGTCGGTGTCGGCGGCCGCGTCCAGATCCGTGGTGCCCAGACCTCCGGCAACCTCTACCTGCTGGACGGCCAGAACATCGCTGACAACGCCTACAACAACCGTGGCGTCACCCTCATCGATGACTCCATCGAAGAGACCCAGGTCGTCACCGGTGCCATGTCTGCCGAATACGGCGATGTGGACGGCGGCGTCATCAACGCCATCACCCGCTCCGGCAGCAACGAGTTCTCGGGCTCCCTGCGCTGGGAACTGAGCGACGGCGCCTGGAATGCCACCGCCCCCACCCAGGCCCGCGCCTCGATCCTGAACGTCATGAACGAGACCAAGACCCTCTACCTGAGCGGCCCCATCGTCAAGGACAAGCTCTGGTTCGCCGGTTCCTACTTCAAGACCAACAGCGGCTCCACCGCTGGCATCACCGCTGACCTCAACGCTGGCGCCGGGTACTACCCCAAGCTCGGCACGCCTCTGGCCGCCCAGAACCTCAATGACCCCACTGGAACCATGGGCCTGAACGCTGGCTACACGCTGACCTCGGCCGAGATCCGCCGCCAGGCCAAGCTGACCTGGTCCATCAACCAGGACCACACCCTGGTGGCTTCCTACATGCGGAACGCCAACAACCAGGTCAACCGGAACTACTCCGCCGGTGAAATCCTGTCCCTGGTGCCCCAGATCAGCACCTCTGACTTCTTCAACATGGCGCTCCGTTCCGCCTGGACCAGCAACCTGACCACGGAACTGCGCTATGGCAAGAAGCACCAGAACCTGTCCGCGGGCGGCGCCGGCAACGGCCAGAGCCCCTTCTACAACGATGACAACGGCTACTACTACAACAACGGCATCTTCGACAGCACGGATGGCGGTGACGAGCGCGACAACCAGACTCTGAACCTCAAGGCCAGCCTCTTCTGGAACGCTGCCGGCAGCCACCAGACCGACTTCGGCGTCGACTACTATGAGGGCACCCGCAAGGCCAAGAACTCCCAGACCCCCTCGGGCTACATCATCGAGGTCTACGGCCTCAACATGAATCCCGCCCTCCAGTACCCCGCCGGCACCACCGTGGGCGCCCGCGTGGCCTTCGGCGAGTCCATCTGGACGTACCAGAACGGCACTGGCTCCGCCAAGAACGACTCCATCGGCCTCTACGTCAATGACAAGTGGAGCGTCGACCAGCACTGGAACTTCCAGGCCGGCCTGCGCTACGACAAGTACAACGCCAAGAACGAGAGCGGCAGCCAGACCGCCGGCGCCAGCGGCCTCAGCCCCCGCTTCGGTGTGAAGTACGATCTGAACGGCGACAGCAAGCACATCTTCGGTGCCAGCTACGCCCGCTACAACGCCAAGGTCCTGGAAGGCATCACCAACTCTGTCACCAGCCAGGGCAACCCCACCGAGATCGACTACGCCTACAAGGGACCCGGCGGCCCCCAGAGCTTCGCCGTCCTGCAGAATCTGGCGAACTACGACTTCACGACCAATGGCGTGCAGTACTACAACGATCCCAAGCTGAACGTGAAGCTGGCCACCAACCTGAAGGCTCCCACCACGGATGAGCTCCAGGCCAGCTACGCATACTCCTTCAACTTCGGCCCCATGGGCGACGGCTACTTGAAGGTCACCGGCGTCGACAAGAAGTGGAAGAATCTCATCGACTACAGTGTTGGCAACAACGGTACCGTCAGCACCGCCACCGGCCCCGTCTACATCAAGGTCTGGGCGAACAACCCCGATGCCGTCCGCACCTACAAGGGTCTGGAAGTGGAATCCCAGTACAACGTCAATCAGTGGAGCTTCCTGGGCAACATCACCTGGAGCCAACTGAAGGGCAACTACGAAGGTGAAGGCACCAGCAGCCCCGCCCGCGGCGAAGGCATCCACAACTTCGACACCCAGAACGGTGTGACCAACTACAACAACCAGGATACGGTCCCCAGCGGCTACCTGACGGGCCACCAGCCCATCCGCTCCCGCATCACCGGCAGCCGCACCTACCTCAGCGAATACGGCAAGACTTCCATCGGTCTGGTCTACCGCTTTGATTCCGGCGCCCACTACAGCAACACCCGCACCATCACCCGCGGCCGCCTCGGCGGTTACATCGGCGGCGTGCCCAATGCGACTGGCAGCAATACCAACATCAGCTCCCAGTGGGGCGCCAGTGGCTCCCAGTACATGGACGAGACTCGGGGCGCGGGCGTCTTCGAAGCCCAGTCCTACCTCGATCTGGCCCTCACCCACGACTTCCCCCTCTTCAAGGTGGGCAGCAAGAACGTGACGGCCTTCGGCAAGCTGAACATCGGCAACGTCCTGAACCACCAGCAGGTCGTCACCTTCGCCACTGGCTACTCGGCCGCCACCGGTTCCTTCGGTGTCGCCGGCGGCGGTGTGAACTCCCCCCTGGGTCAAGAGCGCTACCTTCGGCCTCCCCACCAGCTACCTGAACTACGCCACGCCCCGCACCGTGGTCATCTCTGCCGGCTTCCGCTTCTAAGCGACCCTGGCACTACCCGAAACGAGGCCCGCAAGGGCCTCGTTTTTTAGGTTCATCGCGTTATAGCGTGAGGTAAAGGGACACCGGCAGTCCTCTGAGACCCTTGTGTTTGCTGAGAACGCATGGGGAGGTGCCGGTGTCTTGGGAGAAGTGTATCCGTCTGCTCGGTGGATGGGG
>CAIYNT010000073.1 GCA_903927605.1 uncultured Holophagaceae bacterium
CCTAGTGTAGGTCGCCAGAAATACGTGCAACATCCAGAGCCTGCCGCGCTCGGGTGACCTTTGCAAGGATATCGTTTGCGGAAGCCGTCCAGATGAAGGGCTTCGGGGATGCGTTGTGGTTCGTGATGTACGTTTGGATGGCGGCTTCGAGTTCCGGGACGGATCGGAAAACCCCTCTGCGGATGCGGTTCTCGGTGATGTCCCGGAAAAATCGTTCGACCATGTTCAGCCATGACGAACTTGTTGGTGTGAAGTGAACATGGACGCGCTTATGCGTCTCCAGCCAAGCCTTCACCGTTGGGTGTTTGTGGGTGGCGTAGTTGTCGCAGATGATGTGAAGCGCGAGATTCTTTGGGGTCTCTCGGTGGAGCCGTTTGAGGAACCTCAGCCACTCGTTGTGGCGATGGCGTTGCATCGTCTCGGAGATCACCGTTCCATCCAGCGTGTTCAGCGCTGCGAATAGCGTGGTCGTTCCGTTCCGCTTGTAGTCGTGGGTCATCGTCCCGCAGCGGCCCTTCTTGATCGGAAGGCCTGGCTGGGTTCGGTCCAGTGCTTGGATCTGACTCTTCTCGTCCACGCTCAGGACGATGGCGTGCTCGGGAGGATCCAGGTAAAGGGCCACAACATCCACCAGCTTCTCTTCGAACTTGGGATCGTTGCTGATCTTGAACCCCACGATACGGTGAGGTTTGAGCCCAGTTCGTTTCCAGATGCGCCCCACCGTGCTTTCGCTCACGCCTGTCGCCTGTGCCATTTTCGCTCGGCTCCAGTGCGTTGCATTCGTGGGCTGTTCTTGCGTCGTCTTCTGAACGATCTCCTGACCCTTCGCGGCAATCACCCACGACTTTCGCCCCCGGCCCGCTTGCTCCTTCTCGATTCCCTCAAAACCTGCTGTCTCCCACTTCTGGACACATTTCCAGGCAGTTCGGTGATCACAACTCAACGCCTTCCCGATGTCCCGAAAGGATTCGCCATTCGCCCTGCGAAGGATGATCTTTGCTCGCAGAACCTTTCGTGCTGCCAGCGTCCTGCTCCGCGCCATCTCCTCCAGGCGCGTCCTCTGATTTTCGGTGAGTTCTACTCGCCCAGCATGTGCCATGTCGCCCCTCAGTATCAGGTGCGGCATGTTGAATAATAGTTACCTGTATTTTTGGCGGACTACACTAGTGACCAAGGCGGCCACCGATGTGCCCTTCTACACCCTGGGCGCCGAGTTGGGCCACAACAACCAGGGCGGTGGGCGGTACTCTGGCCAGATCAACGGCACTTTCGCCCGTCGCTTCGGCTCGGACAACGAGCTAGGCGTGGTGATCGGGGCCACCTACGACTACAACGGCCGGACCATCAATGACATCGAGCCCGCCCCGGGCATGAACACCCTGCCAGGCGGCCAGCAGGTCCCCAACTTCCAGGGCATGGACATCCGCGAGTACAAGTACTACCGCCACCGGTGGGGCATGGCGGGCGGCCTGGACTACCGGATCAGCGATTCGTCCACCCTCTATCTCAAGGGGTTCTATTCGGATTTCAAGGACTGGGGCGACAAGTGGGTTACCACCGTCACTGCGGGGAGCTTCATCACGCCGACCACCACGGACGCCACCGGCAGCTACAAGGCCAGCACCAACAACCGGACGGACCATGAAGGTACCTACTCCTACGTGGCGGGCGGGAAGCACGACCTGAACACGTTCATCGTGGACTACAGTTTGTCGTTCTCCCACTCCCGGCAGAACGAGGACAACCAGCTGCAGGCCGGCTACAAGGGGCCCAAGAACGTCGCCTTCGATGTGGAACCCGGTGATGGCTATCACCCCCAGTTCAATGCCCTGGGTGGTGTGAACTATCTGGACCCGTCCCTCTACAGCCTCAGCTCCTGGAGCGTCAAGTTCCAGGACACCAACACCGACTCGACCGCCCTGGCCGCCAATGTGACCATTCCCTACGATGGCGGGGAGTTCAGGACAGGCCTGAAGTACCGGGCCGACGACAAGATCAGCGCCTATAACAACAAGGCCTACGCCTACAAGGGCCCCAAGGTGACCATGGCCCAGACCCTGTCGACCTGGACCGATCCCGGCTATTACGGCGGCCACTACCCGGCGGGGCCCTATGCGAGCCTGTGGGCGGTGAACAATCTCTACATCGCCAACCCCAGCCAGTTCATCGATGATCCCGCCAGTGACCACCAGGACAACGACCCCAACAACTGGGAGGTGAAGGAGAAGGTGGCCGCGATCTACGCAAAGAACACGACCTTCTTCAGCTCCTCCAAATTGGAATATGGCCTCCGTGTGGAGCACACGACCGCGGACTTCTCCGCGCTCCAGGTGAACAATGACTCCGACGGTAACTGGATCAGCTCCACGCCTCTGACCAACAGCAAGAGCTACACCAACGCGCTGCCCAGCGTCAACTGGCGCTACGAGTTCGACAAGCAGACCCTCCTGCGCCTGGCCTGGGGCATGTCCATCTGTCGGCCCGACTACGATTGGATGGTGCCTTCCCAACAGCTGAATGAAGCCAGTGCTGGAAACATCAACGGCTCCATCTCCGTGGGCAACCCGAACCTGAAGCCCACGTTGGCCACCAACTACGACATCCTCTTCGAGCACTTCCTGAATCCGGTCGGTGTCATCTCCGCCGGCATCTTCTACAAAGATCTCAAGGACCCCATCTATCCGGGTTCCAACTCCATCGTGGTGGGGGGGATCTACAACGGTTACACCCAGACCATGCCCATCAATGGCCCCAAGGCAAGTGTGTATGGCTTCGAGACGGCCTGGAAACAGCACCTCAGCTTCCTGCCCGGGGTCTGGAGCGGATTGGGCACGGATTTCAATCTGTCGCTGACCCATTCTGAGGCCACCTTCGATCCGACCACCGGCCGGTCCGGCACCGCCGCCCTGCAGCGCACGGCCCCGGTAGAAGCGAACTTCGGCCTGACCTACGACTGGAAGGGCTTCTCCGGCCGGATCGCAGCCACCTACAATTCCGCCATGCTCTTTACCTACAACTACGCAGATGGTGCCGACGGCGGCCTCAAGGGGCCCAACGGCGACACCTACCTCTACCCCCATACCCAGGTGGATGCGCAGGTGTCCTATTCGTTCCTGAATGGCCTCAAGATCGTCGCCAGCGCCCTCAACCTCACCAATGCCGTGTTCGGCTTCTACAACGGCAGCCCCCAGTTCAACCTCCAGCGCGAGTTCTACAGCCAGACCTACACCGTTGGCCTCCACTACAAGTGGTAGGCATCCTCTAAGCAAGGCCAGGCAGCCGGGGACCGCCAGGTCCCCGGCCTTCAATTCCAGAGAAAGGCAGGTCCCCTCATGTTCCTCCACCGCGCACTCACCTGCATGGCCATCGCTTGTTCGGCCCTGGTGGCCCAGACGCCGGTCCTTCAGATCGACGCCGGCCTCAAGGTCCCCTTCACCTTTGTGGCCTTTGGAGATACCCGGTTCACCGACCCCGCTGACCACAAGGCCGCCAATCCTGAGGCGCGGCAGATGCTGGTGAAGGCCATGGCGGACCTGCACCCTGCCTTCATCTCCATCGGCGGAGACATCGCCTACAACGGGTACAACCCGAAGGACTGGCAAGTCTACGACCAGGAGACCTCAGTCTGGCGGGCAGAAAAGATCCCCATCTTTCCTATCCTCGGGAACCATGATCTGCACGGGAAAGAGAGCACGGCCCTGGCCAACTACTTCCAGCGCTACCCGGAGCTCAAACACTCCCGGTTCTACTCGGTGCGGGCGGCCAACTCGCTGTTGTTGAACCTGGACAGTTCCCTCGAGGAACTCTCCGGGCCCCAGGGCAGTTGGCTGAAGGAAGAACTCGACCACCTGGGGCCTGATGTGGAGTTCGTCTTCATCGTCCTGCACCACCCCCCCTATACCAGTTCCACCGACGCCAAGACCTTCGGCGGGGGTCATTCCATTCGGGATTCAGAAAAGGCCTTGGCCCGCATGCTGGAGGAGCGCCAGGCCCACGCGAGGGCGCGGTTTGTGGTGCTTTCAGGACACGTCCACAATTACGAGCGGCACGAGCATGGCGGCGTGACCTATTTCGTCACCGGCGGGGGCGGGGCCCATGCCTATCCGGTGGAGCGGGCTCCGGAGGATCCCGTCCAGAGCAACCGGATCAATTACCACTTCCTCCGGGTTCAACTGGAGCGGGGTGAGGCGATCCTCACCATGAGGCGTCTGGGCCTCGAGACCCCCACGCCGCAGTGGACCACCGAGGACTCGGTGCGGCTGAGGGTGTCCGCGATTTCACCAGCCCCGGGCAGCAGCGTCGGGGAAACGGCCGTCGTTGGGGCGCATTGAAAGCTGTTCAGCGCCTGTCAGGCGCGCCACCGCCGCAGGGCGAATGAAAAGTTTACATACGGGCTAGGTTGCGTCGATTCATAATGGAAGGTCCTGGGCGGGAGAACCCACCGCCTCCGAGATCTGATGAACCAACCTTCGCGAGTCCGGCCACTGCTTCCCGAGGGGGAGGAGCGTGACTTCACACTCCAGGCGGACTATTTCGATGGGCAGATCGACCTGAAGGCCTTCTGCGCGGCCCACCAGCATCACCCCATCCTGGGCACCAATCCGCTGGTGCTGGAGCCGCAGAAGGACAGTTTTGTCTTCCTCGCCCGCTTCGGCGGGGTGGTCTTCTGGAACTGTCCCGAGCCCCTGATCCGGCAGATCCACGAGGAGCTCAAGTCCCTGCCGGGCCTGAGCCGGCTGGAGGAACAGGCCCGGGACTTCCTCAAGGTGAAGGCCGGCGTGGCCGAGGATTCCGTGGGTTTCAGCGAAGTCCGGCTCCGGGGTCTCACCCTCGAGAAGCTGCGCATCGTGAGCCTGACCCTGGCCCAGAGCGTGGCCCTGGACCACTTCGAGGCGGCGGTGAGCCAGGCCATGGCGCGGTTCCAGCCCGTGGTCAGCGCCCTCAGCCATGCGGGCAAGCTGCTGCTCCCGCACCGGGAGGTGCTGCGCATCGTGGGGTTCGCCATGGAGGTGCGCGCCGCGGTGCTGGACAACCTGACGCTCTTCGATGATCCGCCGGAGACCTGGGAGAGCGAATCCCTGGCCCACCTCGACAGCGCCCTCTACGACCAGTTCGATCTGGAGGAGCGCCTGGGTGCCATCAAGGAGAAGCTGGCCTATCTACAGGACGCGGGCGCCACCTTCCTGGGCCTCCTGGACACGCGCAAGAACCACCGCCTGGAGTGGATCATCATCCTGCTCATCCTGGTCGAGATCCTGCTCTTCACCGGGAAGGATCTGCTGTCTCCCCTCTTCCACGGATCGAGGTAGTGTCATGAACCGAGAGACCATGATCCCGACAGAGCACTCCATTCAGCGCCAGGACTCGCCGACTGCAGAGCCAGATTCGACAGGCCAGGCGGAACCGCTCACGCCTTTGGTGGAAACGGAGGACCATCCAGACTCCAGCCATTCGTTCGAGGACTTCCTGGCGGAAGTGGAGCACTCCGTCCCGGACGCTGGGCAACTCCTGCTGTTTGCCGGAGAGCAACTCCGTCTGGAGGTGATGCTCCTGAAGCATGAAAAGAACCCCCGGGTGATCTGGGGGCTCAAGCGGCATGAGGACTGGGCCTTCAAGGCCACGCTGCTCCGGTTCGCCCGCGGCAGCGATCCGGTGCATCTGGTGCTCTCGATCGAACACGAGGGCGGCTACCGGCTCCGAGGCTGGGTGGTCAAACGGTCCTGGGATTCCTTTTGGGCCTCGCCCCTGCCATCGGAACAGACCAACGGCTTCTGGGAACGCTGTCTCACGCCGTTTTCATTGGAGAAACTTGGACCCAGCTTGGTTTCAGATCGCCCGGAGCTTTCCCCGCATCCTGAACCGCCCACTGAACCCTGACCATTGCAGCGCGAGAAATTCAACCAGACCCCAGATGACCGCCCCTCCGATGGCTGCGCCGGAGATGAGAGAGGATCGTGCAGAAAGGGATCGCATGGCATTCCTCCAACCGGAGTTTGAATGCTGGCCCACTTGTGTGTGCGAGCCAGTGAACGTAGGTCACGATAGTGCCCACGCCGGAGGCGGGTATGCCGAGGCGGTGACAACTCTGTAACAGTCCCCGCAATTTGTTGCCTGGCCGGAACGAAAAACGGCACCACACTCCATCTGACCCATCCGCCCTGCATAATCGGGATCATGACACCCCTGCCTCATCTCGACGAATTGGCCAGGATCATCGACATCGGTGGTACCCACTTCGAGACTCGCACCGTGTGCGAAGTGACCTGCCTTGGAGAACGCATGCCAGTCCATGTCGTGACGATGGGCAATCCTGATCCTGACATCCCGACGGTTGGATTCTTCGGTGGTGTCCATGGTCTGGAGCGGATTGGCGCCGAGGTGGTGATGGCCTATCTGCAGAATTTGGCGACGCGCTTGAAATGGGACGACACGCTGCATCGGCAGCTGGAAACGGTGCGCCTCGTCTTCATGCCGCTCGTGAACCCCGGTGGCATCTGGTGCGGAACGCGCGCCAACCCCAATGGTGTCGATCTGATGCGCAACGCGCCGGTGGAGTCGGCGGAGCGTGTGCCCTGGCTGATCGGTGGCCAGCGGATCAGCCCTCGGCTGCCCTGGTTCCGCGGCGGAAGGGGCCAGCCCATGGAAGCCGAGAACCAGGCCGTGTGCGAAGTCGTCGCCAAGGAATGTCTGACGCGCCAGTTCAGCCTGATCGTGGACTGCCACTCGGGTTTTGGAGTCAACGACCGCATCTGGTTTCCCTACGCGCACACTCGCCAGCCGATCCCACACCTCGCGGAGCTGCATGCGCTCAAGGATCTGCTCCAGGAGACGCTCTGCAACTACCGCTACATCTTCGAGCCGCAGAGCCGTCAGTACCTCGCCCATGGTGATCTCTGGGATCATCTGTATCTCCGGGCACAGCAGGCGCCCGGCCGGGTATTCCTGCCCATGACGCTGGAAATGGGCTCCTGGACCTGGGTGAAGAAGAACCCTCGCCAGTTCTTCTCCCTACTCGGGATGTTCAATCCCCTGATCGAGCACCGGCAACAGCGCGTGTTGCGGCGCCACCTGCCCCTGCTGGAGTTCTTCGTACGGGCCGCCTGCAGCCACCGGCGCTGGTTGCCATCAGAGGGGGAGCGTGAGCAGCATCGCGCGGGCGCCATGGCGTATTGGTACCCCGAACTTGAACCGGGAATGCAACCATGACCACTTGGATCCTGCTGCGCGGCCTGACCCGTGAAAAGCGCCATTGGGCCCGCTTTCCCGAGCAATGGACGGAGACCTTTCCGCAGGACCGCGTGATCACAATGGAACTGCCGGGAAACGGCGAACTCAACGCCATGGTCAGTCCCCCAACCATGGCCGGGATGGCGGCCCACTGCCACGGGGAAGTCTCGAGATTGGGAATCACGCCTCCCTACAACCTGCTGGCCATGTCCATGGGCGCCATGGTGGCGACCGCCTGGGCGCGGGAACACTCCAATGAAGTGGGTGCCTGTGTGCTGATCAATACGAGCTTCGGTTCCTTCAGCCCCCTGCACCACCGGCTGCGGTCCCGGGCCTGGCTGACGCTGCTGCACCTTCTGGTGACGCCCTCAATCGAAGGGCGGGAGCGGCTAGTGTTCCGGCTCACCAGCCGCCTGCCGGAACCGCCGGCCCACCTGATTGATGATTGGGTGGCCATCCGCAAGTCCCAGCCAGTCCGGTCAGGAAACGCCCTCCGACAGATGATCGCCGCGGCCCGGTTTCGCGCGCCCTCGTTGGCGCCAGTCCCGACGCTGGTGCTCACCAGCGCTGGGGACCGGCTGGTGAATCCACGATGCTCTGGGGACATTGCGCGCCGCTGGGACTGTGCCATTGCACTCCACCCGACTGCGGGGCACGATCTTCCGCTCGATGATGGGGTGTGGATTGCAAAAGAGGTCTCCCGCTGGCTCGCGGGCGCTGATCCGTCGGAGCACCCATAGCTTTTGTTACGCAATGGTCACCCCAAGTCCCTCCGGGGGAAACGATAGAGGCCAAGACTGCTGACATGCCGTGATTGATGCATGGGGCACGGCATGGGGTGGGAGCCGAGGCATCGTTGGGAGGCGATGCCTCGGCTGGAAGGAGACCTATGAGACGTCCCAAGGCCATCGCCCTCGTGGCGCATGACAACCGCAAGAAGGACCTCATCGAGTGGGTCTCCTGGAACCACGCCATCCTGGCCGAGCACACCCTGGTCTGCACCGGCACGACCGGTCGGATGGTGGAAGAGGCCCTGGCTCAGAAAGCTGAAGAGGCCGATGACACGCCGCCCACGCCTCCCATCCGGAAGCTCAAATCCGGCCCCCTGGGTGGAGACCAGCAGCTGGGGGCGCTGATCGCCGAGGGGCAGATCGACGTGGTGATCTTCTTCTGGGATCCCATGGAACCCCACCCTCACGATGTGGATGTGAAGGCCCTCCTGCGCATCGCGGTGGTCTACAACATTCCCATCGCCTGCAACCGCAGCACCGCCGACTTCCTGATCTCCTCCCCGCTCATGATCCGACCCTACGAACCTGCCTTTGCCGATTACACAGCTTATGTCGGCCGGAAGGTGGACGTCTGAAAGATGACTCAGCTTACGGTCTCCAGTCCTTCACAGCAGCTCCGCTGAAACACCAGGCAAACTCGAGTTGGCGGCGTCCACTCCAGTCGGGTCCACCAAGGGGATCTCTCGGGCGCAACCGTCCGTAGAGGGGCTTCTCGTCTATTCGGATTGTTCAACCTTGAAGAGGGCGCGATCTGCAGACGTATCAATGTCGCGCCAGCCAGGAAGGTCGTTGCTCAGTACGCGGTGGGGCAAGCCCTCGACCAGTGCCAGCAGGGAGCGTGCTTCAGTCATTGCGAGGGCAGGGCGGAGATGGTGGGGCAGGAGACCTCCCAGCGGTTGGAGGTGACCGTCAAACGTGCCGACGACCCAATGCAGGTGCTTCGGGTCGATTCCCTGGGCGAGGGACACCCATGATCTGAGATCCGCTGCGCACCAGCGCACCTGGTCGCAGGCGACAACCCACCACAGATCTACAACTGGCGCAGGCGCAGCGGCCCAGCGCTTGAGAGCCACAACGGGGCCCTGGCGCGGGTCGTCCAGGACTGGGAGATCCGGACGATCTACCAGCGCTTCTCCCAGCACTTGCACGGGCCCATCCGGAAAAACAGCTTGGAACACGGAGACGAGGTAATTGCCCCAGGTGCTTCCATCTGGGTGCAGCAGGTTGTGCTTGGGGGTTCCCATGCGGGTTCCCCGGCCACCAGTGAGGAGTACCATGCCGACGTTCATCCGCCCAGGCCTGTGCGGATGAGGATGAACTCGGCCAGGGCGCCTGGATCATTCAGGTCCAGGCGAGGAACCTGCAACCCAGGCAAAGGAGTGTCGCTGGCCACGGCCACGATTTCCGGATCATGTAAGCAGAGCAGGGGTCTGCCCTCCGACTCGCGATGGATCTCGAGCTTGGGGTGGTGGTGGGTCTTGAAACCCTCGATGAGGAGCAGGTCTACGGGTGTCATGCGCTCGATGAGCGCTTCGATGGAGGGTTCGGGCTCTTCTCGGGATTCGTGCATGAGTACCCAGCGGGACGACGTGACGACCAGTACTTCCGAAGCCCCGGCTTCTCGGTGCAAGAAGGAGTCCTTGCCCGGTTTGTCCACATCGAAGCGGTGGTGGGCATGTTTCATGGTTGAAACCTTGAGTCCCAGTCCTCTGAAGATCGGTATTAGCTCGACCACGACGCTGGTCTTCCCGCTTCCGCTCCAGCCGACGATTCCCATGACTTTCATATCCACGTCCTTCGCGAACTAGACTGATCCTAGTGTGCCCCACTGTTTCAGGAGCTGTCATGCAGGTGCGCCAAGGCAAAATCGAGGATGTGGTTGCGGTGCTAGCGCTGGTTCGCCGCGTGGTTCCATTGATGAGGGCGAACGGGAACCTCCAGTGGGACGCGAATTACCCGAACGCTGGAGTTTTTGAGCGGGATGTGGATCAAGCGCAGTTGTGGGTTGCGGAGGATGAAGGGCAGATTGCGGGGGTTGCTGCGATCACCACGGACCAGGAACCCGAATATGCCGATGTCGGATGGGATACGTCAGAACCAGCCGTGGTGGTGCATCGTCTGGCCGTCGATCCCGCCTTTCATGGGAAGGGCATCGCGATGGCCCTGATGCTCCAGGCGGAGGTCGTGGCGCGTGGGCGCGGGATCGCCGCACTGCGAGTGGATACGAATACGCAAAACGAAGCTACCCAGAGACTATTCCCGAAGCTGGGATATTCACTGGCCGGTGAGATCGGTCTCGGCTTCCGGCCTGGCTTACGATTTTGCTGTTATGAGAAACGACTGTCTTAGCAACAAGGATGGTTCGTGGCCCTCCATGAGACGCAAAAAGTGACCCGTTCCTTCCCTGGGGTTCAGCCCAGCACCTTGGCCATCAGGTCCGAATGCAGGTTCCAGCGGAGGAAGCCCGCCAGGCCGTAGAGGATGCCGACGCAGGCGAAGGCGCAGGCCACCCCGAAGAGCCAGCGTTTCTTGGTGAGGGCCGTGACGCCGGCCAGGGCTATCGCCACGCTCAGGCAGGCCTCCGCCAGGTCGAACTGGTCGTCGTGAACATTCATGGCGTCGTAATCTTTGGCCGCCTGTTCCGCCGCGGCCTTGATCTGGACCTTTTCCTTCTCGTAGGTCCTCGCGGTGGCCTCCTGGGCTGAGATGCGGGCTTCCAGCTTGGCGCGGAGCTCGGGTTTTAGGCCGGGATTCAGCTCGAGTTGCACCTTCAGCATGTCGGCGGAGTTCTCAGCGATGTGCTGTTTGGTGCCCTTGCTCTGGTAATAGGCCCACTGGTCGATGGCCTTGGCCTGGGACTGCTGCATGGCCTGGACGACATTCCCGTCCTTCACGTTGCACAGGGCCATGAAGGTGGCGACCACGGCCACGAAGAGGGCGATATAGCCGTTCAGTCGGCTCTCCTCTGCACGCTCCTGCACATCGTCCTGGATCTTGTCGAGGGCTTCGGCCATGGGATCCTCCCCATCGCACAGTCTATCGAGAGCCGTCTGCTCAGGGGCGTGTGTCCCCACTGGGCATTGGGATGGGGGTGGACCATGTACGGCCGTTTAGGGCCCGCGACCCCATGAGGGTCAGTGCCAGGAGGCGCAACTCCTTCATAACTCCGAGAGGGTCTGACTCGCCGAGAGGTGCCACGTTCCACTCGAGATATATGCCAGAACGGCGCCTTCAATGTTGCCGGGCCTCCACGGAAGCTCACGGTTCATTCCGCCAGGACGGTTCCTGAGTGGGGAATGGATGGGATCAGGACGCCTTGTTCAATGTGAAAGAGGCGTTCCTTCGTACTGATGGACCCCTTCCTGATCATGATTGGTTGTATTTGTATTAAAAATTGAAATAAAATGACTTAATAAATGGACTTTAAATTGCTTATGAAGTGGGCATGGCGGGCGGCAATCTGCCCTCGTCCCCTCTCACTGAGCCGGAATTCTACGGAGTCCTTATGAAGTTTTGCGTCATTGTCCCTATTGCCTTGGCCCTATCCCTTCCCCTGTCGGCCCAGACTGCCAGTGGCCCCACCTTTGGATTTTCGGCTCAGCTCAATGCGCCTCTCGGAAACCTGAAAGAGGACACGGATAAGACCCTCGGTGCCGGTGCCAGCTTTCTGGTCCAGTGGAATTTCCCCGGTGGCCACGCCATCCGGCCCCGCCTTGACCTGAACGTGTTCAGTGTCTCGACCTATGAACCCAGCCACAGCAACTACCGGGAGTCCCGGGACCTGAGCGCCGTGGGCCTCGGCGTGGATTACCTCTACTACTTGAATGGCACGCCGAAGGGTTTGTACTTCACAGGTGGCGCGGGAGTCACCCGCTGGGATCTCTCGTACACCACCAGCGACCGGGTGGGGAACGGCTTCTCTTCCAGCTATGACCGATCCAAGAACACCAACAGCTTCAGCTTGGCTGCCGGCCTGGGCTGGCAGTTCACGCGCGTCATCGGCTGTGAGGCCCGCTTTGTTCATGCCCCGTACAAGGCCTTCGATTTGAACAACCCGACTTCCACGACCCGCACAGATGTAAATCGGGACGGGGACTTCCTGCAGTTCGCCGCCACCTTCCGTTGGTGATCTGCCCAATTCCTTAACCACGAGACTGTCATGGAAACCAAGACGCTCACGCGGGAAGAAATCGCCCTATCGATTCTCAATGGAATCGTCGGGTTCCGGATTTTTGGTAAAGGGAGGAGAGGGGCCCTTGACTCCTTCTCCTATTCTGAAACTGACGAAAAGAGGCGGCCGAAAAAGATGGCCACCGAGTCTGCAAGGCGGCTTTTCAACTGGCTGACCTGTTCATCCAGGAGCGGGACAAGGCCTAGCCAGCAACTTCTGGCATCGGCCCGCACTTGATCCGAGGATCAGGATCAGGTGCGGTTGCTGGGGCATCGATCGGTTGTCCTGCTTCCGTGCCCGCTCCCAGGGCAGGCAGGAAGCGGCGTCCTTTCGCACCGCCCAGACACGATTGATGAACCCATCCTGTTGCTGAAGTGGAGGCCGAGTGGCGGTTTTTGTGCCCTTCCTGAAATCAGTGGTCCTCATACCACTGACCCTGCTGCCCATCATCAACCCTCTCAGCGGGATGCCGGTTTTCACGTCCCAGGCAGGCCACAACCCGACGGTGGTGCGGAGGATGGCGCGCCAGATCGCGATCAACTGTTGGTTCATCCTCGTCGCATCCATCCTGATCGGCCATTATCTGCTGGATTTTTTTGGAATCTCCCTGGCCATTGTGCGCATTGGCGGTGGGTTACTGGTGGCCGCCTCAGGTTGGCGCATGCTGAGCAATACCGAGGGCGACGATGCGTTGATGGGCGACGAATTCGGCAACGAGATGGAGAGCGCCTTCCGGGATGACCTGAAGGATTCCAATGAGGTCGACCTCGCGAAGTGGAAACGGCGCTCGCAGGGGCAAAAGCTCAAGGAGTGGCTTGCCAGGCTCCTGTCCTACTGGCTCTAGCCCTTGCGGACTGGAGGATTCATGTCGGCATATTCTTCACCTGACCGGTGAAAAACACGATATCCCAGTCCATCGAACTGATGGATGGGGTCCTTCGAGCTGATGGAAAGCATCCCCTTGATGGGGAAATTGGTACTAACTAAATCATTATAAAATAATTACTTACAACTTGGCATGGAATACGCTCCATGACTCTGTCGATTCGGGACTCCGGCCTCGTCGACCTTACCGGAGGTTTCTTCCATGAAGTCATTTCGACTCATCAACCTGGGGATCCTGCCCCTGCTTCTCGAAGCCATGACTCCGGGCTTCGCTCAGCACGATCAGCGCGAACAAGAGTCGAGACGACCGAATCAGGAACAGGAAGCCAGGCCTGAAAGGCAACAGCAACAACCGAATCCTGAGCGACAACAACCCGAGCAACGACCTGAGAAACCATCGCCGCAGCCTCGGCCGGATCAACCGCGGCCTCAGGGGAAACCTGCGGGTCAGGTGGAGTCTCCGCACCTTCAACCAGCCGCTCCTGCCCGTCAGGAAGAACAGCAGCACGCCCGGGGTCAACAGGAGAAACGGCAGCAACAGACTGCCAAGACTCAACAGGAGCTGATCCAGCGACAGCCGCCGACCAAGGGCCAGCAGGGGCAACAGGAGAAACTGGCCCCACAGCAGTCCAAACGACCCGTGCAGGAGGTGCAGCGGGACTACGCGAACCAACATAGGGGGTCTTGGATCGAGCACCGCGCGCACAACTGGCAGGCTGAGCATCGCAGCTGGCAGCAGCGGGGTGGCTACACCGGCTATCGAATTCCAGATGGCCGTTACCGGAGTCAGTTCGGGTCGGGCCATCGATTCCGGATGTTCAACTTCCCCTTACTGATGGTCGGTGGGTTCCCCCGCTTCCAATACGGCGGATTGTGGTTCGGCGTCATGGACCCGTGGCCTGAATACTGGTCAGACGACTGGTATGACAGCGATGACCTGTATGTCGAGTTCTACGGAGGTGGCTACTACCTGTGCAACCGCATGCACCCCACCGACCGGATGGCGCTCACCGTGTTCGTCAACTAGGCATCACCTAATCTGCCAGCCAGGAAAGCCGCCCACCTCGATCCCATCGATGCGCTCGCAAGGGATTAGGAGACGTTGTGAACACACCCATTGAACCCGATCATGAACCTGGCAGTACTCCACGTGTTGCAGTCATTGTGGCCCATCCGGACGATGAGACCCTCTGGGCCGGTGGTCTGCTCCTCAGCCATCCCGAGTGGTCACCCTTCATTGTGACCCTGTGCCGTGGGGAGGATCCCGAACGGGCTCCGAAATTCTTCAAGGCCGTGGATTATTTGGGGGGAACTGGTGCCATGGGGAATCTCGACGACGGGCCCGACCAGTTCCCCCTGTCTTCCAAACATGTGGAGGACACCATCCTCTCCCTGCTGCCCGGAACGACCTTCGACATCCTACTGACCCACGCGCCCCAGGGTGAGTACACCTGGCATCGACGGCATGGCGAAGTGTCCCGGGCGGTCCAGGAGCTATGGCGGCATGGGCAGCTTCGCGTCCGAAGCCTGTGGCAGTTTGCCTACGAAGATGGCGGTGGTGCCTATGCCCCACGACCCCAGCCGAACGCCTCCTTCCTGCTCTCCCTGCCCGGCGCGGTCTGGGCCCGGAAATACAAGCTCATCTCTGAGATCTACGGATTCGAAGAAGCCAGCTGGGAGGCCCGCGCGGTCACTCGCACCGAGGCCTTCAATTGCTTCGCTGATCCCGGAGCCATCCACCCGGTGGCCGAAAATGGCCAGACGTTGACCCCATGAAGATCCTGGTCCTCTACACCTATCCGCCCGCTCCCGGGGGCCTGGCCACCCAGGGCGATCTGCTCTACAAGGGACTCCTGGCTATCGGCGTGGATGCCCAGGCCGCCCACCTCAAATCGGATCTCGAAAAGGAGTGGTACTACCGCTGGTTCAAGCCCGATGCGGTGGTGGGCATCGGCTTCTGGGGGGACGTGCCCGACATCGTCCTCCATCCCCAGCGCTTCGGGATGCGGGCCGTGCCCTGGATCCTGGCGGATGGCTACGTGGCGAACTACCGGGATGTCCTGGATGCGCTGCCCCTCATCCTGGTGACTTCGGATTGGGTACGGGAGACCTTTGTCAGAGACGGCGTGCGGGGGGATCGCACAGTGACCCTGCCCATCGGCTGTGATACGGATGCCTTCGTCCCCCGCAGCGCGGATGATCCCAAAGTGCTCGCCGTGAGGGATGCCCTCGGGGTCCCCCGGGACGAACGCCTGATCCTCACGGTGGGAGGCGACGCCGCCTCCAAGGGGGGCCGCGAGGTCATGACGGCGATGGCCAGCCTGGGCGACACGGTGCCTCCCTGGCGCTATGTCTGCAAGGTCTGGCCCCAGGAGCGGACCAACGTGCAGAACAAGCTCGACCTGGAGCTGGCCCAGTCCCTGGGGATCCAGGACCGGGTGAGCTTCCAGACCCACCAGGTCTCCCGGAATCTCATGCCGTACCTGCTGGCCGCCTGCGACATCTACGCCGGCCCGTCACGGCTGGAGGGCTTTGGCATGCCCCAGGTGGAGGCCGGCGCCTGCGGGAAACCCGTCATCGGCATCCGGGCCATGGCCATGCTGGACACTCTGGTGCACGGCGAAACGGCCTTCCTGGCCCGGGTGGCCGAGGAAATCCGGATCACCGAGACCGTGCTGGGACCGGAATCGGGATTCGAAACTGGCCATCGCGTGGTCTTCGAGAAGCCGCGCGTCTCGGATTACCGCGCCAGTCCCACGGACATCGCCGAGTATCTGAAGCTTTTGCTGAACGACGCCGAACTTCGCCGCCGGATGGGCGAGGCGGGCAGGCTGAGGGCGGTGGAACGCTACGATTACCGGCTGGTGGCCCGCCACCTGGTCGAGATCCTCAGGGAAAGGCGGGCTTGATATGGATCCTTCCATCCATGAAGCCAGGCACGCCGCGATGGATGTCCTGCTGCACAACGCTTCCGGCCCCTTCGAGGGGCTTCCCCGCACCGCAGGCTGGGGTTATCCGGAACCCTACACCCGGGATCTGCTCATCTCCGCCCTGGGCATCCTCGCCTCCGGGAATGAGGAGCTTCTGTGTTCCCTGCGGCGCGTGCTGGAGACCCTGGCCCGGAACCAGAGCCCGCGAGGCCAGATCCCCTCCCTGGTGCATGATCCGGAGAACCGCGGAGCCAGCGATACGACGCCGCTCTTCCTCCTGATCCTGGGCATGTACCGGCGCTATACCGGGGAGGCGGACTTCCTGAAAGAAGCTGGAGCCGAGGCCCTTCGCTGGATGGACTACCAGACCATTGACGACCGGGAGCTGGTGGGCCAGCAGCCCACCAGCGATTGGCGGGATGAACAGTGGGTCCTGGGGCATGGACTGTATGTCAACGCACTCGTGCATGCCTACCTGAGAACCCTTGGGCTCAGCGATCGGGCCGATGCCCTGCAAGTGGCCGCCAACCGGCAGGACGGCCGAGGGTTCGTCACCCCCGGACAGCCCACCTATGCCCTGTGGTTCTACAAAGTCCTCCGGAACAAACGCTGTGATCTGCTCGGCAACAGCCTGGCCATCCTGAGTGGGCTGGCTGACCCGGAGCGGGCGCGGGAGATGGTGGCCTGGATCGAGGCCCAGTGTGTGGAACTGCGCGCGCGAGGTGAGCTAGCCTTGGAGCTGCCGCCCTGCCTCTTTCCGTATGTGCAGCCGGGGGACCCCGACTGGCATGCCCGCTTGGGCCTCTACAATCTGCCGGGGGACTACCACAACGGCGGTGTCTGGCCCTTTGTCTGCGGCTTCTACATCGCAGCGCTGGTGACCATTGGCGAGCAGCGCTTGGCGGAAGCAAAGCTCCTGGCGCTGTCAGCCCTCGTGCGGCCTTCCCGCAAGATGCCGCCAACTCATCCCGGGGCCCTCGGCTTCAACGAGTGGTTCCACGCCCAGGACGGCACTCCCGCGGGCGAGGATTGGCAGACCTGGTCTGCATCCATGTACCTCTATGCGGTTGCCTGTGTGGAGGCCGGGGAAGCGCTTTTCTTTTAAGCAACCTTCTCGGTCCAACGTGGGATGCCAGGAACCTTGCTGTAGAGATCGAAATGATGGGGATGCCGCATCAACCTGATCGGACCCAACCACGCGGGGCTTCCATCAGGACTCGCAACTGACTTGGATGATTGAAGGTGCGGACCCGGCACGGCACCTGCAGTCAAGGGCATGTGGTCGAGGAGGCCTTCATGCAAAAGAGAATGGCAAGATTGGTCCTACCTGCAGTGTTCGCGGCGCTCGGCTGCGTACCCGCCTTTGCTCAGATCCGGGTAGGGGTGGAACTCCCATCCATCCATATCCGCATTGCTCCGGATGCACCCCCTCCGCTTCGCCATGAAGTTCGGTTGGCGCGACCCGGCCCGAATGATGTGTGGATCGGGGGCTACTGGGACCGACAGGATGACCGGTGGGCCTGGGCCCCTGGGCGCTGGGAACACCCTGGTCAGCGCGGTTCACGCTGGGTCAAGCCCCTGTACCGACGCGAGGGTGGGGCCTATCGCTACGAGCCGGGACACTGGTCCCACCAGAATCTGGTCGAAGGGGATGACTACAGCCGCTGGCACAAGGAGCACGGCCGTGGAGATGACAAGCACGGCAGGAGTGACAAAGACCGTTAGTGGGGGGGAACCAGGCAGGGATCATGGATCCTCGCCCGGACTCGCAACGGTGCGGGGCAAGGGGAATGATCCCCTTGCCCCTTTTTCATTGGCAACAGGAACCGTCAGCCGAGTCTCTGGGGTGTCCGATAGGACGTGGGAGGAACATCCGGTTCACTCGTGGCGCAGGGCTTCGATGGGGTTGAGTCGGGAGGCCTTGTGGGCCGGGAGATAGCCGAAGATCACACCCACGGAGGCGGAGAAGAGAAACGAGACGGCGACCATGTCGGGTACGAAGCTGAAGGGGAGATGCATGAGACGGGCGGCGAAGTAGCTGAACAGGAGGCCAAGGAGGATGCCGACCATCCCGCCGATGCCGGACAGGGCCATGGCCTCCACCAGGAACTGGAAGAGCACTTCCCGACCCCGGGCGCCAATGGAGAGCCGGATGCCGATCTCCCGGGTCCGCTCGGTCACGGAGACCAGCATGATGTTCATGATGCCGATGCCGCCCACCAGCAGGCTTACTGCGGCAATGGCCCCGAGCAGCGCGATGAGGGCATCGGTGACCGTGCCGAGGGTGGCCGTGATCTCCTGCATGCTCTGCACGTTGAAATCCGGGGTGGCGCCGGGGGCGATCCGCCGCCGCTCCCGCAACAGGGCGATGACCTGGTCCTTCACCTTGGGGACCTGCTTGGCATCGTGAGCGCCGAGGAAGATCACCCCCACGTCGGTGCTGCCCGTGATCCGCCGCTGGAAGGTGGCCAGTGGCACCAGCACGAAGTCATCCTGGTCCATGCCGAAGCTGGACTGCCCCTTGGGGCGGGTGACGCCCACGACCTTGCAGTCGACCTTGGCGATCCGGATGGAACTGCCGATCGGATCCTGGCTGCCGAACAGCTTGGTCCGGACCGTGGCGCCCAGGACGCAGACCGCGGCGCCGCTCTGCAACTGGGAATCCGAAAACCCCTCCCCCAATTCGAATCCGAAAGCTCGGATCTGGAAGTAGGCATTGGTGGAACCGGTCACCGTGCTGCTCCAGTTCAGGTTCCCGTTCACCAGCAGGACGCCCATGCTCCCCGCGGGAGCGACGTCGGCGAGGTTGGCCAACTCGCGCACCACGACCCGGGCATCCTCCTGTTTGAAGGGCTGGGCGGCGCTCGCGGTAGGTCCCTTCCGCTCACTGCCCGGCGTGGCGATGAGCAGATTGGTGCCCATGCCCGAGATGTCCGCAGTGATCTTGGCGGCGGCCCCCCGGCCCAGGGCGACCATGATGATCACGGAGGCCACACCGATCACGATGCCCAGCATGGTGAGGGATGAGCGCATGGGGTTGCGCCGGATCTCCCGGAAGGCCATCAGGATCGTCGTCCAGATCATGCGCCCACCTCCCCGGCGATCAGGTCCCGTTCGACGAGGCCGTCCTTGAAGTGGATGGTCCGGCCTGCGAACGCCGCCATGTCCGGCTCGTGGGTGACCATGACGATGGTGATCTTCCGATCCCGGTTGAGCGCCTGAAGGAGGTTCATGATTTCCACCTTGCGGGCGGAATCCAGGTTCCCCGTGGGTTCGTCGGCCAGGAGCATCCTGGGGCTGGTGACGATGGCGCGGGCGATGGCCACGCGCTGCTGCTGCCCGCCGGACAGCTCACTCGGGATGTGGTGCATCCGATCCCCCAGGCCCACGTCCTGGAGGGCCTGGATGGCGCTCCGGTGGCGCTCAGCCGCCGGGACTCCCCGATAGACCAGGGGCAGTTCGACGTTCTCCAGGGCGCTGGTGCGGGCGAGGAGGTTGTAGCCCTGGAAGACGAAGCCCAGGTAGTGTCTGCGCAGCAGCGCCAGTTGATCGATGCTCAGCGAGCCCACATCCAGGCCGCAGAACAGGTAGTGGCCGGAGGTGGCCATATCCAGGCAGCCGAGCATGTTGAGGCAGGTGGACTTGCCCGAACCACTGGCTCCCATCACCGCGACGAACTCGCCCGCATCGATCCGGAAGCTCACGCCCGCCAGGGCCCGGACTTCGGATTCCCCGCTGCCATAGATCTTCGTGAGGTCCTGTAGCTCCACCAGGGAGGTGGCTCCGGCGACCTCCGGGCTCATGTCGCGCCCTTGGTGTCCGTGAGAACGGTCATGCCTTCCTTCAGGTCGCCCGAGAGGATCTCGGTGTTCTTGCCATCCGTGGCCCCGGTCTTCACTTCGATGGGGGTAGGCACTTTGCCCTTGAGAACCCAGACCCGATGTTTGCCATCCGTGAAATTCACGCCGGTCTTCGACAGGCCCCCGGGCCGGACCGGAGGGGTGAAGCGCAGCGCAGCATTTGGCACCACCAGGACGCCCCGCTTCGTTTCGGCCTGGATGGTGGCGGTGCAGGTCATGCCAGGCAGAAGCGCCCGGTCCGAGTTGTCCACGCTCAGCACAGCCAGATAGGTCACGACATTCTGGGAGACTTTGGGCTCCATCTGGAGGGAGACAACCTGGGCCGGGAAGCTCCGTCCCGAGTAGGCCTCCACGGTGAAGGAGGCAGACTCGCCACTGCGGATGCGGCTGACGTCCGCCTCGTCGATGTCCACGTTGAGCTTCATCTTTTTCAGGTCCTGTGCCAGCTTGAACAGCACCGGTGTCTGGAAGCCTGCGGTGACCGTCTGTCCCGGCTCCATCAGGCGCGCCAGCACAACGCCGTCGATGGGTGCCCGGATCGTGGCTTTCTGGAGTTTGCTGGTCGTCAGATCCACGGCCGACTTCGCGACTCTGGCGGTCTCCTGGGCAGAATGAAGGGACGCATTGTCCCGGTCTCTGGCGCTGACGGCTGCATCCAGGTCCGACTGGGAGAGGATGCCCTCTTTTCCCAACTGCTGGTTCCGGGTGAGCGTCCTGGCCGATTCGCTGGCCGTGGCCTGGGCCACCCGAATCGTGTCCCGCGCCCCCCGGAGTTGGGCCTGAGATTGGTCGAGCCCCGAGTTCAACGGCTCCGGATCGATCTCCGCCAGGATCTGGCCCTTGTGCACCTCGTCATTGACATCCACATATTCCTTGAGGACCTTGCCAGAGACCTCGGAGCCGACCTCCACACTGGTCACAGCCTCGAGTGACCCGGTGGACTCCACCGTCACCGCAAGATCCCCCCTCGTCACAAGGGCGCTTTCGTACTGCACGAGGGTCCGACTGGCCCGGTGGGTATAGGCCCAAGTCCCCGCAGCCATACTCGCCACGGCGATCCCTCCGACAATCCACCATCGGCGGACCCGCCAGACGCTATCACCGGGGCCGATGACCTGCTTCAACTCTGCAAGGCTGGGAAGGGTATCGGCAGTCATGGGAGCCTCACGATAGGGCGCTGGAGCTTGATGTGGGGGGCGGAACCTCCGGCCTTCCTGAATGCACCCGCCACCTGATCATCGCGACCTTCATCGACCTGGCTGTCCATCGGCACTTGAAAATGATTCGACTCGATTTTCATACTCATCCCTTCACTGGAGTCTGCAGAGTCAACTCAGAGACTTGCTGGCGCCATGTCTCGCCTGCCTGAGGTTTCACGAACAGTGCTCTGACCTCGGGGTGGGCCCGCTTGATGGTGGTTTCAATCCGGGCCACACAGCGTTCGATCTGGCCCGTGCTCAACCCGTCATGAAATTCGGCGCTGAGGGCGGCAACCACCTGGCTCGGGCCCATCTGGACGGTGAGCACGCCATTGACTCCACTGACATCTGGATCGCCACGAGCGATGCTCAGGATGGAATCCCGCACCTTCGGGTGGGCCGCTTCGCCGATGAGCAGTCCCTTGGTCTCGCGGGCCAACAGGATCGAGGAGACTGCCAGTAGAAGACCGATGGCAATCGAGGCGATGCCATCCAGTCTCGGCGCATCCAACGCCTGGGCGAGCGCGATACCGGCGCCCGCAATCAACAGACCGAGCATCGCAGCGGTATCCTCGAATAGCACGATGAAAGTGCCTGGATCCTTGCTGGCGAGAAAGGCCGCAAAGTACCCCTGTTCACCTTTGGTGGAGCGGAAGGATTGGAAAGCCACCCACCAGGATGCGGCCTCGCAGACGAAGGCTCCCGCCAAGAGGAGATAGTTCAGGAGCACTCTCTTCATGGGTGCCGGAGTCAGCAGGTGGGTAATGCCTTCATAAAGGGACACGCCAGCGCCGAGCCCAAGCACCAGCAAGGCGACAATGAAGCTCCAGAAGTACAACTCCCTGCCATAGCCGAAGGGATGGGCCGAATCGGGCCGCCGACTTGCCCGTCGGGTACCGTACAGCAGTAACAATTCGTTGATGGAATCCACCAGGGAGTGGACGCCCTCGCTCAACATGGCGGAACTGCCTGTGAACGCCGCCGCCGTGAACTTCAGGCTGGCGATCGCCAGATCAGCCCCGAGTGCGGCGTAGATGACTTTGCGGGGAAGACCTGTTGATGGCATGTCAATCTCTGGGGTATGTCAGCACTCCGACGAAGGCAGCAACAAGACCCCCTTCGCTCGGGGTATTTCTCGGCGGCAGCCTCCTCCTACTGACCGCTGGCTTCCTGCCACCAGTTGCTGCACCTGATTGGAAGTCTGCTGAGACGCGGAAGGTTCTTCCCAGATCGGCGCCGCGACTGCCGGGGTTTGAGTTGCCGACAGGTGCCTGGGATGGCTTACCACCATCGAAAAACCCAGAACCAGGGACAACAAGGAGACCAGCTTCAGTTTGCCCCCAGGAAGCCTTGAGATGCCTGAGGCATGTGTGTTTGGGGGAGGGTGGATCATGGTCGGTCCTTTAAGGAAGGAACACACGCCGGGTCGCGCGAGCCTTCAAACCGGTAGAAGCAGTTGAATGAGCAGACTTTGTACCAATTGGTAATTGTTATATATGATTTAATTTACAATTTTGGCATTCCAACCTACTGGAGCCATTCATTCAAATTGAACAGGGCATAACTCCATTGTGATTGACTGGGTCGGTCGCAGGTTTCTTTGGCGTGCTTAAAATATTGATTTAATAATAGTTTATTAATTGGATCAGAACCTGCACTACCTCCCCTGAAGGTTCCTAATCCCGTTGAACAGCAATGCGAGGGTTCACGGGTCACCAACCCAACAAGGAGTCCAACATGAAACGCCTTCTCGTCCTGACCATCAGCTTGTCCTTGCTGGGCCTCTCTTTGGGCTGTCTCTTCCCAGAACGCGAACATCGGCGTGAGCAACGACCCGAGGAACGGCGGGACCATGTGCACGAGGAGCACCACGATCAGGGCCATGAAGAGGGTCATGAGCGATAGCTCCAGCCGGGATTCCTCAGGATGAAGCGCTGGCCGGGGTACCCAGCAAGTTTCAGCACCTTCAATTCCATGGGCTGCCCCTGCCAACTGGCCTGAAGTGGTCTTCCCACGTTGCCCTGGGCCAGGACCTCGTCATCAGGGTCCTTCCAGGTGAAGGCCACGTTTCTCATGCACCTCTATTGCACTTCTGCCAATACCCATGTGAGACAATGACCCTTTACCAACCCCCGTGTGAGAACGGTTGGGGTCTTTAGTGTCACAGGGAAATGCCCCGGAACCTATTGATTCCAGGGCATCTGGCGGAGAGTGGGGGATTCGAACCCCCGAACGGCTTTTGACCGTTACACGATTTCCAATCGTGCTCCTTCAGCCACTCGGACAACTCTCCCGTGGCTCCGCGTAGGCGGAAGCAGCAAGGTTATCACGGCCCAAGACTTCGGCCAAGGGCCGTGATGGGAAGGACTACACGGCCTCGAGGACGGCCACCAGCAGCTTCCAGAAGTTGGCGACGGAGGGCACGCTCACGTGCTCGTCGGGCGTGTGCACATCCCACATGTCGGGGCCGAAGGACACCATTTCCATGCTGGTGTATTTCTCGCCGATGAGGCCACATTCAAGGCCCGCATGGATGGCCATGATCTCCAGTGGTTTCCCGAAGATGGCCTGGTTGGTGTCGTTGACGATGCGGACCAGCGATGCTTCGGGCTCGGGCTTCCAGCCAGGGTAGCCGCCGCTGGTGTGGGACTCGAACCCCGCCAGGGCGCAGGTGGCGGCGATTCGCTCGGTCAGGGCGGCCTTGGAGGCGTCGATGGAGCTGCGGGTGAGCAGGTTCACCTCCACGACGTCCTCCCGGGTCTCGATGACGCCAAGGTTCGTCGAGGTCTGGACCAGACCCTTGATGTCCGGGCTCATGGCTTCGACACCATGGGGCAGGGCGAGCAGCAGCTGGATGAGGGCATCCGCATCGGTGCTGGACATGGCTGCGGCGGCCTCGCCGGCCTCCAGTGCCAGATGCAACCCTGGGTCGAAGGCGCCGAGGGCCGCGCGCCAGTGGGCTTCGTGGGCAGCCAGCGCCTGGCGGACGGCCGGCTCCCTGGCTGGGTCCAGGTAGATCATCGCCGAGGCCTCGCGAGGGATGGCGTTGCGCTTGTTGCCGCCCTTGAGGGAGGCGAGGGCGAGGTCGAACTCAGGTTTCAGGAATCCGAGGACCTGGGCCAGGAGGCGCAGGGCATTCCCCCGGCCGGCGTTGATGTCGATGCCGGAATGCCCACCCTTGAGGCCGAACACCTTGAGGCGGTAGGCGCGGCTGCCCGCAGGGGGGGCCGTGCGGGCGAGCTTGCGGGTGGCGATGGTATCCACGCCCCCGGCGCAGCCGATGGTCAGGTAGCCCTCCTCCTCGCTGTCGAGGTTGAGGAGGAACTTGGCCTTGAGACGCCCGGGTTGCAGGCCCTCGGCCCCCGTGAGGCCGGTCTCCTCGTCGATGGTGATCAGCGCCTCGAGGGGGCCGTGGGCGATGTCCTTGGCGGCCAGGACCGCCAGGGCCGCAGCCACGCCGATGCCGTTGTCAGCCCCCAAGGTGGTGCCCTTGGCCCGGAGGAGGTCGCCATCCTGCCAGACCTGGATGGGGTCCTTGGTGAAGTCGTGGTCGGTGCCTTCGTTTTTTTCGCAGACCATGTCCACGTGGGCCTGGAGACAGGTGGTCGGGCGGTCTTCCCGGCCCGAGGTGGCCTGCTTCCGGATGATCACGTTCCCGACTTCGTCGCGCTCGACGTCGCAACCCAGGGCCTTGGCCTGATCGGCCACCCAATTCGCCGCCGCGGCTTCGTTCTTTGAACCCCGGGGGATTTTGGACAGCTCCAGGAAGTAGGACCAGATGGTCTTCGGTTCGAGCGATTCGAGCAGAGCGTTCACGGAGCCTCCAGGGTCAAGACGCACCGGCCAAAGGCCGGTGTAGCCTCTTCAGAGTACCGGCGGCTCTGCGGGGCCGACGTGATGGGGGTCACGATGGGTGGACAATGAACCGGACGCGAGGTCCAGTGCCTTTTGGGGCCTTGCCGACGAGGTGCTTTCCTTTGCCAGATCGTGAACTTTCCTATCCTGTCGTCGACCTTTGCCGCGAGTTTGTGCGGATCCCCAGTCTTTCCGGGCAGGAGGGCGAGCTGGCGGCAGTCGTGGCGGCCCGCCTGCAGGTCATGGACTTCACGGTGGAAACGGACCGCTTCGGCACTGTGCTCGGGACACGCAAGGGTGCCGGTCCCGGACCCACCCTGCTCCTGGATTCCCATCTCGATGTCGTGCCGGTGACCGATTCCACGGCCTGGAAGCACGAACCCTTCGGGGCCGAGATCGAGGCGGGTCGCCTGTGGGGGCGCGGTGCCGCTGATACCAAGGGCTCGCTGGCGGCGATGGTCTGCGCGGCCGCAGCCGCCGAGGGCTTCCGAGGGACCCTCATCGTGTCGGCCAGCGTCTGCGAGGAGAACATGACGGCGGTGGCCTTGGCCGATGTGCTGGAGCGCCACCCAGCGGACCTGGTCATCGTGGGTGAGCCCACCTCCCTCTGCTTGGGTGTCGCGCAGAAAGGACGGACCGGACTGCTGGTGGAGGCATCGGGCCGCAGCGCACACTCCTCCCGGCCTGAGCTCGGCGACAACGCCATCTACAAGATGATGGAGGCCGTTGCTCGCATCAGAGCCCTGCCACTTCCTACGGATCCCGAGCTGGGTCCCGGGGTCTGCGAGCTGATCGAGATTGATTCCGAACCCAAGCCCTCACCAGGCATGGTGCCGCACCTCTGCACGGCCCGGCTGGCCCTGAGGCTCCTGCCTGGAGAGACCGCCATGTCCGTGCTCGAACGGACTCGCCTGGTCCTGGAGGGAGTCGAGGGCGTCTCAGTACGATTGCTAGAAACGAACCAACGCTGCTACACCGGTCTGGCGATGACCATGCAGGAGTTCGTCCCCGCGTGGAGGAACCAGAATTTGGAGTTGCAGGCTCAGCTCCTGAAGGCGCTCGGAACCACCGCCTTCGCCGCTCCCTACACCACCAATGCCTCCGCCGCCGCGGCCCGAGGCATCCCTACCTTCCTGCTCGGTCCTGGCTCCATCGAGCAGGCCCATACCGTGGATGAGTGGGTCGCTCTGGAGCAGTTGACGGGGGCGCAGGCAGCTTACGCCACGGTCATCAGGACCTTCCTCGGCGGCTGAGTCGCTCAGCGGGCAAGAGACAGGATGGTTCCCACTTCTTCCGGTGGGCGTCCGACGACGGCTTGGTAGTTGCCGCGATCCGTGGCCCCTTCGGTGACGAGCAGCAGAACCGTCTTGTCGGGGCCGAGCAGGCCGTTGGCCCGGAACTCCGCCGTGGCGGCATCGTCGTGTAGCGCGGCGAGAGCGCCCAGGGCAGCGGAGCCGGTCTCGCCCGCGACGACGCCGGCCTCGGCCAGTTCCCGCATGCCCTGGCGGGCCCGCTCGTCGCCGATGGAGATCATCCAGTCCACGCCCGTGGACACCTTGGGCCAGGCCACGGGAGAGGGCAGACCGCAGTTGAGGCCCACCATGATGGAGCGGTGTGGACCGGGTACCGGCACCATCTCGCCGGCCCTGGCCGAGGCCTGCACGCAGTTGGCGTCGGCGGGCTCCACGCCGATCAGCGCCCCCTTCCAGGGGCGGCTGCGGTAGTAGCCGACGGTGGCGGACATGAAGGCGCCGACCCCGACCGGGATGATGACTGCGTCCGGATCCCCGACGCCCGCGGCGCGCAGCGCCTGGTCGATCTCCATGAAGATGGTCGTGTAGCCCTCGACCACTCGGCGCGGCGTGACATCGTAGCCGGGCCAGGAGGTATCGGAGATGACAAGACAACGGTCGCTGGCCTCCTGGGCCGAGCGGGCCACGGCCGCGTCGTAGTCACCGTCCACCACGGTCACGGTGGCGCCTTCGTTCTGGATGGCGTGGATCCGCGCCGGCACGGTGCCGAGCGGAACGAAGATGTGGCACTGGAAACCCAGCAGCCGGGCCATGAAGGCCACGGCGCGACCGTGGTTGCCATCGGTGGCCGCAGCCAGGCCGAAGGGCTTCAGGTAGCTGATCCGCCGGGCCAGGTCATTGATGTTCAGCCAGGGTTCCGGGTCGAAGCCGAGGTGGTCGCAGAGGGCCCGGTAAGTGGCCCAGGATGCACCGAGGATCTTGAAGCTGGGCAGCCCCAGGCGCTGAGTCTCGGCCTTGACCAGCACCCGCCCCACCCCGTACCGCTGGGCCAACCCCGGGCAGTCGAACAGGGTGGTGGCGAGATAGGCGGGCATCCGCCGATGGAAGGCCCACACGGCCGGATCCGGGGCGGGCCAGCGCTTGGCCGGATCGAACAGGGGATTGCGGAGCAGCAAGGACTCCGGTCCGGCAGCGGGGTTATTCATCGGGAACCTCCAGAAGTCACGGCCATCGGGGCGGTCAGATCAGGGGAAGACGTGGGTGCCGCCGTGGCCCGCCAGGGCGGCGCCGAGGTGGGCGGGGTCGGTGATGATGGCCTCCTTCCCACCGTTCTCCAGGAAATCCACCACAGCCTGGATCTTGGGCAGCATGCTGCCGGGCTTGAAGTGGCCCTCCTGGATGTAGCGCTTGGCATCCGCAAGGCTCATGCGGTCCAGGCTCCGCTGGGTGGGCTTGCCGAAGTCGAGGCAGACCTTCTCGACCGCCGTGGAGATGACCAGCAGGTCCGCCCGCAGCTGCCGGGCCAAAAGGCTCGAGGCCAGGTCCTTGTCGATGACCGCGGCGGCTCCGGAGATGTTCCCCGAGGAATCCTCCACCACGGCGATGCCACCGCCCCCGCAGGCGACCACCACCACGCCCGCGTCCAGGAGGCTCTTGACCACCTCCAGTTCGAGGACGCGCTGAGGGACGGGCGAAGCCACGACCCGCCGCCACCCGCGGCCCGAATCCTCCACCAGGTCCCAGCCATCCTTCTCGCGGTGGGCCAGGGCCTGCTCGGCCGTCATGAACGAGCCGATGGGCTTGTTGGGTTTCTGGAAGGCGGGATCCTTGGCGTCCACCAGCACCTGGGTGACCACGGTGGCCGACGTGCGCCCCATGCCCCGATGCTTGAACTCGTTGTAGAGCGCGCACTGGAGGTGGTAGCCCAGGGCACCTTGCGTGTCGGCCACACAGCTGTCGAGGGGCACCATGTGCAGTTCCGGCGCGGCCAGCTCCGAGCGCCGCAGGATGAACCCCACCTGGGGGCCGTTCCCGTGGGTCACCACCAGCCGGAGCTTCTCGCCCTCGAGCATGTGGGCGATGTGGGCGCAGGTCTCGGCGGCGGCGCCGTACTGGTCCGAGACGGTGGTGTGGTCGTTGTCGGAAATGAGGGAATTGCCCCCGATGGCAATGACGACGGTCCGGGTCATGTCGGCTCCAGGCTTAGATGCTGAGGTTGCGGGCGCGATGGACGATGTCGCCGAGTTTGACGGCGGGGTCCTTCACACGCATGAGGAACATGAGGGCGCTGATGACGAAGGGCTTGTAGCTGGCCTCGTGGTAGGTCGGGATGCGGTACTGCTCGAACACTTCGGCCGACACCTCCCCCGCCTTGCAGCTCACATCCGTGATGTCCGCCGGCAGGCAA
>CAIYNT010000074.1 GCA_903927605.1 uncultured Holophagaceae bacterium
AATCCCAACTCCAGCTTCGCCTGGATCATTGCTCGTTCCTCGCAACTCAGATGTGTGTAGTGTTTTCCCATGCAACCATTCTTTCTGAGGAATGTTGCACTTGGAAATTGAGCGCGCCGATTACAAAGAGGAATGACTTCGCTTTTCAAATCTGTGTGAATCGGTGGAATCTGTGGATGAATCAGTCCTTCTTTCCTCCCAGCAGCCACGCGGCCCAGGCGGTAAAGAGCGTCACCGCGCCGAAGATGACGACGAGCCGGATCCAGGGCTGGCCCAGGGTCAGACGCTCGTTCACGCGCACCCACGCCATGCCCAGCCAGGCGAGGGCTCCAACCCACAACACGGCGGAGAGGATCGTTTGCAGGAGGGCCCTCGGGATGACCAGCAGCACCAGCAGGACCAGCGTCAGGGGCACTGTCACCAGGAAGGCCAGACCCAGGCGGAGAGATAGCGCACCCAGCATCAGCAGGGCGACGAAGGCGGGCAGGCGGCGCAGCTTATGCACCCTTGGCCGATCTGAACGACCGGCGGGCCTCGGCACTGAGGAAGGTCCAGGCCACGAAGCGGCTCTGCTTCTGGCCCTGGGCCATGGCCACGGTGCGGATCTCCCGGGCCTCCACCTGCCGCAGGGCGCGATGCACAGCGGGTAGGGTCGCGGAGCTGGAGACCAGCGTCGTGAACCAGCACACCTGGTCGCCCAGGTCGACGCTTTCCGTGATCATGCGACGGATGAAGCCCACTTCGCCGCCTTCGCACCAGAGTTCCGGGCCTTGACCTCCGAAGTTGCGGACGGGGCCGTTGTCCGCGCGGCCCAGCTTGCGCCACTTCATCTGCGCAGCCTCGCGGACCTCCCGCATGGAGCCGTGGAAGGGCGGGTTGCAGAGCGTCAGGTCGAAGCGCTCACCAGGCTGGAGCACGCCTCCGAAGATCGTGTTCCGATCCGCTTGTCGCCGCAATTGGATGGCCTCGCCCAGGCCCGGATTCGCCGCGAGGATACGCGCCGCCGACGTGAGCGCCACTTCGTCGATATCCGAGCCCACGAAGGACCAGCCGTACTCGCGGTGCCCGATGAGCGGATAGATGGCATTGGCACCCACACCCACATCCAGCGCATGGATGGCCGGACCGCGTGGGATGGCACCGTCCGCATCCGCCGCCAGGAGATCGGCGAGATGATGCAGATAGTCCGCCCGGCCCGGGATGGGCGGGCAGAGGTAGCCGGGCGGGATGTCCCAGTCGCCGATGCCGTAGGCTTCCGCCAGCAAGGCGCGGTTCAGGGCCTTCACGGCGTGCGGATCGGCGAAGTCGATGGAGAGGCCGCCATGCTTGGTGCGTTGCACGATGGGCCCCAGGTCCGGATTGGCCTGCACCAGCCGTGGAAAGTCGTAGCCCCCGGCGTGGCGATTGCGCGGATGCAGGCCCGGCTTGGCGAGCGGTGATTTCGGGGACCGTCCGGAAGGCTCGGGCATGGCTCCAGTGTCCGATGAATGAAGCCTCTGCGGGACTGATCCTGAGCTCTGAATCAAAGTCCGGCGCAGAGTTCCTGCGCGGACAGCACCTGGGCGAAGGTGCCGTCCAGGGCGGCGAGGAAGGCAGCCTGTACCTGGGATGCGGGCACCCTTGTGCCACTGCGGGTGAGGTCCCGGGTGGCGCAGGCGTCCTGGGCCAGCCAGCACTGGAAGCCCAGGTCGAAGGCGGCGCGCACCGTGGTATCGATGCACATGTGGGTCATCATGCCCGCGATGACCAGCTGCGTGGCCCCCAGGCCCTGCAGATGCGACTGCAGCGGTGTCTCCCGGAAGCTGTTGGGGAAGTGCTTCTGGAACACCGGCTCGTCGGGGAGCGGCGCCACGCCTGGGTGGATCTCGGCCCCTGTCGTGCCCGGCAGGAAGAAGGTGGCGCCGGGCCGCGCCGCGAGGTGCTGGATGTGGACGATGGGGCGTCCGGCGCGCCGGAAGGCCTCCAGCAGGGCCCCGGCCTGGCGGCCGGCCTCGGGGCTCCCCAGCAGCTCCATGGCGCCGCCGGGGAAGTAGTCGTTCTGGATGTCCACGAGCAGCAGGGCCTGGGTCATGGGATGCCTTTCCGTGAGACAAGCTTAGCCACGGATGAACGCAGATAAACACGGATGGGAGACTGGAAGCAGGACGTTCGCCCTTCGCGCGCCCGCAGGGCGATTCGCGGAATTCGCGGTTCGCTCATTCCAGGCGGAGGAAGCCGATAACCAAGATCTGAGTTAATCCGTGTTGATCCGTGTTCATCCGTGTTCATCCGTGGCCATTCAGGCCTTTTTGAAGTTCGGGTCTTCGTTGAGGGCGGCGAGGTCCCGGGCGCGCCGGGTGGCGATGAACCAGAAGGCGAAGGCCAGGAGGAGCGTGAGGCTGCCTACGGTGAAGGCGAGGTTGCGGCCTTGCCACAGGCCATTCCAGGCGCCCCGGAATTGGGTTGCCAGCACATTCAACTTCCCGCCGTACACCTCCATGGCACGCAGGTACTTCTTGGTGTCCTCCGGCTCGAAGCCCGGGGGATTGGCACCACTGGGGGCGATAAACAAGTAGATGGCCAGGGCGGCGCCGAGACCCACGGCGAGGATGCTTCCGGTGATGAGCCGAATGTGGGCCAAGCGGGTTTCGAGGGTGCTCCCGAGGCCCGTGACGAAGCTGCGGTTCAACTGCGCCTGCGCGATCGCATCGCGCCGGCCGAGGCCCGCCCTGATTTGCGCCCGCGCATCGTCGGCCAGGCCCAGGTTGCGCCGGTCCAGCTCCGCCAGAGCAGTCTCCACCGCCTCGGTGCGGTAGTCCTGGAAGTGTTTCAGGTATTGGATCAGCTCGGTGTCGGACAGGGCGGAGATCCGGGTCTGGAAAGTGTGGGCCATGGGTGCTTCAACCCTCGGCCAACAGCGCCGCGAGGCGCAGGAAGGTCTGCTCGTTGCCTTCCTGCGCGAAGCGCTTGACCACCTCGCACTCGGCCACAGTTCCGAAGCGCATGCAGAAGCTGAGGCGGGTCCGTGACCCCTCCTCCTCGAAGGTGACGATCACCCGGAAGTGGGGAGTCGAGGTGTGGTCGAAGACGATCTTCTCCGGCGCGATGAGCTCGACGAACACACTCTCGTTCCTGAAATGGGTCCCGTCCGGTCCCTCCATGATGAAGTTCCACTGGCCACCCGGCCACGGCTCGAAGGTCTGGATGGTGTTCCGGAACCCCTGCGGTCCCCACCACTGCGCCACCTGATCCGGGTCGGTCCAGGCGGCGAAGACTCGCTTCCGGGGTGCCTCGAAGATCTGCGTGGTGACGATCTCCCGATCCCTCGGGAAGGCCTCGTCGCGTCCTGCTGGTTCCGTCATGGGTGCTCCGCAAGGAAAAGGTAACCCGATCAGGCTCTGCCTCCCAGTGCCCCTTGCCCGGTCGCGGCAAACCTCTGAGGCACCCTGGGCTGTCCTGGAGCCTCGAGTTCATGCCGGCGGCAGGCCTGCGGAACGCGATCTCCTCTCTGGCTTAGCGGTCGAAGCAGAGGGGAGGACCGAGGATGGGATCGGCGCCGCCCCGGGGGCTCGCGCAATATTAACCCCACGCTCAGATGATCTTGCAGGGAATCAGGGCGTCCTCATCAAACCCGTACACTGCGCAGAGCCGGTGGTACCCGTCCGCGATGACCACTCTCCCGACGGGCTCGTCCCGGACCAGCAGGAGGGGCGAGAGCGCCCGTCCATCCATGATCTTCTTCCGGTCCTTCTCCACGTGCGAGTTGCTCAGGCCCAGCAGCGGGAGCTGAGAGGCCCGGAAGATGTCCTTGGCCTTGTACTGGACAATGGGCGCGGCCCTCAGGCTGTCTACTACCCCATCCACCCGATCTTTGGGGTAGAGAAGGCTGAGATAGGATCCGGCGGCGGGATAGTCGTGGTCCTCCACGTCGGGAAGCCAGAGGATGGAATCGCTATTGGTTTCGGCCATGGTGCCTCCCGCACGGGCTGACTGGCTGGTGGAACCATGGCGCAGCGGGGCCTGGATGGCAAGCGGTCTCTGGCTGATGTTGAGCTAATGTGGTGTACCGCGAGAACCTGGATCATCCGAATTACTGGGACACCACACTTGGCAGGGGTTTGGGGGCACGGCAGTGCCCCCAAGGGGTGACAGATCTGGCGCGCCTGCGCGCCGGATCGCCAGAGGGGCCATGCCCTGATGGAAGTGTGCTGGCCCATCCACCCCTTGATCCATGCATTTCAGGGCCAGCACACTAGCGGCCCACCTGCAGCAGGGCGGCCATTTTTTGATGGATCAGGTTGATCGCCTTCAGCGGGCGGATCATCACCTTGAAGTCCACGATCTTGCCCGCGTCATCCCACTTGATCATGTCCACCCCGTTCACGCTGATGCCTTCGATCTCGACATGGAACTCCAGCACCGCATCGTGGGGGCCCACCACCTCGCGGGTGTAGCGGAAGGACTCGTTGAAGAAGACCTGGAAGGCCGCAGTGAGGTAGTGCGTGGCGATCGCCTTGCCGACCTGCGGGGTATGCACCACCGGCGAGTGGAAGACGACCTGCTCCGCGAGCAGCGAGGCCAGACCCCGCGGATTCCGGTCCTGCACGAGCTGGTGCCAGCTGGCGAGGGGGTTGGCTGCCATAGGGAACCTCCTGGAGTCCTGCGAGAAAATCGAATCCCAATGGGTGAATGTTCAGGCCAGGGCCGCTTCCACGGCCGCCCGCGCGTGCAGGGCAGTGGTGTCGAACAGGGGCACCCTGGCGTCCTCCTGACTCACCAGAAGGGAGATCTCCGTGCACCCGAGGATGATGGCCTCGGCGCCCTGCGAGGCCAGCCTTGCCATGATGTCTCGATAGGCGCTACGCGACTCGGAGCGGACCGTCCCAAGGCACAGCTCGTCGAAGATGATGCGATGGACGACCTCGCGGTCTTCCGCGTTCGGTACGAGCACGTGCAGTCCGTGCCGTTCGCTCAGCCGCTCGCGGTAGAAGGCCTGTTCCATGGTGAACCGGGTGCCGAGCAGGCCCACCGTGGTGTGCCCGGCCTGCTTGATCGCCACCGCGGTCGGATCGGCGATGTGCACCAGGGGAATGGCGACCGCCACCTCGATGCGGTCGGCCACCTTGTGCATGGTGTTCGTGCACAACACCAGAAAGTCCGCGCCCGCCGCCTCCAGGGAACGAGCCGCTCCGGCCAGCACGGTCCCGGCTGTCTCCCAGTCGCCGGCCTGCTGTAGCCGCTCGATGTCATGGAAATCCACGCTGTACAGGATGAGCTTCGCCGAGTGCAGCCCGCCCAGGCGCGCCTTGACGAGCTCGTTGATCAGACGGTAGTAGGGCACCGTCGATTCCCAGCTCATGCCCCCGATGAGGCCAATGGTTTTCATGAACGCCCTCCTGGGTAACCAGCCCAAGGATAAGGTGAATGCCCTTTTCCCCGGGGCCACGTACGAAATCCAAAGGGATGGGCCGGATCTGTCTTGGACCGCAGAAAGATGTGAAAACAGGCGTCACGAGAGCCAGCCAGGGGAATCAAAGTCACCGCAGTTCAATCCAAAGGAGGTTCTATGATCCTCATCACCGGCGCCACCGGAAAGATTGGCAAGGAACTTGTCCTTGACCTCTCGGCCCGACGAAGCCCCTTCAAGGTCATGGTGCGGTCCAAGGAGACTGCCAAGGCCTTTGAATCCAGGGATATCAAGACAGTTCTAGGAAACTTCGAACGCCCTGAGACTTTTGCGGGGGCCCTGGCCGGCGTCCAGACGGTCTTCCTGCTCACCACACCGCATCCGGATGGCGTGGCCATGGAACGAAAATTCCTTGCGGCCTGCAAGGCCAAGGGAGTGCATCACGTGGTCCGGATCTCCGCGATGGGTGCCAATCCCTGGGCTGCTTCCGCCCTGCTGAGGAACCACGGGAAGTGCGAAACCCTGCTGGAAGAGAGCGGCCTTCCCTGGACCATTCTCAGGCCGACCATCTTCATGCAGAACCTGGTCCCCTATATCGGACCGACGGTCTCGAAAGAAAGCACCTTTTATGCATCCGCGGGTCAGGCCCTCATGCCATGGGTGGACACTCGCGATATTGCGACTGTGGCTGGGACCGTCCTCACCTCCAAGGGGCATGAGAACCTGGTATATGAGATCACTGGCCCGGAGGCACTCACCTATGTCCAGGTGGCCGAGCGCCTCAGTTCCCTCATGGGCAGGCAGATCTCCTATACCAACGTGAGTGATGGGGCTGCCCATCATTCGATGGTGAGCATGCGCGTGTCCCCGTGGCTTGCCGAGGGCATGATCACGCTCTACCACCTGTTCAAGGCCAATGGCCCGACTGCCCAGGTCCTCGAAACCGTCGAGCGCATCACCGGACGCGCTCCCAGAACCCTGGCGGCCTATCTCAAGGAGAATGAAGCTGCCTTCCGGCCGCTGAAGCAAATCGGCGTTGCGCCGACAGCCAAGGCGCGGGACGAGCTTCACCAGGATTGATCCGATCTGGGACCACTAAGAAAGCAGGGTCCACCTGACCAGCCGCCGGGAAGCGGAGGGGCATGATCCCACGAATATCCAGTCCAGCGGTGAGGGATCCCCCGTAGGCGTGGACCCGCGCGCTGGTATCCACCACCATCCCGCCCAGGAGTGGCATCAGGATTTCAGATAAATCTCGACCCGCTCTTTCCCGCGACCGATATTGTTCCGCTTCAGGTGGATCGGCTCGACCTCGCCCGTCCGCCGGATATGGGTGCCCCCGCAGGGCACGCGCGAGAACCCCGGAATCTCCCAGTACCGCCGTTCGTTTGGCTCATCTGCGAAGGCGCTGGTGATCGCCAGATCGGCGCCGATGATCTGGTTCGCTTCCGCCGCATAGGCAGGTAGCTTCGGCGCGAGGCTCTCCGGCCAGGCGAAGTCGATTCGCGCCTTATCCTGGGCGATATGCGCGCCGATCTTTTCGACCCCATCAAGGGAGCGGCAGATGAGCTCGAGCACCAGCTCCGCGGCAAAATGCAGACGCATCAGGCGGTACCGCCGGTCCCAGTCGATGTACATCCGCACGGAATCGCCAACCACCAGACCGTGGCCCTCGGGAAGGGTGTAGACCAGCGCAAGCCCATCCTTCCGGGCCGAGAGTACGGGGTATCCGCCGATGCTTCCCTGGTCGCTCTCCTGGCCACCGGAGAAGGCGTAGAAGATGGTCGATTGGACGGTGATGTCGGTGCCATCGACCCTGGCCACGGTGGTGTCATGGCTGGTCTGGTACGGGTTTTCCCAGAAGAGCTTTTTCGTCATGTCGCCCCTCAATGGATCCATCGCCGCGGCCTGACGGAAGAAGGTACCGGGCCGGACGCCTGCGGCCGGGCCAAGTGGCAGGTGGGTCAGGCGGATTCCAATCGGGCCCCCTTCTCGATCAGGAGTTCGCGCAGCACGGACCGATGGCAGTGCGCTTCGTTCTCGCAGTAGCAGCCCACCGAGAAGTTGCTTTGGTGGGACAGCGCCGCGAGCAGTTCGATGGCATGACTGTTCTCAGGGCTGGCCATTTCGGCCCGGTATTTTTTGGTGAAGGCAGCCCACTGTGCGGGGGTCGCGGCCTCCTGGCCCAGCTTCATGGTCTCTGGACTCGGTGCCAGGTTGGGAAACCACACATCGTACCAATTTTGCGCTGCGAATTCGGCCTTGGGCACGCCGCGCGGCGGACGGCGAACCGTTCCGATGCGGAGGCCTTCGTCCCCCACCCGTGGGTTACCAAGCCGGATGACACGCATGACCATGATTTGCTCCCTTCTGGGACCCCCAGCCTTTGAAGCTGCATCATGCCACTCGGGAACACAAGAGCCCGAGTCCCTCCCTTGTCGGGACCGGTCGCAGGCGTTGGACTATTTAAGGACGCTCTTCTCGAAGGTGGTGACAATTTCGGCGGCCACAAACGGATAGACCTCCTCAGTGGAAAGGTGGCGGGGGCCGACCCCTTCCACCTGGACCAGTTCCACGTTTTCCCCAGATGGTGCCTGAATGCTGAATTCGACGACGAAGGTCCCAGTCCGCTTCTCCACCCGGACCACCGCTACATTCAGATGGAACGGGCTGTTGGCACGAATGATCCCCTTCAGGGAACCTTCCAGGGCAGCGGCGAATACCCATGCACGCTCCTCTGCTTTCCAGGCAATCCGGCCATCCCAGGACACTCCCCGCTCACGGTCGAAGGCTGGCGGGAAAAGGCGGACGGCATCCTTTGAATCAGGAACCAGGTGCTTCGGGCAACACGCGGCCGGGGCAGTATCAGGCGAGCACTTGGCCGACAGCCCCGGTCCGCCTAGGCCTAGGAAGGGGATCAGGAGGTAGAGGAGCTTTTTCACGGCATTTCCTCCAGGGTTGACCGGCTGCGAACTATCCTTGAAAGGCAGAACGGCTGAATAGGGTTGCGAAGTCCGATCCTGGGGACTTCATGGCCTATCGACAGATCGGCGCGATGCGTGAGTTGTAGGCACAACTTTCTATCAGAGCAAGGCCCCTGGCGACCTGGCCGCCGAGGTGGCCAGGTCGGCCGCGACCGGATGAAGGGGTCCAACCCAGGGTCACGCGTATCCGGGCAGGAGCGGGCCGGGCCTCAGGCCAGGTCGAAGATCGTCCCGCCCTTGGCGGCCGCGGCTTCGAGCAGCCCGAGCCAGGCCTCGTCCCGTCGGTGCACCTTCACATAGCGGGTGAAGCTCCAGGCGGTAGCGGCCAGGCAGATCAAGGCCAGGAGGGCCAAGCCCAGGCGGCCCTCCATCGCGTGGGGAAGGCTCATGGGCAGGAAGGCCGCCCCAGCCCCCAACGCCAGGCCTGCCAGCAGGGCCTTCCAGCCCCGCCTCCTCAGGGGCGCCAGGTCGCGCTCAGCGATGGCCCGCCGGAGATTCGCGAGGAAATCCAGCTGCTCATCCCGGTTGAGGGCTCCCCGCGCCTGCTCGAGGCCCAGCTTTTCCAGTTCCTGGGTCAGTTCCCCGGAATAGTCGTCGAGTTCAGAAACCCTTGATCGGAGTGTCATCCTACGCCTCCGTCCTGAGCAAGGTGGGGTCATTACCGAGTGCCCCTGCCGCCCTGCACCCAGAAATCTAAGCCCTCCTGGCGAGAATGCCGGCACATCTCCTGATCGGCTGAAAAGGGACCCCCGGATCGGATGGATCGCCGAGGATCCACCTTTCCGGTGCCCTAGCCACGCCTCGGGCCTCTGTGAGGTGGGAACTTGCCCGGAATAGGCCTGGAACCCGCCCCCACTTCCCGGCTGTGCACTTGACGGACTGTCAGGTGGGGACTGGGTTGCTCCCGTTGAACGGCTTCCTTGTGCCAGCTCGATGGCCGGCGCAGACACCACCGTGGCTGGGTCCGGGATCTATTTCCAGTCAGTACCCGGTGCGCCTCGTCAGCCAAGCCGGCACCAGCTTTCGCAACCATCCGCCCGAGGTCCGGGTCCCATCGAGGCGACCCGGACCTGAGTGCGGGAGTGGTGGGGCGGTGCCAGGCTTAGTATCGGGACCTACTTGCGGTCCGCCTTGGCGCGATAGGCGAGGGCCTTCCTCAACTGCTGGACGGCCTCGCGACTGGCCCGGATGGCTTCCGCCTTGTGGCCGCCGAAATCATGCGGGGCCTTCTCCATGTATGCAATGGCGTCCTCCAGTTCGTGGATGGCAGCGACGATCCGGGGATGCTCGGCAGCTTCGGATCTGGCCGACTGGGTGGCGGCTGCAAAGACAGGGGCGGAAGCCAGAAGCACGAGACCGAGGAACAGGGGTATGCGTTTCATGATCACTCCTTGGTGGGGGCGCACCATGCGCCAAGGTTTCCCTCCCATAGACCACAGGACCCGGCGGAAGGTTTAGGGCCTGTTTGGATCCAGGAGAGACCGGCCTGATTGGTGAGGTCGAGCGGCCCTACCCTCACATCTTCTTTGATTTGAGTTTGATTCGTTCGCCCGCAACCATGAATTCACCCCGTCCGAGATGGTGAATGGTTCGCGGAGCCTTTACCGTGGTGTCCACCCAGGCTTTGACGACTTCCAGGACAAAGAAGCAATACTTGGGCACCATCCTGCTGTCGACCACTCGACATTCGAGATTGGCAAAACACTCGGCGATGAGCGGGGCTCCGACCAGCGAGGCGGGCCTAGCCGTGAGGCCGAACCGGTCGAACTTGTCGGTGCTGTCGCCGGAGGTGTTTCCGCAACCCACCACCTGCTCCGCCAGGTCCACGGTCGGGATGTTGATGACACATTCCCGGGTCGCCTTCAGCAGGCCAAAGGAGAAGTTGCGGTTGCTGATCACACAACCCACCAGGGGCGGTTCGAACTCCATCATGGTGTGCCAGGACATGGCCATGATGTCCTGGCGTCCGCCGCGGGCGGTCGTGACCAGGACAACCGGCCCCGGCTCGAGCAACCCGTAGACCTTGGAGAGCGGGAGCGATTTTCTGGCCATGGGGAGCGCTCCAGGTCAGCCATGATGGATCTTTGCAGGGGTTGGGGGCGGGTGGTCTTGGTCATGGTTTACAAAGAAGTCGGGTGAACCCGATCGGGTTTGAATAAGCCTCTATCATCTGATTTGACCATTCTGGATCTTTGAAGGAAATGCCAACCACGGCATGTGTGGTTTCTTCAAAAGCGGGATCCGGCCAGGCCGAGTTGAGGGAGAACCACAGCGCTTCAGAGAGGGGCACATCATTCTGCCAAGTGGTCATTTTCCAGGGACCAGCGGGATGGAGAGCCAGATCCTCCAGGTCGATGAGATCGTGAACGTGCTCACAATCCGGCCCCCAGCAGCAGATGTAAGTACAACCAGCTTGAATCAGGTCCAGAGCGATGGTTTTGATCTCTTCATCGGTGGCTTCCGTTCCATCCATGGCCAGACAGGCGATGAAGTGTCCGGTGACTTCCTTGAAGACGCCGGGGGGGATTTTGTAGTGCCGAAGATGCAGGACGTAAAGGTCGCGAGAGCCGAATTCGGAGTGGCCTAGCTTTTGGGCAATCGACATGGGGGCTGCCTGACGAATGAAGCTTGGTGGCGGAAACGGAACTTAGGATGAGGACACCAGCCAATGCAGGCGGGGTCCGAGTTGAGCGGTGGGTTACGCCGGATCAGATGGTGGCTTGGATGACATAGTCGACCTGGCTTTGGAAATAGGTGGGGGCGTCGTCGAAGGCGGAACGATAGATAATGCTTCGGGAATCCAGGGCAAGGTCCGTAGCCAGGACACCCTCGAGATGATCCACCTCGTGTTGCAGGAGTTCGGACTCGGCCTGGCCCAGCTTCTCCCAGGTCTGGGACTGCCCCTCTTCGTCACGAAACCTGAGGGAGATCGAGAGGTTGCGGCGCACCTTTACCAGGAGATCGGGAAAGCACATGCAGTCGTCCCAGAGGGTGAAGGTCTCCTGGCTGCGCCAGGTGATCACGGGGTTGATCAGGGAATGCGTGCCCTTGCCGAAGTTGATGGAGATGAAGCGCCTGGGGATGCCGATCTGGGGCGCGGCGATCCCCCGTCCGAAGCCACGCTCGGCGCGGAAGGCGTCCAGGGCCGCCTTGAGCCGCTCGTTCTCTCGGCGGAATTCTGGATCACCGACCTCCTGGATGGGCTGGCAGACCACCCTCAAGCGAGGATCCCCGAGGGCCAGGATTCGATCACTCATGCTTGTCTTTCATCATGTGCGCGAACTGACGGGGAAAGTCGACCAGACCCGGCGGCGAGCTGGGTGCGTGGAGCGGGACGGGAAGCGAGAGGTTCATGGAAAGCGAAAGGCCAGAGTGGTCGGGTCCGAGTGGAACGAGAGGGGCCAAACCATCAGTCGACAATGAAGAGCTTTGCCCCGGTCTCGGTATACGACCGGTGAGGTTCGGCGTTGTCTGCAACTTGATAGCTCATGCCAGGCTTGAGTATGAACCTGCGACCATCCTGAAGCTCGGTGTGCAGTTCACCATCGATGCACAACAGGATGTGGCCTTTGGTGCACCAGTGGTCCGCCAGATAGCCCGGCGTGTATTCAACCATGCGCACGCGGATGGCCCCGAATTGCTGCGTACACCAATAGGCCAAGCCGCTCTCGCCTTTGTGCTCGGTGCGCTGGATCTGCGCCCAGTCAGTGGTGCCAAACGGGATGGCGGACATTTGCATGGTCACGTTCCCAGGAAGGGGGCCTAACGGAAAAGATTAACCGGACCGGCCGCAACGTGGCGATGATTTCGGGCTCTGGTCGTCCGTGCCAGGTCCCGGTTGTACGAAGGGTCAGACGTCGGTTTCGGCGACACAATCAGCTTCGAGCTCTACTAGCCACTCTCGATTGATGAAGCCCTTCACTTCGACGAAGGTGCATACGGGTCGGATGCTTGAGAACAGCTCGCCGTGGGCCCGTGCAGCCTCTTCCCAGCGCGAAATATCGGTGAGCATGACGCGTGTGCGAATGACTGTTTCCAGCGTGAACCCGGCATCTGCAATGGCCTGGGCAACTATTTCCAAACAGCGCTTTGTTTGACCGTAGACATCACCGGGTGCCGCGACACCGCCTCCAGGAGCGATGGGGGCGGTTCCGGCTATGGCCAAGAATCGACCGACTCCTACGGCGCGGGAGAACCCGATGCGGGGTTCGAGGGGTGAACCGGAAGAAACATTCTTGCGCATGGGTGAGCTCCGAGGCCTAACAAGGGTAGCTGACCGGCCCCACCTGCATCGGGGGGCTTATCCCTGGGCGGGGCCGTTCTCAATGAAGGGGACGAAATCGTATTCACCCATTCCCTGGAGGTTGAGAAAGGTCGCTGAACACGACCCCGGATTGGTGACCAGATGAGGCCGCAGGGGCGGGATGGAGAACGAATTGCTGGGGCCCAACTCGACCACCTCCTCGGGATCCCGAAGGGAGATGCGAATGTGGCCTTCCAGGACATAGAAAGTATCTTGAATGGCGTTGTGATAGTGCCAGGGAACGCTTTGGCTCGGTGATATCCGCAATTCGTTGATGCGAAATCCTGGTCGACTGGCATGGGTGGTTTTGTATTCGACCTGATAGTTCGGCGGTGGATTGCTGGTCGGTTGCATGGAGACCTCGACGCCTGGTGGGTTGCCTGAGTTCCGGCTATGGCCTTGCCGATGTGGAGTCCGACGGTCAGCCCTCGCCGCGCGGCGGGATGGAGTAGGTGCCTACGACGTGTGCCACCGATTCAGTTGTGTCTTCTGAGTACAGCGAAACCTCGCCGACTGCGAGCGACTTGCCCACCTTCATGAGCTTGCAGACGGCGACGATGCTCTTGTTCGCAGTTGGCTTTCTCAAAAAGTTGATGGTGAGGCTGGTGGTCACGGCCAGGGGGACGATGCCAATTTCACCGAGAATGGCGACGTACAGTGCCACATCCGCTACGCCCATGAGCACTGGACCAGAGACTGTCCCACCCGGTCGCAATTCCTCCAGGCCAACTTCGTGCGTCACGGTGGCGCCACGATTCCCAACCGCCTGGACTACGCACTTCGTTTGCGGAAACTCGGTGGCGATGAATGCTGCGACTTCTGCCAGGGTCGCCATGAGCACACTCCTTGAAACCTAAGGAAAGAAGCTGGCCGGGCCGGCCGGCACCGGGGCTCGAGATGAAGCCGGGGAATCGAGAAGATGGGAGAACACGGAGGCAGTGCAGGCAGGGGCTGAGCAGAACGGAGGGTCAGGTTGTCCGGGTTCACTTCCCTTCCCGGGGCTTCACTATTGCCAAGGTGACTGTAGCTTTCGATACAAGACGAGACTCACCAGCCGTTCCACAGAACACTTCTGACTCTACTACCGTCAAAGTGGAACCCGCCTTGAGGACTTTGGCAACACATGCCAGCTGGCTGCCTTTTGCGGACCGCAGCAGGTTGATCTTGAACTCGGCTGAAAGAACATACTGGCCCGGCTCAATCAACGTCGCTGCGGCAGCGCCAGCAGTGGTATCGGCGACAGTGGCTTGGACCCCCGCGTGAACATATCCATCCTGCTGAAGGTGCCGCTCTGTCAGGACCAAGGACGTCCGGCATTCACCTGGTGCTACTGAATCCAAGCGAACCCCAAGGTCCCTGGTGAATGGCGCCGACAAGAATATCCGCTCGACCTCGCTCTTATTTAAGCTACTCATTTTCACCCCTTGTGCAGCGCGGCATTTAGGAAGTTAACACAGTGTAGGCCTGGCGTTAGGCTTGAGACGATGGAGTTGTTAGAAGTGCCTCTGCCCACCGTTCCAGGTTCTGCTCGTTGGCTGGCTCAACTACATGGCGAATTGCGCTTGCGATGGAGGCGTCTGCAAATACTTGCTCCCAGACAACCAATGTTCCAGCCGCACTCTCATGCAGCGTGATTGTTAGCTCAAACTGAGGCTGAGATTGGTGTTTGATGACCACCTTTTCGTTGCCGACGATGGATGAGAAGACACATTCATTTGGATAGGTCTGCCCATCAGGTCCATGCATGGAAAAAGTCCAACTCCCTCCCGGTCTGAAGTCGAAAGTATGAATCGTGTTTGAGAACCCATTGGGGCCCCACCACTTTGCCAGCCGAGACGGGTCAGCAAAGGCGGCAAACACGGTGCTCGGTTTTGCAGGGAACTCTCGGGATGTTCGGAACGTAGTCATCCGATACTCCTATGCCTTTGGCAGATCACTGTTTTGCAGCCTAACGAGTGATGTCTAACGGGCTACACCTGCACCGGTGCGCTGAGCAGAGCCGATGAAGCGAGAGGGTGAGAGAAAGCGGGAAGCATTGCAGGCGGGGTCCGAGTTGAGTGGAGGGTTAGGCATCGCCTCGGTGTTCGACTTTATCGAATCAATCTGTATCCGTAATTTGAGTAGATACTCTCCGCCTGTCGGCCACATCCAAGATGCATGCTGACCATTTTGAAAAGTCATTATTGGCATTGAATTCAATTTTATATTTTCCGCCAGCCTTCGCATCAAACGAAAGATCGAATTCTCGAAAATTTTTGACCTGCCCTTTTAGTCGAGATTTACGGAAGTTCAGACTCAAAGTATGAATCCCAGGTGACAGTTCCAAATGATCCTTGACGTCAGCCCACACAAGTTTCCCATCCAATTTTGAAACGTACAGAATGTTATTAGGATCGAGCTTGAGAAACACGATTTCTTCGTGAGGGCGAGTTGAGGCCTCCTCCCTGCGCATGAAAGCACAGTTTGAATAGGACAGGCACAATATTGCCGTGATGCATAAGGATGGGAATTTTGATCGGAGCATGGATGCCTAACGAATAAAGCTAACCAGCCACGCCTGCACCGAGGCGCTGAACGAAGCCGAGAAAGCCGAATGATGAGAGAGAGCGGAAGACAATGCAGGCGGGGTCCAACTTGAGCTCAAGGTCAGGGCCTGCCAGGCCATGCGATTTTGACCCTTCGGTGCTGGGCAACGCAGTCGCGCAGGTAGAGGTTGATAAGGCTTTGATAGGGAACGCCAGCCTCGACTGCCATGTCCTTGAAATAGAGCAGGACATCTTCAGAAAGCCGCATAGTGACTGGCTTTTTGAGTTTGGAGGCATAGGGATTCTTTCGGGCCCTCATCTTGGAAAGGTCGTATTCAGCTTTCATGATTGTTCACCCCCATAAAATGCGCTCTCACGCTTGGTGGCTTTGCGTGCAGAAATGATCCGAATGAGATCACCCGCTTCACGCTCGCAGTGGCAGACAAGGAGGATCCTAGCTGTATCACTCATGCCGAGGAGGAGGAAGCGTTCCTCTTCGATGGAATGCTCATCGTCATAGAACTGAACGGCAAACTCATCGTAGAAAACAGATTGGGCCTCCTCGAAGGAGACACCGTGCTTTCGGAGATTGGCCGCAGCCTTGGATTGATCCCATTCAAATTGGATCATACATACAGTGTATGGATGCTTTTCTCCCCGTCAAGGGAAGCCCTAACGAATGAAGTTAAGCGGCCCCGCCTGCACCGAGGCGATGAACGGAGGTGAGAAAGCGAGTGGTTGAGAGAGAGCGGAAGACAATGCAGGCGGGCTCCGAGTTGAGCCGAGGATTAGGCCGCTGGGTAATCATGCTTGGTTAAGGGAAACGACTAAGGTTCAGGCTGGGAAACCATGTGGAAGAGCCCCCACCCATGGCCATCGGGGTCTAGGAAGCTGTGCGAATACATGAACCCTAAGTCCTCTGGCTTATCATAGGTTGAACCGCCTGCAGCGAGCGCCTTGGCCACAAGACCATCTACCTCCTCACGGCTCTCACAGCTGAGGTTGATCAGAACTTCTACGGCCTGACTGGTATCGCAGACAGCTTTGGGCGTGAACTCACGGAATTTGGCGTGGGTGCCCAACATGACAGAAATAGCATCACTGATGATGATGCACGCGGCCGTTTCGTCGCTGAACTGCGGGTTGTGAGCAAATCCAAGCGCCTTGAAGAAGCTAATCGACCTCTGGAGATCAGCGACCGGGAGGGTGAGGAAAACCTGGTTGATCATGCCGATCTCCTTTGGCTTAGTAGTTGCGACGATGGGGTTGCGGCCTAACGAATGAAGTTAAGCGGCACCGCCTGCCCCGAGGCGATGAACGAAGCCGAGGAAGCGGTGGGATGAGAGAGAGCGGAAGACAATGCACGCGGGGTCCGAGTTGAGCTAAGGGTTAGGCGATCCGTTGCTTGAGGGTGCAATTCCTAAACCCTGAATTCGCTGCGCCTGTGGCATTTTGAGCAGTTCGTGCGGGTTGAGCAAGAGCTTGCTAGAGCGGTTGCCGCCACCCAGCAGGATTTCGGGCAGCGCAAAGATGGCGTCGTCGATATACACGGGCACGTCCTCAGGCAGGCCAATGGCCACCACGCCACCAATCTGCATATCGGAGAGCGTTACGGTTTGCTCCGCTGAGGCGAACGACAATTTGCGCATGCCCATCAGCTGGCGCACGCATTTGTTGACATCAAGCTTGGTGGTAGGCAGCACGATACAGGCGGCATACCGCACTGGTTCGGGCTTGGTGGCTACGATAATCGTGTTGGCACCCTCACCGGGCGGAAGATTGTAGTGCTCGCAATACGAAGCTGTATCGGCATATTGCGGATCGCACACGGTAGCGCGGTGCTTCATGCCATAGCGCGCCAATGTCGCCGCGACCTTGGGATGCAAGATGGATTCATCCATGCAATCACCTTGAATAGTGAATCGCCTAACGAAGGAAGCTAACCAGCCCCGCCTGCATCGAGGCGCGAACGAAGCCGAGGAAGCGAGAGGTTGAGAGAGAGCGGATGGCAATGCATGCGGGGTTCGACTTGAGCGGCGGGTTAGGTAGATTTCGAGCCCTTGGGCAATTCCCATGCAAGGCGAAGGTGCTTGTGTGTAGCGGCGCACTCTCGAAGGTATAGGTTGATCAATGTCTGGTATGGGATGGTCATTTCATGAGACAGATTCTTGAAGTATTCAAGCGTAGGTTCATCTAGCCGAATGGTGACCTGACGTTTGAGGAGCTTGGCGTATGGATTGGGTTTTGCGTTAGAGAAATCGTAGCTTTTCCTCATGATTTGAACCTCCGAAGGTATTCTTGGCGTTCCTGGCGATTCGCCTTTTGAGCTGAGATGATTCGAATGACACCGCCTTTCGACCGGTAGCAGTGGCAAACGATCAAGATCCGAAGTGTCGAACTGAGTCCGAGAAGAATAAAACGATCTTCCTCGTCCGAATGATCAGGATCGCCTATGAGCAGGCCATTCTCATCGAGGAACACCGTGGATGCCTCTTCGAAGGAGACACGGTGTTCCTTGATATTGCTGAGGTTCTTTGTGGAATCCCATTCGAATCGGACATTCATACACTACATTGTAGGGCCAATCTTGGCCGACGCAAGACTGCCCAACAAAAGCAGTTAACCGGCCCGACCGGCGAACGGATGATGATCGGAGACGAGAAATCACGAACAAGAGATATTTGAACTGCCAGTGCTGGTTGGGTCCGAGTTGAACGAGCGGTTAGGCGCTCGGGAATGACTCTTAGGTTACAGCCTTGAGGCCAGCTTCAATTACTTCGTGGAGGAGTTCGATGCGCCCGGCCAAGGCTGTTCGTTGTTCGGTTTTGGAGGCTTCACTAAGGCCACGAGATTTGACAAGGGCAGAGAATTTTCGATATCTGCAGGAAGGAACACCGGGTTGTGGATGAGTTCCTCGTGGCACTCGTAGCAGTAGATAGCGGTAGCGCCTTCGAAACCCCAAGGGCATGATTCGAAAATTTTCTCTCGAGCTTCGCCTGGCCGATTCTTAGAACGGCCAAAGAATCGCTCAGCTACGAAATGATGTGCTGTTGCATGGGATCGACCTTTAACGGTTGGTTGGGCATATTCACCAGAACGGTGAACCACGCAGCCGCAAATTGAACAGCTCTCAGACACAGGGGCCTCGCGTTGAGGATGACCTTTCACTGCTTTGATTTTTCCCTAGAACCTCGCAATGGTACCTCTCCAGTAGATCCGGGGGTAGTTCATCCTCGGGGTTAAGCCCTTTCTGACGAAGTGTTTCCAGAATTCGCTGAAGGTGATCTGGCGCTTCGTAATTTTCCAATACATCCATTCCCTCATCTGAAATCGGTACTGGCACCAAATTCTTGAGTTGCTCCGCCTTCACCATTCCCTCGGGAAGGGGCTCGAAAATGGAGGGCAAATGCTTGCGAAGGACCCGTTCAAATTCCTCCATCGAGGTGTGTGGTCCGTTGTTCCTGGCCGCTTCCTTGGACGGATCCTGTTTCTCCATCGGTGCCTCCCGAATGTGCCCGTCATTCTACTTCATTCAGTAACATAACCTGCACGGTCTGGCGAGCGCATCGCGACTTGGGTGGCGCCTAACGAATGAAGCTCACCGGCCCCGCCTGCACCGAGGCGCTGAACGAAGTCGAGGAAGCAGGAAGATGAGAGAGAGCGAAAGGCAATGCAGGCGGGGTCCGAGTTGAGCCAGGGGTTAGGCGCGAGCAGTCCGTTCACGGCTGACTACACCGAGTGCAAGGAGTAAGAGATTGATCATGGCAGCTGTACCCAAGATTTGCGGATCGAAGAAGCGGATCTGGGATTTTGGAAGAAACGGCAGGGTGAATCCAAAGACGAATAGCGCACCCTCCATGAAAATGAGCAACCAAGAAGCTGCACTCGTCGTTCGAGGATAACGAATCCCGAAATATAGAACCATGCAGGCCAGGAACAATGCAAGGAGGGCGAACTTGACGTCCCCCCGAAAAACTAGACCAAGGATAATGTGAGTCCTCCCCCTTTGGAGGGCCCCTTGAGAAAGAGCAGATACACCGAGGAGCAGATCATCTTGGCCTTGAAAGAGCACGAGGCCGGCAGGACCACAGCCCA
>CAIYNT010000075.1 GCA_903927605.1 uncultured Holophagaceae bacterium
ATCACGCACCGCTTCAGCATTGACGACTTCCAGAAGGGCTTCGATGCCATGCGGAGCGGGCAATCGGGAAAAGGTGATCCTGGATTGGGGGGTGCGGTAGCTGCGCAGCCCTGCAGATCCCAACGTTGGACCCCACTTTCACCGTATAGGCTGCGGCTGGGGCAGGGGCGGGAAGGCCGGCTCGCCCCAGGGGGCCCCGTCCTTGATGAGGATGTCAGCAGCGAGGCCCTGACCGCCGGGCTGGAGGTCAGTGCCGAGGCAGGCCAGGTAGTAGCCGTCGGGTCTGGTATTGAACTTCTGCCGGGCGGGCCCCCGCTTGACCGGGACGTTCTCGATGGGACGGGTGACGTAGGGCCGGTAGAGGAAGGGGTGGCCCCAGGGTGCTTCGGGCACCTGGTCGAGGTATTCCGGCACGAGGTCGTTCAAGGAGAGGGGGTACTCGCCCTTCTTCGCCTGGTAGCGGATCAGGGCGTCGGTGATGCGCTTCATGGCCGCCCGCACCTGCTTCTGGCGGTCTGCAATGTCGCGGTTCACGAAGGCCTCGATGAGGTAGAGGTCGCGCTTGGCCTGCTGGGCCGCCTCGGTATCCGGATAGCGCTCCGCCAGCTGTTTCATCATGGCGCGGGCTTCGAGGCTGCGCCCTTCCAGGTTCAGCTTCCGGGCCTCCTCATAGAGGTTTGCTGGGAGCCTCGGGTCCTCTGAACTGCACCCGGCCAGCAGCATCAGGAGGACCAGGGCAGGGGCAGACTGGGAAGGACGCATGGCCCGAACCATAGCAGAGCCGGGGCTCGCCTTGAAGTAGGATAGAGCAGGGAAGGGGGCGCCATGGCGGATGGGCCGATGCTGGTCGGCATCGTGGGGGGATCCGGCAGCGGCAAGACCTCGGTGGCCGCGGACCTGGTGAAACGGCTGCGGAAGCAGTCCGTGGCCACCCTGCTGCTGGACATGGACGCTTATTACGCGCCGCTGGAGGTGGTGAAGGACCGCTTCGAGGGTCGCCCAGTGAACTGGGACCATCCCCACGCCTTCGATCTGGAGCTGATGGCTACGCATCTGTCGGCTCTTCATCGCGGTGAGAGCATCCGCAAACCGAAGTACGACTTCAGCCTGTCAGACCGTACGGGCTGGGAGGAACCGCTGCCACCGGCTCAGGTCGTCATCCTGGAGGGTCTGCTGCTCTTCGCGCTCCAGGAACTCCGGGCCTTGCTGGACATGAAGGTCTTCGTGGACACCGATGCCGATATCCGCATCCTGCGGCGCATCCGCCGCGACACCCGCGAGCGGGGGCGCAGCCTCGACAGCGTCATGGACCAGTACGAGAACAGCGTCCGCCCCATGCACCTGGAGTTCGTGGAGCCCAGCAAGCGGTGGGCCGACCTCATCGTCCCCACCGGCGTGGAGAACACCACGGCCCTGGATGTCATCACCCATCACATCTGCAGCCGCGTGTTGAGCCAGGAGGGACCTGCCCGTGTTTGAAGCCGGACCCAACCTCGATGCCCAGGCATTCAAGACCCTCGACCCCGCCCAGGTCCAGATCCTGGATGTCCGCGAACGCTGGGAGTATGAACTGGCCCGCCTTCCCGGGGCCCAGCTGATCCCGATGGGGGAGCTGCCGGGGCGCGTGGGGGAATTGGACCCCACCAAGCCTCTGGCCGCCTACTGCCACCATGGCGTCCGGAGCCATTTTGCGCTCCGTCTGCTCAGCAAGGCTGGATTCACGGAGCTGGCCCACCTTTCGGGTGGCATCGAGGCCTACAGCCGGGTGGACCCATCGGTGCCGAGGTACTGATGAGGCTGCTGCATCGCCATCCCGCTGGGTTCAATCCCGCGACCCCATGGGCGCAGGAGTCTGAGAGCATCCGGCAGGATTCTCGGTTGTTCAGGCAGATCGTGGCCCAGCGGCGCAGCCCCCACACTGGCCGGGAGCACGCCTTCTACCGCCTGCAGGGGCCGGACTGGGTGAATGTGGTGGCCTTCACGCGGACCGGCGAGCTGCTGGTAGTGGAGCAGTTCCGCCACGGCATCGATGCCGCCACCTTGGAGATCCCGGGGGGTGGCTGCGATCCGGGGGAACTCCCTGCCGGAGCGGCCCGGCGCGAGCTGCGGGAGGAAACGGGATTTGTGTCGGGGCGGTGGGTGGCCCTGGGCTCCTGCACACCCAATCCCGCCACCCAGAACAACCGCTGCCACACCTTCCTGGCCCTGGACTGTGATCCCGACGGGGGGCTGGAGCTGGATCCGGCGGAGGAACTGCAGGTCTGGGCCGTCTCCTGGCCCGAATGGCAGGCCCGCATGCGCAGCGGGGAAATCCACCACGCCCTGGTCCTGTCCGCCTTCCAGCTCCTCAACCTCTGGGAAGGCTGGCCTGAACTGCTCCGGCGATTGGAGGCCTGAGATGGCCCGACCCCTCGTGTTCCTGCTAGGCACTGTTGCGCTGGTGGCTCAGACCCCGGTTCCGATCGTACCGTCCTGCCAGATCGCGGGAGTCCCCAATGCCCGGTTCGAATCCGAGCTGCAGACCGCGGTCCAGACCCTTGCCCCGGCGGACCGGAAGGCCTTCTTCAAGGCGCTGCGCGGCAAGCAGCGCGAACTGCATCATCGGATTCTCGAAGTGGAGCGCGGCTTGCGGGAGGCCCAGTCCCTGAGGAACACGCTGGAGCGGGAACACTCGCCGAACCTCCCCCAGGGCCAGGCCCTGGTGGCCGGCCAGGCCAGCCTGCTGGCGACCTTCCGGGAGATGGACAAGGTCATGGCCCGCACCCGCTGGGTCGAGGATCCCCTGAAACTGGACGCCGACGAGCTCAAGGTGGATCTCTACGGTGGCTTCCAGTTCTCCAGCTTGTTCAGCGAGCAGGATCCGAATGGCTCCTTCTTCTCCAAATCCCGGCCCTTTGTGGCCCTGGACATCCGCCAGACCTTCCGTCGCCCGGCCCAGGACACCTGGTGGGAGGTGTTCAGCACCCTCTCGTTCCAGTCCTCAAGCCTGGAGACCTCGGATACCGTCAACGTCATCACCAGTAGTGGGCAATTCCACGGTGAGGTGGGCGTCTGGTGGATGGAGACGCTCACCGAGCGGGTGAGTTGGGGCGTGATCGGCTCAGCTGGCGTGGTGGGTTACAGCCAGCCCGTGTCCCAGGCGGATCTGTCCAGCACTCCCCGCGACGAGTTCCGCAATCAGTTCAAATTGGGCCTCACCACCAGGCAGGAGGCCGGGGCATTGAAGGGATCCTTCGCCGAATGGTCCTTCCTCCGCGACCCGCTCTTCCGCGACCAGGACCGCCTCTTCCTCCGAGGCCGGGTGGTGCTCACCCAGTTCGGCTCCGAGGGCGCCAGTGGTGATTTCTACATGGAGGGTTCGGTCAACAAGGGCCGCCATGGGAAGGACGAGGCCGTGATCCTGATGGGCTTCCGGCTCAGCACCGTGGCCTTCTTCCGGAGCCTCGGGGGTGGCGCCAAGCCCTGAATTCACACGGGTGCTCCAGCCCACTCCTTTTACTGGGCACCGACGAGGCGCTAGTCTGATGGCTGGATCCCATTGAGGAGCGCCCCATGGCCAGTGAATGTTCCTTCGACGTCGTGTGCAAAGTGGACCTGGATGAGGTGAAGAATGCCCTGGCCCAGGCGATGAAGGAGATCGGTCAGCGCTTCGACTTCAAAGGTTCCATATCCAAGATCGAGCTGAAGGATGACAAGGTGCTGGTGCTGATCAGCGACGACGAGGTGAAGCTGAAGGCCGTCATCGATGTGCTGCAGACCAAGCTGCACAAGCGCGGCGTCAGCATCCGCAGCATGGTATACGGGAAGATCGAACCGGCGGCCAAGGGCAGTGTGCGGCAGGAGGTCACCATCCAACAGGGCATTCCCGTGGAGAAGGCCAAGGGCCTCATCAAGGCGGTGAAAGATGCCAAGATCAAGGTCCAGGCCAGCATTCAGGGCGACCAGCTGCGGGTGAGCGGCAAGAGCCGTGACGACCTGCAGGAGGTCATCGCCCTCTTCAAGAAGGATGACCAGGGGTTGGATCTGCAATTCACGAATTACAGGGGTTGATTTGAGCCGTCTCGACCTCTCTCGGTACTTCCTTCCCATCGCTCCGAAGTTGATGGGCGTGGAAGCGGAGCTCCAGCGCATCCTGCAGAGTGATGTGCAAGTGGTCCAGAAGCTGGCGGACCATGTGCGGGGAGGGCAGGGCAAGCGCCTTCGCCCCGCCCTGGTGATGCTGTCGTCCCGGTTCTGCGGAGTGCAGAACGATGACGATGTGCGCTTTGGCGCGGTGTTCGAGCTGATCCACACCGCCACCCTGGTCCACGACGATGTCATTGACCACGCCCAGTTGCGCCGGGGCATGCCCACCCTGAACCGCCTCTGGGGCAACACCCTGACCGTGCTTTTCGGCGATCTGCTCTACCTGGTGGCCATGGACGAGGCCATCGCCTGCCGGAACTGGCGGATGATGGAAATCTTCGCCGAAGTGACCACCCGGATGATCGAGGGCGAGCTCATCCAGAATGATGTCCTCTTCAAGCTCGACACCAGCCGCCAGGACTACTTCGACATCCAGGAACGGAAGACCGCGCTCCTGTTCAGCGGGTGCACCGAGACCGGCGCTGTGCTCACAGGGCGGGACAAGGCCGATTGCCATGCCATGCGCGAATACGGCCTTGAGGTTGGCCGCGCCTTCCAGCTCGTGGACGACCTGCTGGACTACACTGCCACCAGCGAACAGCTGGGCAAGCCCGCCTTCAGCGATCTGCGGGAAGGCAAGCTCACTCTGCCCATGCTGACCCTGCTGGAAAAGGCGGCCGATGAGGTGCGACCGCTCATCCGCACCATCTGGGACCGGGGTGAGGAAGTGCCCATCCCCGCAGCCGAAGAGGTCAAGCTCCGCGCGCTCATCGCCAAGCATGATGCCCTGGCCGAGACCCGGGAGCTGGCGCTGACCGCATCGCGAAACGCCGTGGCGCATGTATCGGCCCTGTCCGGCGACCCTGCCACCGGCGAGCTGCTGAAGGACATCCCCGAGGCCCTGCTGTCGCGGAGCATGTGATTTTTCCACATCGAGGGTGCTAGCCTCGAGCTTAGGACTCCGCCTCGCTTAGCCTCAGATCAAACGGGATCCCAGCCCGCTTGCAGGAGGCAATGAAGGTCTCCTTGTCGGGGCACTTGAGGTAGGCCTCCAGGGGCTCGACCTTGCGGGACTGGATGAGTTCCACGAGGGTGTCGTTCATGAGGCGCTGGCCGTAGCTGCGGCCGGTCTGCATGGCGCTGGGGATCTGGAAGTTCTTTCCCTCGCGGATGAGGTTGGCGATGGCGGGGCTGATGAAGAGGGTCTCCAGGGCTGCGAGGCGGCCGCCCCCCACGCGCTTCAGCAGCACCTGGCTCACCACGCACTTCAGCGCGTCGGCCAACATCACGCGGATCTGCTGCTGCCGGTCGGCGGGGAACTGGTCCACGATGCGATCGATGGTGCCGATGGCACTGCTGGTGTGCAGCGTCCCGAAGACAAGATGGCCGGTGGCGGCCGTTTCCAGCGCGATGGCGATGGTCTCCAGGTCGCGCAGCTCGCCCACCAGCACCACGTCCGGGTCCTCCCGGAGGGCCGCCCGCAGGCCGCTCTTGAAACTGTCGGTGTGGGTGCCCACTTCGCGCTGGTTCACCAGACAGCCTTTGCGGGGATGCACGAACTCGATGGGGTCCTCGATGGTGAGGATGTGGTCCCTCCGCTTCTGGTTGGCCAGATCGACGATGGCCGCGAGCGTGGTGGACTTGCCGCTGCCCGTGGGACCAGTGACCAGTACCAGGCCCTTGGACAGCGTCGCCAGACGGCGCACGGGATCCGGCAGGCCCAGCCGGTCCGGGTCTGGCAGTTGGTTGGGGATGACCCGACAGACCATGCCGGGCCCGACCCGATCCCGGAAGTAGTTCACCCGGAGGCGGCAGCCGCCCGCCTCGTAGGTATAGGCGAAATCGGCGTCATGGTGCTCCTCGAAGCGTTGCCACACAGTGGGGGTGGCCAGGGACTCCATCATCTCCAGCAGGGAGGCCGGATCCAGAGGGCCGAAGCCTTCCAGCTCCATCATGTCCCCATGGACCCTGACCAGCGGCGGTTCGTGGGTGGTGCAGTGCAGGTCAGAGCCCTGCTTCTCGAGGAGGCTGGAGAGGAGTCTTTCCGCCAGAGGATGGGCCTGGACCTTCCTGGGGACCTGTACAGCAGTGGGGGTGGCTCTGGCGCTGCTGGGCGGGGGGACCACCTCGATGGGAGCTGTGGCTTTGGCAGGTGGCATCAACGGTGTAGGTGACAGTCCCAAGTGCTCGACCTGAATCTGGGGGGTTTCCATGTACCGGCTGAGACGAATGTGGAAGCTCTGGCCGGCCAGGTCATAGTCGAATTCCGCCAGGCCATCTTTCTGCCAGGTCGCCTTGAGTTCGGATGGAACCACGTCGCCCGCGAGCACTTCGACCATCACGGCCGGCAGAGGGTTGGGCAGAAGATCTATGGCATCCCCGGATTTCAGCTCCAGCCGGGGCTTCCGGTCTGCCTTCAGCTCCAGGCGACTGCCCGCTTTCGCAATGATCTGGGTGAGCAGGCGATCCAACTGGGCCATGGTCAAGATCTCCTAACAAACCCCCAGGATGCCGCGGGCGAGGCAAGGAACGCGAGTCAAAGCGTAGCAGGCACTGCGCGTGACGGACGCTCCGGCTCTATGACTCCGGGTAGGCCAAAGGATGCCACGGGTCACGTCCTTCAGGGATCAGTCCCGGGTCTGTGGCCGCTAGACTGAGGGGTCATCTTTCCTGGAGTGAACATGAACATCCACGAATACCAGGCCAAGGAACTGCTCCGGCACTACAACGTGGCCACGCCCTTTGGCAAGCTGGCTCAGGACGCCGAGGACGCCCGCATGATCACCAAGGAGTTCGGTGGAACCAGCGTGGTGAAGGCGCAGATCCATGCCGGGGGCAGGGGCAAGGGCGGGGGGGTGAAGCTTGCAAGTAATGCCGACATGGCGGCCGAGCTGTTCAAGTCCATTTTCGGTATGCGGCTCGTCACGAAACAGACCGGTGTCGAGGGGCGCAAGGTGCGCACGGTGTTCATCTCCAGGACGGTCGATATCGCCCGGGAACTCTACCTGAGCATTCTCGTGGATCGCTCTTCGAGTCGCATCACGATCCTGGCTTCCACCGAGGGTGGTGTGGAGATCGAGGAGGTCGCCGAGAAATCGCCGGAGAAGATCATCAAGGTAGTGGTGGATCCGGCCCTGGGCCTGGGTGGCTACCAGGCCCGCCAGATCGCCTTCGCTCTGGGTTTGGAGGGCGATGAGTTCAAGCAGGGCGTGGTCTTCCTTCAGAACCTCTTCAAGCTCTTCGTGGAGAAGGACTGCTCCATGGTGGAGATCAACCCGCTGGTGGTCACGAAGCAGGGGTTCGTCACGGCCCTGGATGCCAAGATCGGTTTCGATGACAACGCCCTGTTCCGCCATCCGGACATCCTGGCCTTCCGCGATCTCAACGAAGAGGCCGAGGAGGAGATCGATGCCAGCAAGTACAACCTGAACTTCATCAA
>CAIYNT010000076.1 GCA_903927605.1 uncultured Holophagaceae bacterium
CCTCGTGCTCTTTCAAGGCCAAGATGATCTGCTCCTCGGTGTATCTGCTCTTTCTCAAGGGGCCCTCCAAAGGGGGAGGACTCACATTATCCTTGGTCTAGTTTTTCGGGGGGACGTCATCCCCTCCAGGCGGAGGGTCACGAAGGAAGCCGCCGGGCCGTCGAAGCCGGGGACCTCGCTCTGGTCACACGCGGGTCCACCCAGGGCCTCGGCGATGGCCGCCCGGGCCAGTCGCGCCAGGCGCTGCCCATCCCGTTCAGGGATGGCCGCCGCCGGTTTCGAAGAAGGCAAAGGCGCCATAACCGACCACTTCCTCCTGGCCTCCCGCCGTATCGCCCGAGTTCCGCAGGTCGAGCAGCTGAGGGTGCAGGCGCTTGCGGCGTGCGGCCTCCAGGAGGCCGGCCACGGGGATGGCTCCGCAGGCACACTCAGGAGCCAGCGCCGTGTCCAGCCGCAGGATCTGCCGGGCGGTCTCCTCGTCCAGGGCCCGGCACTCTCGGTAGGACAGGTAGTGGGAGAGGTCCGAGCTCACCACGATGATGGTCTCGGACCCACCCCACAGGGCCTCGATCACCTCCGCCACCTGGGAGGGCGTGGCCCGGCCCGCGGCCAGGGGGACCAGTCTCGCCTTGGGGGCCACCCGCTGCAGGAAGGGCAGGTGCACCTCCAGGGAGTGCTCGGGCCGGTGGATGACCTCGTTGCGCCGGATCTGGGGGATGCGCCTCAGGGCTGCGAGGTCGATTTCCACGGTACCAAGGGGGGTTTCGAAGGCGTCGGATTCGGGCAGGACCAGGCCCTGGAAGGCCACGTGGTGGCTGGGCCCCAGCAGCACCACGCGCTCCAGGGTGCCACCTTCCCGCAGGAGCCGCGCATAGCCGCTGGCGGCCACGGGGCCCGAATAGACGTACCCGGCGTGGGGCACGATGAGGGCCTTGGGCATGGGTTCTTCCGGCGGCACCGCCACTGCCGAGAGCAGCCGGTCCACCTCCCTGCCCAGAAGGATGGGATCCCCCGGATAGAACCTGCCGGCGACCGAGGCTGGGCGGACCGTCAACATGGGACCCTCCTGCGCACGGGGATACGATGGGTTCTGGTGGGACTTGGCGCAAGCATTCATGGCGGGATGAGCGCCTTGGCGACGTCTCTGCGGACCTGCGGATCCGGGATAGGTTCAGATCCTGGTCAGGCTCGTGAGCCCGGATCATGCGGCAGGCTCCCCCGGGGCGATCGGAAATAGGCAAAGGGCGTGGCATGCAGGAAGTTCGACACGCGGCTGGTGTAGATGTCGGCGTAGCGCTCAATCTGCCGGATGAGGTGGCTCTTGTCGTTGCCGGCGCGGGTGAGCAGACCCCAGCGGGCGTTGGTCAGTTCGCCGCCAGCCTTGGCCAGGGGAGCGATCTCCGCATCGAGGGCCAGGAGCTGGCCCCGGAGGTCCTGGACCCGGGCGTCCAGGGTGGCTGCATCAGTGGTGACGGTGGGTCCATAACCTGTATGCAGCCGCTGGAGGGCGAGGCGGGTCTGGGACAACCTGACTTCCATTGTCTCCTTCTCCTCCATCAGGGCCATGAGGTGCAGTTCGGTGGGCCGATAACTCTCCAGGGCCGAAACCTCGGCCTCCAGCTCCCGCAGCACCAGGGCCGTGCGCCAGCTGAGGGTGCGCTTGCTCACATGCACATCACCGAACATGTGGTCCCCCACGTAGAGGATTTCGTCGCCGGAGATGCCAAGATTCCGTTCCACTTGGGCTGCGGATCCGCCCAGGTAGAGGCCCCCGGTATGCAGGGGACCGGTCATGGGCCGCAACAGGCCCGTCTCGTCCACCACCTCGAAGAAGGGACCCTGCTCGGTGAAGAAGGCGGGCTTGCGGGCGCTGACGATCACCACGTCGAAGAGCTGCCGCCAGGTCATGCCTTCCGGCAGGTGCCGGTCGTAGGCGTGGGCCATCATCTTCGAGGTGAACGTCCACTCCGAGTTGGTGATGAGCAGCAGCTTCTTGCCAGCGGCCTTCTGGTCCAGCAGGGCGAGGGCGGCCTCGGGATCCTGCACCACATAGCGCTCGGGGGTCGCGGCGATCTCGGCCTTCAGGTGGCCCTCAAGGTGCTGGGCATCCACGCGCATCCGCACGTGCCGGTAGAGGCTGGCGTATTCGAAGGGGCGAGAGAGGGCGCCCCGGTCCAGCAGGTCCACGGCCTGGGCGAAGAGGCACCCCTCCGACAGGGAGAACAGCGTGTTGAGGAAGACCCAGCGGGGATCGCTCAGGTCCACCGGGGTCTGGGCGTAGGCGTCCCGCTGCTCGGCGAACTCGAGCATGCGGGTGCCGTGCATGGCCCGCTTCACGAACCCGAAGCGGTTGGCCTTCACCAGATTCCCCAGCTCGGTGTCGATCACCAGCCCGCGGGTCACCATCTGGGGATCGAAGGCCAGGCCCTCTACCGGCCAGCCCTCGGAACCCAGGCGTTCCCGGGCCTGGGCATAGACCATGCGTTCGAAGCTGTCCACCCGGTAGTCCACCAGGGTGTAGTCCATGTCGTAGCCGATGGCCCGCACCGACCGCAGGTTCAACGTGCGGTTGCAGAAGATCCCCCGTCCGGGGGTGACTTCGGGGATGACTTGATCCGGCATGATTCAGGATAGCAAGGCCGATGGAGGTGGGAGAACGCCAGGCTGAGGTCTCGGATAAGCTGGTACCGGCATCACCGTTGACTCCGCGAGAGCCTCCCTTGGGATTTCAAGAATGACAAGCAGATTCCTTGGGAAGCGCCCTGTCTGGTTGCCTGGACTCATCATCTCCTACGGCGTGTTCCTCGCGCTGATTACTGTGCTGAACAGGTCTGGAGCGGACCGTTTGTGGATAGGCGCCTTCAATCTCTATCTGCCTCAGGTCGTCTGGCTGGCTCCTGTCTTAATCCTGATGGGCCTCGCCTTGAAATATGCCTGGCGATGGACCCTGGTCTTGGGCCTTTATGCTGCCTGGGTCTGTGGACCAATCATGGGGTTCTGCTGCAGCTTGCCTGAGCAGTCAGGACCTGTCGTGACGGGTACGACGCTTCGCCTGATGACCTGCAACATAAAATCCGGTCGACGGGATGTCGAGGCCCTGATCAGCGATCTCGCCCGCTACAAACCTGACATCGTGTTCCTTCAAGATGCGGGGGATGTGATGAAGGGTCCCCTCGGAGATGGTTTCCGCAGCTGGAATGTGTGCTCCGACAGCCAGTACGTGATCGCGAGCAGATGGCCTCTCGCGAAGGCGGAGGCACTCTTGATTTCCCAGCCAAACGACCGGGAATACCTGTTACGGACGGTGGTGGAGATCGGCCATACTCCGATCTCCCTCTACAACGTCCACCTTCTGACGCCCAGGGATGGACTCAATGCCTTGAGGACGGCCCGAAAGCGCCCCGGCCAATTTGCAGAAGCAGTTCAGGATCTTCAAGACAATGTGGAACACCGCATCCTCCAGGCGGGCAAGGTATCGGATTTTATCCGGCAGGAACATGGCGCGATCATCCTGGCCGGCGACTTGAACTCGCCCGACGAATCCCTGGTCGGTCAGGCGCTGAGGGAGGCGAACCTGCACGATGCCTTTGCCGAAGGGGGAAGGGGCTATGGATTCACCTATGGCCACTTCCTGCTTCGCGGCAGGATGCCTTGGCTGCCACGCATATCGTGGATGCGGATCGATCACATCATGCTGAGCTCCCGGCTCCAGGCGAAACACTGCTGGACGGGCACGGGCGAGGCCTCCGACCATCGCCCCGTTTTCGCCGACCTGATCGTCCCGGCCTCCTGATCAGATCACCATCCCGCGTCACGGCCGGAGCAGCAAAAGATCGGCGGAGTGTTCGGGCCCAGCGCGCGAGGTTCGCCATCGCGGCAGGGGAATACTTCGTCTCCGTGCGATTCTATTGGGTCCGCACTCGGAGGCCCTCGTGACCCTGCTGTATCGATTCCTGATCCCCGCCATCCTCATCGCCTTGCCCGCCGCAGCTGCGGAGAAGCGGGCCTTCACCATTGAGGATCTCTATCGCCTGAAGGGCCTGCAGCACCTGGCACTGAGTCCCGATGGATCGAGGCTGGCCTTTGAGGTATCCAGCCAGGACCTGAAGGCCGCCAAGCGCAGCACCCAGATCTGGCTGCTGGAAGTGGCCACGGGCTCGGCGAAACAGCTCACTTCCTCTGGTAAGGCCGATACGGAACCCCAGTGGTCGAAGGACGGGAAGACGCTCTTCTTCCTGTCGAACCGCGAGGGCGGCAGCCAGCTCTGGGCCCTGGATCCCAGTGGCGGCGAAGCCCGCAAGGTCACGACTTTTGAAGCGGGAATCGGCTCGCCGAAGCTGCTGCCTGGGGGGAGCAAGGTGGTGTTCGAGGCCTCGGTGTTCCCGGAAGCCATGGCTGATGGGGCGAAGCAGAAGGAGCTGAGCGAGAAGCTGGAGAGCGGACCCGTGCAGGCCCATCTGGCGGATTCCCTGCTCTACCGCCACTGGACCGAATGGCAGGATTTCCAGTACTCGCACCTCTTCGTGGCCACCTTTGAGGGCCCGGTGGAGGCGATCACTTCCGGGAAGCAGGACTATCCCGCCGATGCGACCACCCCGATGCCCCAGTCTTTTGACGTGAGCCCTGACGGCAAAGAGATCTGCGTCGTCACCAACACGGACCCGGTGCCGGCCCGCTCCACCAACCAGGACCTCTTCCTGATCCGCCTAGATGGCGATCATACGCCGCAGCGCATCACGGACAACCCCGCCTATGACGGCGAGCCGAAGTACTCGCCCGATGGCCGCTTCATCGCCTACAAGCTCCAGACGAAGCCGGGCCATGAATCCGACCGGTTCCGTCTGGCGGTCTACGACCGTGTCACGAAGACTCGCAGGGTGCTCACCGAATCCATCGACAACTGGGTGGAGAGCTTCCAGTGGTCAGCGGATGGCAAGGCCATCTGGTTCACCGTGCAGGAGCAAGGCCGCTGGCCACTGTTCCGCGTGGAGGTGGCCTCCGGAAAGATCACCCGCATGCTGGAAGGCCAGACCATCCGGGAATTTACGGTGAGTCCCGATCAAAAGAGCGTCTTCCTCGCCAAGTCCCGCGTAAATGAACCCGTGGAGATCTGGCGCTACGGCTTCGAGACAAAGGAACTGAAGCGCCTCACCTCGTTCAATCAGGCCGTGGCCGACGAGGTCGATATCCGCCCCGCGGAAGAGCAGTGGGTGAAGGGCGCCGATGGCAAGGACGTCCAGGTCTTCCTGGTGAAGCCCCATGGCTTCGATCCCGCAAAGAAGTATCCGCTCATCCTCAATGTCCACGGTGGCCCGCAGATGATGTGGTCCGACTCGCTGCGGGGTGACTGGCAGGTCTATCCGGGTGCGGGCTACATTGTGGCCTTCCCCAATCCGCACGGCTCCACCGGCTACGGCCAGGCCTTCACGGACGCCATCAGCGGCGACTGGGACGGCAAGGTGATGACCGACATCGGGAAGGTGGTCGACCACCTGGCCGCGCTGCCCTACGTGGACAAGGACCGCATGGGCGCCATGGGCTGGAGCTGGGGCGGCTACGCCATGATGTGGCTCGAAGGCCACACCAGCCGGTTCAAGGCCCTGGCCGCCATGATGGGCGTCTACGATTTGCGCTCCATGCACGGCGCCACCGAGGAGCTGTGGTTCCCCGAGCACGACCTCACGGGCACGCCCTGGGACCAGGTCGCTGCCTACGAGCGCATGACGCCCAGCAACTACGTGAAGGCCTTCAAGACACCCTGCCTCGTCATCACCGGCGAGCGCGACTACCGCTTGCCCTACACGCAAAGCCTGCAGTTCTTCACGGACCTGCAGGAGATGGGCGTGCCCAGTCGCCTCCTCGTCTTCAAGCACGACGGCCACTGGCCAGACAACCTGAAGTCCATGCCCGTCTACTACAACGCCCACCTCGAGTGGTTCCAGAAGTACCTGGGCGGCGGCGCCGCACCCTGGAAGACCGAGGACATGGTACGGAACTTCGTCTTTGACAAGGCTGGGAAGTAGAGGCTACTTCTTCTTCTTTGCGGGCGAGAGCGGGGACGGTTTCGCGGGTTCGGCCAATTTGCCGGAGAGTTCCGATCCCCGGTGCGTGGCGCCGTGGACGACGGCAGGTTTGGCTTTCTTGGGTTTCTTGTCGTTGGACATAAGCCCTCTTTCCTAGGGTCTCCGGCTGGTTTGGATGCTGACCCTGTTCACAGCATGGGCACATTAATCAGGAATTCCCGGATTTCTCGACCTATTTCACCCGATCGAGGAGCCTGCAGCTGGGTGGATCTGGGATCGACCATGGACAAAAAGGACAAGACCATCACTGGTGATGAGTGGAAGGCTGGGAGGTGGAAGCGTTCAATGGCATCAGGGCGGCGCTGCAGGTCAGAACCGCCAGGTGGCGCCTGCAGTGAGGCCCGTAGCGGTGAGGTTCTTCTCGATGGGGCTCCAGAAGCCCTTCACCTCCACGCCGAGCTGGGGTGAAACCTGATAACCGATTCCGCCGGCGACACCGAGCCGGGTGGCGGAAACGGTCGAGGGGCTGGTTCCCGTGGCACTCGCCCGCCACTGCTGGCCGCCGAGGCTGCCCACCAGATAGGGGCCATGCTTGGCGTTCTCACCGGGGAACCAGAGGGCATCCAGCATCAGGTCCACGGAGGTGACGCTGGTCTTGGTGCCCGCCAGGCCCAGGGTGTTGCCCTTGGGAATCTGCTGGGCGCCTATGGTGGGTCGCAGGAGAAAGGCATCCCCCAGGGGGATCTCGACGAACCCATAGACGCCGACGCCCAACTGTCCATTGGTGAGGTCGCGCAGATCGCTCATGGGCACGAGGCCCTGGACCTTGAGGCCGAAGGAGGCGTCCTGGCTCCAGAGGGGCAGGGCGGCGAGCAGAAGGAATGGCAGGCGGCGCATGGTCAGACCTCGTAGTGGGAGAGAAGGGCGTCCCAGTGTCCCTGGGCCTTGAGGATGCGTTCGGCGACCAGGCGCAGGACGCCTTGGCCTCCGCTGATGGGGGTCACCCAGTGGCAGGCCGCCTGCACTTCGGCGACCGCATCGGAAGGGCAACAGGCCAGGCCCACACGCCGGAGCAGAGGCAGGTCCGGCAGATCATCGCCCAGGTGGGCGATCTGATCACAGGCGAGGTCGTACTTGGCACAGAGCTGGTCGAGCACGGGTCCCTTATCCAGATGGCCCGCGAAGCAGTCCTCAACAGCCAGATCCCGGGCCCGGTTCGAGGTGGCGTCCGAAGCCAGTCCCGAGATGAAGGCCACCATGATGCCCGAGCGCTGGAGCCACTTGATGGCCGCGCCGTCCCGCACATGGAAGGCCTTGGTGTGGCCCGGCTCCTTCCCGTAGTGGAGGGCGCCGGTGGTGAGCACTCCGTCGATGTCGGTGCAGAGCAGGCGGATCTTGGTGGCGCGCAGGTCCAGGTCGTCCACGGGCATCTCCCTCTGCCAGCCTAGCAAATCCAGGTCCCGAGACATGATGGCTGTCACGAATCCCACAGATAAAGCCAGTCGGATGGAAACTTGGTTGCTGGATGATCCGATGGGTATACAGTTTTCTTGGCCGGTGGAATTCCGGCTTGACAAAAATTAGAACTGAATGAATATAGTCGCATGGAGTTAATTCCGTGAACCACCAACTCAGCAATCCCATGATCGAAGAAGTCAGCGGCCTCTTCAGCGCCCTGGGAGATGCCTCCCGGCTGAAGATCCTCCGCTCCCTCCTGGATTCCAAAGAACCCCTCAGCCAGGGGGCCGTCGCCGATGCCGCCGGACTCTCCCAGGCCAACGCCTCGAAGCACCTGGCGTGCCTGGTGAGGGTCGGCCTCGTGAGCCGTGATCCCGAAGGCAACGCCGTCTATTTCACGCCCGTCATGCCCCTGGTGGGCGAGCTTTGCGAGCTGGTCTGTGGCCATGTCAGCGACCGCGCCCGGGTGACCTACAAAGCCCTGAAATGAACGGGGCCCCGGCCCTTTTTTTGCCTTGGAGTATTCCTTTATGAACATTAAAAAGTTACAACCGCTGGTCCTGCTTCTGGTTGCCGGGTTGGGGTTGGGCGCGGAGGAACCTCTCACCGTAACTCGGGCCATCCAGAAGGCCTGGACGGATCAGGCTGGGCTCAAGGCGGGCCAGGCCATGGTGGAGAGCCGCCAGGCCGAAGCTGAAGGCTACCGCGATCTGAGGCTGCCGACCCTGACGCTGAACGCCCAGGGGGTGCGGACCAACGAGCCAATGATGGCCTTCGGCATCAAGCTGAACGAGGCCCGCATCGGGATGGCGGACTTCAATCCCCTCACCCTGAATCACCCGGATCCCATCGGTGCCTATGGCGGCTCCGCAGTGGTCCAGCAGCCTCTTTACACGGGCGGCCGCATCACCGCCGCCCGCCGGGCCGGCGACTTCATGTTCCAGGCCGAGCAGGCCAGCCAGGAGCGGAGGAAGCAGGAGACGGCCCAGATGGTGGTGGAGGCCTATTTCGGCACGCAGGTGGCCGAACAGGCCCTGAAGTGGGTGGATGACACGCGCCAGTGGATCCAGGGCATGGAGGATTTCGTGGGGGCCCGGGTGCAGCAGGGGCTCATGCTCGAATCCGAGCTGCAACGGCTCAAGGCCTTCCATGCCCAGGCGGATGCCCAGAAGGCTGACGTGGTAAAACAGGTGCGTTCCGCGCGTTCGGGCCTGGGCCTGCTGACCGGCTCCGGGCCCATCGAAGGACCCCTGGCCACACCACTGGAACCTGGCACGCCAACGGCGGCCCGGGGCACGGCGTACCGGGGTGATCTGGTGGCTGCGGATCTCCAGGCCAAGGCCGCCAGCGAAGGCGCCAAGGCGGCCAAGGGCAATGTGCTGCCCGAGGTGGGACTGGAAGTGGGTGCGGGCACCCTGCATCATTCCTGGTCCGACAAGGGGAACTGGACCTGGGCCGCGGTGGGCATGAAGTGGAAGGTGTTCTCCGCGCCCGACCAGGCCAAGGCCAAGGCTGCCCGGGCCCAGGAGCGGGCCGCCACCGACATGCACACCTTCAAACAACAGCAGGCGGAACACGAGGTCCGCGTGGCCAAGGAAGCCGTCCTCGCGGCCGAATCGAGGTACGTGGCCGCCAAAGAATCCCTCGCCGCCGCGGAAGAATCGAAGCGGCTGCGTGAGGCCCGCCATCGGGAGGGACTCGCTCCGCTGATTGAGGTGCTCGACGCCGAAGCCGCCGTCCAAGGCGCCCACACCCTCATCCTGCAGAGTCTGTTTGAACTTCGCGTCAGTCGCGCCAGCCTCGATCTGGCCACCGGCAATCCCATCGAAGGAGTGAATCCATGAAGACTGTCCTTTCCTCTCTGGCCCTGACCGGCGCACTCCTTGGTACCCTCGCCTGCGGCCACAAGGAGGCGCGTCCCGAAGCGAAGGAGCTGCCCAAAGTCGCCGTCTCCCTGGTGGCCCAGGGTGCGCCCGGGGGCGGCGCCTGGGTGGCTGCCACCCTGCAGTCCACGCGCACGGGCATGATGTCCACGCGCATGGCCGCTCAGGTCCGGCGTGTACTGGTCCAGGAGGGCCAGCGCGTAAGCGCCGGCACCTTGCTGATCTCCCTCGGTGACGAGGACCTGCAGGGTCAGCTGAAGGCTGCGGAAACCGGCCTTGCCACCGTCGAGGCCTACCACCGCCGCATCCAGGCCCTCCAGGCCCAGAAGGCCAGTACCCCCGTTGAACTCGAGCAGGTGGAGGCCCAGGTGGCCCAGGCTCAGGCCGGGGTCACGGCCCTGAAAGCCAACATTGCCTACACCCAGATCCGGGCCCCCTTTTCTGGCGTGGTGCAGTCCCGCAAGGTCAACGAAGGCGATTTCGTCGGGCCCGGCATGCCCCTCCTGGAGCTGGTGGGTGATGGCGAGCAGGAACTGGTGGCCACCCTGTCGGAAGACGAAGCCAAGGGCCTGAAGACGGGCAGCAAGGTGGCGTTCGAGTCCGAGGGCGTCGAAGGCCAGGCCCAGGTCACCGGCCTCGCGCCTGGTGGCGATCCCTACAGCCACAAGGGCACCTTGCGGGCCAAGGTGCTCAAGCCCAAGGGCCTGCGCCAGGGCTCCTTCGCGCGCATTCTGGTGCCTGGTTTGCCGGCCGCCAAAGGCGTGTCGGTTCCCCGCGGCGCCCTTGTGCAGCGAGGTGAGCTCACCGGTGTGTTCATCGCGAAGGACAACCATGCCGAACTGCGCTGGCTCTCTCTGGGCGAGGGGGACGGGGCCTACCTGTCGGTCCGCTCAGGCCTGAAGGATGGCGAGAAGGTCATCGACCATCCCGGCGCCCTCCAGGACGGCCAGCCCATAGAAGTGTCCGGCGGAGTGAACCATGGCAAGTGAGTCCCGTCTGGGCCTGGCCGGCAAGCTGGCCAAGGCCTTCCTCCGCAGCAAGCTGACGCCCCTCATCGTCCTCGCTTCGCTGATGCTGGGCGTCCTCGCGGTCGTGCTCACGCCCCGCGAGGAGGAACCCCAGATCATCGTACCGATGGTGGACCTCTACATTCCCTACCCCGGCGCGAGCCCCCGGGAAGTAGAAAGCCAGGTCACCACGCCCATGGAACGGCGCCTCTGGGGCATCCCCGGAGTGGAGTACCTCTACAGCATGAGCCGGCCCGGCATGGCACTCATCACCGTGCGGTTCAAGGTGAACGAGCCCCAGGAACCGAGCCTGGTGAAGATCTACCAGGAGCTGGCGGCCAATCCCCAGATCCTGCCGCCCGGGGCCATGAAGCCCATCATCAAGCTGCAGACCATCGATGATGTGCCGTTCCTGGTACTCACGCTGCATGGCCAGCAGGACGGCCCCGCGCAGACGCCGGGCCAGCTCCGCAAGGTCGGTGATGTGCTGGCCCGGGAATTGTCCGATGTGCCCAGTACCGCCCAGGTGAAAGTCATCGGCGGTGCCCGACGCATGGTCCGCATCGAGCCGGATCCGGATCGCCTTCGGGCCATCAACATGTCCATCGGCGAGCTCCAGCCGGCCCTTCAGGCCGCCGAGGCCCAGCTGCCCGCGGGCGCCCTGGTGGACCACGGGAAGCGCACGGAACTCGAGGCCACCGGCTTCGTGCTCCAGGCCGCAGAGCTGCGGCGTCTCGTGGTGGGCATCCGGAACATGAAGCCCGTCTACCTGGCAGATGTCGCCCGCGTGGTGGATGCGCCGGAACCCGAACCACCTGCTGTGCTCTTTGCGGATGCCACCCGGCCCGGGTTCGAGCCCGCCGTGAGCATCACCCTCTCCAAGCGGGCCGGCACCAACGCCACGGCCCTGGCGGAGCAGGTCCTCGCCAAGGTGGGGGCCCTCCGCGGTAGCCTCATCCCCCGCGATCTGACCGTTACCGTCACCCGCAACTACGGGGAGACCGCCGGCGACAAGTCCAACGAGCTGATCGAGCACCTCCTCATCGCGACCCTCAGCGTCATCGCCCTGATCCTGCTGACCATGGGTTGGCGCAGCGCCGTGGTGGTGGGTGTGGCCGTGCCGGTCACGCTCGCACTCACATTGCTCATCACCTATCTGTTCGGCTACACGCTGAACCGCGTCACGCTGTTCGCGCTCATCTTCTCCATCGGCATCC
>CAIYNT010000077.1 GCA_903927605.1 uncultured Holophagaceae bacterium
AGGTGCCGCATGGTGATGAGGTTCTTCAGCTGCATGGTCTCGCGCACCACCACCAGCACCATCACCACCATGGAGAACCCGGCGAAGATGGCGCCTGCCACGAAGTAGGGCGGGAAGATGGTCATGTGCCAGCCAGGCACCACCGAGGTGGCGAAGTCGAAGCTCACCACTGAGTGCACCGAAAGCACGAGACCCGTGGCCAGACCCGCCAGCAGCAGGTAGGCCTTCTCGTAGTGCTGCCAGTGCCTGGCGGCGCCGCGCCAACCCATGGCCAGGACCGTGTAGATGACCTTGCGGACCTTGCTGGTGGTCCGGTCGCGCATGGACGCGATGTCGGGAATCAGGCCCAGGTACCAGAACATGGCGGATACGGAGAAGTAGGTGTTCACCGCGAAGACGTCCCACAGCAGCGGCGACCGGAAGTTGGTCCACAGGGCCCGCTGGTTCGGGTAGGGGAAGAGCCAGAAGGCCAGCCAGGGACGGCCCACGTGGATGAGCGGGAAGATCACGGCGCACATGACGGCAAAGATGGTCATGGCCTCGGCGTAGCGGGCGATGGCGTTGCGCCAACGCTTGCGGAAGAGGAATAGGATGGCCGAGATCAGTGTGCCCGCGTGGCCGATGCCCACCCAGAACACGAAGTTGATGATGTCGAAGGCCCAGAAGACGGGGCTGTTGTTGCCCCACGCGCCGATGCCCGTGAGGAACGTGTAGCCGATGAACCCGAGGCCCGTGAAGAGGGCCGATAGGGTGATGGCCAGGCCGATGTACCACTGCTTTGGGGGTTTGGTTTCAGGAAAGGAAAGGACCTGATCATCGAGACTGCCAGGTGTGACCAGCCCCTCAGTGAGTGGCGGCTCGAACAGCCCTTCTGGAATGTGGCCGGCTGGGATGGCCGCATCAGATCGCATGGTGGCCTCCCTCAGCGGGGTTCTTCAGATCGGCCAGATAGGTGATGGCAGGTTTCACGCCAAGTTCCTCCAGCACCCGATAGGCACGGCTGTTGGCCACCAGCTGGGCGACCCTGCTCTTGGGGTCCTTCAGGTCGCCGAAGACGATGGCGTCCGAGGCGCAGCCGGCCATGCAGGCCGTGGTGATTTCACCATCGAGGATGCTGCGGCCTTCACCCTTGGTGCGGATCTTCACGTCGTTGATGCGCTGGACGCAGAAAGAGCATTTCTCCATGACGCCGCGGGGACGAACCGTGACCTCGGGGTTGTTCACCAGTATCTCGGGCTCGGTCTTGTAGGCGGTGTATTCCAGGAAGTTGAACCGTCGCACCTTGTAGGGGCAGTTGTTGGCGCAGTAGCGGGTGCCCACGCAGCGGTTGTAGGCCATCTGGTTGAGCCCCTCATTGCTGTGGTTGGTGGCATTCACTGGGCAGACGTTTTCGCAGGGGGCGCTGTCGCAGTGCTGGCAGAGCATGGGCTGGTGGACCACCTTCGGGTTCTCCAGCTCGCCCTCGTAGTACCGGTCGATGCGGATCCAATGCATCTCGCGGCCATGCGTCACCTGCTCGGGCCCCACCACCGGGACGTTGTTTTCCGACTGGCACGCCACCACGCAGGCCGAGCATCCGGTGCAGGCGGCGAGGTCAATGACCATGCCCCACTTGTGCTCCGGGAAGGTCTGGTCTTCGTAGAGCGTGACCAGTTCCGGCGCATGGTGGTGCCCTTGGGGATGCCCTGCGAACTCATCCATGGTGAGAGAGCGGACGAGGTCGCGGCCCTCCATGCGGTGGTGGCTCTGGGTGCGGGACAGGTCCTTCTTCCCCCCTGCCTTGGCAAGGCGAACCCCCTGGCGGACATTGGCAGAGGCGGGGTCCAGGCCCATCAGTGGGTAGGCGTTGACACCGACTCCTTTGGCCACGCCTCCCGTACCGCGGCCATAACCCAGGGCCAGGGTGAGCACGCCCTTGGCCTGCCCCGGCTGAATGACCGCGGGCAGGGATAGGGTGAGCTCACCCAGGGACACACGGACGAGGTCACCCTCCTGGATGTCCAGGGCCCGAGCGTCCTGCACGGACACGGACACGGGGTTGTCCCAGGTCATCTTGGTGATCGGGTCCGGGGTCTCCTGCAGCCAGCTGTTGTTGGCGTGGCGGCCATCGTGGGTGGCGAAGCCGGGGAAGAGCACCAACTCCAGGCCTTCGGGTTTCGACTCGACAGCCCGCCTCGTGGCGGCAGCCACCGAAGCGCCCATGAAGTTCGGAGTGGTGGCCTTGGCTCCGACTTTCACGAGGCCATCGTGGAGGGCCTGCTCGAAGGAGGTGCCAGCCGGGAGCGATTGCTGCCAGCGAGTCTGGAGAAAGGCGTGGTAGTTGGCCGGGGCCTGGCCCCCGAGAGCCTGGATGGCGGTGAGGAGCACATCCTCGCCCTGGCGCGTGTCGTAGAGGGTGCCGATGGCGGGCTGCTGAAGGACGTCGGCGCCCTCCGTGGTGAAGTCGCCCCAGCTCTCCAGCCAGTGGTTCTCGGGCAGCAACAGTTGGCACTGGGCGGCGGTCTCCTCCGGCACCTGGCCGATCCAGGCCCGGAAGGGCACCTTGGCGACTGCATCCTTCCAGGCATTGGCCCTGGGGAAGGTGTAGGCGGGGTTTACGTCCCAGAAGACCACGGCGGCGTAGCGACCTTCAGCCATACCCCTGGAGGCCGCCTCTAAGTCCTTCACGGTGGCCAGGAGTTCCGCAGGCTGTACCGAAACGGTTTCCGAAGCGAGCATGGCATTCAGAAGGTGGGCAGCTTGATGAGCCTCGGCAGGCATCTGGGCACCGCAGAGCACGACAGCGTTTCGGCCGGCCTTCCGGAGGTCCCTCACCAGGTTCGACCAGGTCTTCGCAGGGATATCGACGCCCTGGGGAACACCTGCGGATATGGCGGATAGGTCGGTGCCCGAAGGCAGCGTGGCGCCCTTGACGGCCAGTTCCTTCGCTAGGGCGAAGGCCACGGCACCTAGGCGCGAGGGCGCCACGGGGACGCGCTGATCGGCGTTCGTGCCAGTGAGGGTCAGGGGTCCTTCCAGCACCCACAGGCGGTTGATGGCCTCCTGGGCGTTCTTGAGGCGGCGCTTGGCACCCCAGGCGGCGAGGGCTTCCGGATCTTCGCCATTCAGGAAATCGGCTCCCAGAGAGAGGATGACCTCGGCCTTGGCCAGCCTGGGCTGGATGTCTACAGCCTTTCCATAGCTGGCCTTGGCAGCTTCTTCCGCGGCATCACCGGAGGCAGGCTCGACCGCAAGGTGTTCTAGGGCGGGCAGGGCGGTTTTCAACTCCTCCAGCAGGGCTTTCCGCGAGGGGGAGACCACCGCCCCTGAGATCAGCAGCACGGACTTACCCGCACCTTTGGCAGCCGTCAGGGCACTGTGGAGCTGGTGTTCGGCCTCCATCCAGCCGATGGTCCGGCCCTCGTGGCGGGGGGCGCGGAGGCGGTCGGGATCGTAGAGCCGGAGGACGTCTGCCATGGCGCGAGGGCTGGTCTTGCCCTTCACGCCCGGATGTTCGTCGTTGCCCATGATGTGGATGGGCCTGCCCTCGCGGGTCTTGACCAGCACAGGGTAGACGTGGCGCCCTTCCTGGTAGGCGCTGGCGTAGAAGTTGGCCACGCCCGGCACCACCTCCACGGGGCGCTTGGTGTAGGGCACGATGGTGCCCTGGCCCTTGCGATCGCAGGCCACAGTGGCTGCAAGGGCTGCCGCAGCGCCGACGAGCCCGAAGAAATCCCGGCGGGAGAACCCGTCCTGGGGGGGTAGACCATGCACGTCGTCGTGGATCGGTACCGCGCCCGGGAGGAACTCATCGTGGGCCAACCGCTGGGCCTCTGGTGTCTCGATGCGTTCCTCCAGAGTCCGCCAGAATCGCGGAGTCTCAAGAGGGCCATGGTCTGGGAGTCGTGTCTTCATCGGGTCATCCGCGGCGCTTGATGGCGTGTTCTGGGGGAGTGACGGTGATGGGTCGGGTCGCGCTTTCGAGTGGGGCTTTCGGCGGGGAGTCCTTTTCCGGGAGGAGCAGGCTCAACGCACGCTGTCCAAGGAGGAAGGGGCCCGCCAAAAGGGCTGTGGCCCTGTCGACAAGTGGCTTGTGGGCGGCGGCCATCGTCTTCTCCTAGCGATGACAAGCGGCGCAGTTTTCGGCGCCCTTCGTGATCTTGGATCCCGGGGGCAGGGCTGCGTGGGGGTCCCTGTGACAACCCAGGCAATTGCCCATGCGCATGCCCATCTCGCGGGTGAGCACCTTCATGGTCTGTACTTCGCCATGGCAGCTCTGGCAGGTGATGCCCGCGTTGATATGGGGCCGGTGGTCGAAGAAGACGTGATCCGGCAGGGTGTGGACCCGCTGCCAGCGCATCGGTTCGCCGGAGTTGGCGATCCGGGTCAGCTTCTGGATGGCGGGCCGGTCAGTCCGGGTCACCTTGTGACAACCCATGCAGAGGTCCACGCTTGGAATGCCCGCATGCCGGGATCTGTCGACGCCCGAGTGGCAGTACTGACACGGCATCCGAAGCGTACCCGCGTGCAGTTCATGGGAAAAGGGAATGGGCTGTTCCGGGGCGTAGCCCTTGGCGAAGCGGTCCGGTTGGGTGAACCACCCTACGCTCGAAACGGTGGCTAGAATCGCCACGGCCGCGGCCGGCAGGACGAAGCGGAACGCTCGGTCGAATCGGTGCATGCACAACCCCTTCGAAAGCGCTGGCCCAGGTCGGATGCCGGAGGGCCATGAGGGAAAAATGAAACGGTGTTCCGTGGTGCGGGTCGATTGCCTGGGATTCTGCCCGCATATGCGAAAGGAGGGTCGTCTCCTTTCAGCGCACGAAACGGTCGGCAATAAATATTTGGAAAAATGTCTATAAAATTATCAGACATTACTCCGACCTGAGACCATGAGGCCCCAGGACGACAACTCGGTAAGTTGTGTCGCAGATCACGATGATAGGACATCGTCTCGTGGATGTTTACCTATTTTTTCTGAGATATTTCCATGTGTTTAAGAAGATTTTTGGGTGGTCTATATTGAGGTAGTCCCAAAGGACGGTTTCCTCCAGGACAAGGGGCCGGATCTCAACGGAAAGTCAGATCCCTTTCGGGAAGCCCATCCAGGGTTTCAGCAGCCCCAAGTGACCGAAAAGGGCGCCCATCCTTTCCACGGGAAGGCCCATCACGGTGGAGAAGCTGCCCTGGACCGTCTCGATGAAGAGCGCTCCTATGCCTTGGATGGCGTAGGCTCCAGCCTTGTCCATGGGTTCGCGGGTACCGACGTACCACCGGATCTGGGCCTCGGTCAACGGACGGAAGAAGACCTGGGCCGTGTCCACGAAGCTGTGAAGGGTTTCGTTCCTCTGCAGGCAGAAGCCGGTGTGCACCTGATGGGCTCGCCCCTGGATCAGGGTGAGCATCCGGACCGCGTCCTCCACGTCCCGGGGCTTGTTCAAGGTGTGATGGTCCACGGCCACGGTCGTGTCGGCGGCCATGACCCAGCGGCCCGGGTTGCGATGGGAGATGACTTCGGCCTTGAGTTCGGCCAGCCGGAGGACCAGATCGCCAGGATCCTCGTCCAGCAAGGGGGTTTCATCCACCTGGGGGACCTGCAGCTCGAAGGGAATGCGCATGGCTTCCAGCCAGTGGCGCCGCCTGGGGCTTCCGCTGGCCAGGATGAGAGGCTGCAGGGCGTTCGCGGCGGTACCAGGCAGGGTTCCGGTCACCGGAGGCCTCGAGCCTTGAGATCAGCGGTCTTCACCCGCAGATGAATGCCGTCCAGCTCTTGACCGGGCCGGAAGCCAAAGCGTGGGTAGAAGTCGGCCGCATCGCGGGTTTCAAGCACGAACCGGTTGACATCCCCGACCCAGGGATGGCGCAGGGCCCATTTCACCAGTTCAGAAGCGATGCCGAACCTCATGAGATCCCGAGCCACCACCACGTCGTAGAGCTTCGCCTCGTGGGCATGGTCGGACCAGAGCCGGGTGGCCCCCACCAACCGCCCTCCCTTGTGCCCCTCGGGAACCAACCGTGCCGTGAGCATGCGGGAGCAGGAGAGCAGCATCCGCCATTGCTCGATGGTGCGGTCGGCGGTCCAGTGGACCTGCTCGGCCTGGAAGAAGATCTGGAGCTCGCGGGGATCTACGGTCCAGGTCTCATCGAAAAAAGCCACAGTGCCATTGGGTGTCATCAGTGGCTTGGGTTCGAGAAGATCACGGTTCATTGGGGTTTCCCGGGAAGGGCCTTCCATCCTAGCAGGGCGCATCCGGCCAGCAGCGCGCCCAGCAGGAATGGAATGAGCAAGGCGGATCGTGCGGGTGTGTGGATCGGGCGCCATCGAAGCTCAAAGGCATAGGCACCCTCAGTAAGAGGTTCGCCCCAGAGCTGGAAGCTCCCATCCTCGCGGAAGACACCGGATTTCCCGGAGAGGGTGGCTCGAAGAAGCGGCACCCCCAGTTCCGTGGCCCGCAGGCGGATCTGGGCTGCGTGCAGATCGGTGGCGATGCTGCGGTCGAACCAGCCATCATTGGTGTGGTTGGTCAGCAGGTCGGCCTGACCCAGGGCTAGACCACGGCGGGTCCGTTCCGGCATCAGGGCCTCGCTGCAGATGAGGGGATGGACCCGTACATCGCCCTCCGCCGTGGGCACTACGAAAGCACATCCTTGGGTGAGTTCACCCGCCTCCTGGGAGACGAATCCCATCTGCCGGTCCATCCACTTCCTGAATGCCTCCGGTCCTGGGATGCGCTCTCCGAAGGGCATGGGGTTCACCTTGGCGAACAGGAAGGGAGGATGGCCGGTCACCTCGCCGCGCACCAGATTGTAAAGTCCGCCTTCCGTGCCGAAGAGCCAAGCCACACCGCGAGAGGAAGCCTCTGCGGATAGGCGAGCCTCGGGTTGACGATCATCCCGACCCATCACCGAGCTCTCGGGCCACAGCAGCAGGGTGGTGTGTCCGGAGCGCGGCCAACCCTGGGTCTTCAGCAACGCATCGCTGCGTCGCCACAGCTCAGCTTCCATCCCCAGCCATCGATACCCTGCCGGGAAGTTGGGCTGGATCATGGCCACGTCCAGGACACGCACCGGATCGCGAGGGAGCAGGTACCAGGCGCCTCCGGCCAGGAGGAAGAACCCGATGGCGAGACCGGGGCCAGCCAGGGCGCGGCGAGGGGACCCGCCCCCGGCCAAGGTCGCCGCTGCCCAGGCGCCCGATCCCCACGCCAGTGCCGACAGGCCCGACGTTCCCATGAAGGCCGCGGCACGCGCGGTCCAAGGTAGGGAGCCGAAGGCGGCGCCCCAGGTCCAGGGATAGACGTGGAAGCCCCAAGTCTCCCAGGCGATGAGGATGAGCGCCGCGACGCAGGCGGTAGCAGGAGCCCCGGAACGGTGGAAGGCCCAGCGGGATCCCACGGCCACCAGCCAGAGTCCGGTCGCTTCCCAGAGACTCATCAGAAGCATGCCCAGCAGGGCTAGGCCGAAGGGCAGTCCGCCTTTGCTCGCGAGGGTTTGCGGCACCCACAGATAGAGAAGGAGGAGTCCACCGAGAAGGCTGAACCAAGTCCAGAACGCGTGTCGTCCCTTGAACAGCCCATCCAGCAGCAGCAGCGGGAAGAGCAGGGCCATGGTTGGTTCCAGCCAGCCACCCAGGGCGCCGGGGAAGCGGAAGGCCAGCACGAAGCACAAGGAAAGGATCAGAGAACTGAGGGGGCGGAGGAGCCAGCCGGTTGTCACCTCGATAACCTCCGTGCCACTTCGTAGCAGGCGATTCCCGCGGCCACGGCGGCATTCAGGCTTTCGACACCCTGGATGGGGATGGCAAGCCGATGGATGCCTGCGGGGAGATTCACACCCTGCCAGCCGCGACCTTCGTTGCCGACCCAGAGGCGCAGGGGCTCGGACAGATCCGCCTGCGCCAGGGGTACGGCGCTGGAGCCACCGTCCAGGGCGTACCAGCGGCCTGGGTCGGGCGACATATCCTCCACCCGCCGCAGGGGCAGGAGGAAGGCTGCGCCCATGCTGCCCCTCAGCGTCTTGGGATGGAAGGGATCCGCGCAGCCGGGCCCCAGCAGGGCCTCCTGAAAGCCGAAGGACGCGGCGCTTCGGAGGATGGCTCCCAGGTTGCCGGGGTCCTGGATGCCCCAGGCGCCGATCACGCGCGAGGGCAGCGGCCCGGCGGGTTCCGGACCAAGATCCATGAGCAGCGCGTGCTCAGGAGGGCTGCCCGCATCGGCGAGTTCCCGCATGAGGGCTTCACCCAGCACCAGCGTTTCCACACCGAGGATGGCCTCCAGCGGATGGGGATCGGTCTGCTTCAGGCGCAGCCAGAGGGCCGGGCAGACGCGCTTTCCCGCGGCGGTCTGTCGCGCCTCGGCCCAGGCTTCGATCAGTTTATTCCCGAGCAGCAGCGTGGCTTCACGCCGCTGGCCACCGACCTTGAGCCGAGCCTGGAGCGCCTTGAACCGGGGATTGGCCTTGCTGGTGAGAAGGGGCATGGGGATCAGGGGGCTGGAGGTCGCGAGTGGGTCGCGACCCATGCATCGATGACCTTATGGACGCTAGGAATAGCCTTGGCCGTGGCCTCGATGCCGGCTTGCATGCAGCGTTTCTTCTGGGTGAAGTCGAGCATCCCGATGTCACCGATGCCGGCGGGCGCAATGAGAATATCGGCGTCCTTCTTGGAGCGCTCGACATTGAGGGCGAACATGATGTTCGTGGCCTGGAGGGTGACGCCCACAAGATTGGTGATGTTGGTATTCCCGACGTTTGCACTGATATCCACGGCGATCACGATATCCGCGCCTTTGGTCCTGGCCACCGAGATGGGGATGTTGTCCACCACACCGCCATCCACCAGGATTTTCCCCTGATGCTGGACCGGCTGGAATACGCCTGGGATGGCAGCACTCGCTCGGATGGCGCGAGCCACTGAGCCACTGTCGAGGACCACTTTGTGGCCCCAGTTGAGATCGGTCGCCACAGCAGCGAAGGGGATCTTCATGCTCTCGATGTTCGTCGTCTTGATATGGCTCTTGACCCAGGCTTCAAGTTTGTCACCCTTGGCGAACCCCATGCCCACGACGGCATTCATAACCCCGAAGTCGAAGAGATCATCCTTCTCAAGCTGGAAGGCAGTCCATTCGAGATCGAAACTGCTGGTATCCGAGGCGTAGATCGCCCCGATGAGGCTGCCGACACTGGTGCCTACCACCATGTCGATGGGGATCTTCTCCTGTTCCAGGGCGCGGATGACACCCACGTGAGCGAAACCTCGCGCTGCGCCCCCACCCAGGACCAAGGCGATCTTGGGCTTCGGCGGAGGCCCCTGAGGGACCTGTGCTGCGGCGGTCTGCGGAACGGTGCCTGGCGGTCCCGTCTGACATGAAAAGCATAAAGCCAGCAGACCCGAGATCGCAAAAGCACCTACCGGGCGCATGAAACATTCTCCATGGACCGGGTGGTGGCTCGGTGAGTGCTCGGCTCCGCCTTTTTCATATCTTCCAGCCTATCCCAAATATCTTCAGGCACACTGGTCGGCGGTGAGTCCCAGCCTCCGCCCGGGACCACTCGCCTTTGGCCACCAACTTCCAATGAATCGAATCGTGTCACTTCATCGGCACCGGAGCATTACATGACGGATCGGGACCAGTTCAAACCCTTCATCCCCGACGAGGCCGTGGTCGCCGAATTCACGCCCAAGGCAGTGCTGTTCGGCGCCTTCTTCGGCATCCTGTTCGGTGCATCCACTGTCTATCTGGCCCTGCGGGCCGGCTTGACGGTGAGTGCCTCCATCCCCATCGCTGTGGTGGCCATCAGTCTGCTGAAGCGCTTCGGCGGCAGCACGATCCTGGAGAACAACATTGTCCAGACCATCGGCAGTGCCGGCGAGAGCATCGCCGCGGGCGTGGTGTTCACACTGCCGGGATTCCTCTTCCTATCCAACACCTCTGGCGGTCCGGGCTACTTCAACTACTGGACGATCTTCACGCTGGCCCTGATCGGTGGCGTGCTGGGCATCCTGATGATGATCCCGCTGCGCCGGGCCCTCATCGTCAAGGAGCGCGCCGAACTGCCCTACCCCGAAGGCACCGCCTGCGCATCGGTTCTCATCGCGGGCGAAAGGGGTGGCAACCTGGCCAAGACGGCCTACCTGGGCCTGGGCACGGGCCTGCTCTACGCCGTGGGCCAGCTGGTGCTGAAGGTCGTCAGTGAGACCCCTACCTGGGTGTCCAATATGCGCAGCAAGGTGTTTCCGGCCGCCACGGTGAACGGTAACATCACCCCCGAGTACATGGGCGTGGGCTACATCCTGGGCATCCGCTACAGTGGCCTGCTGGTGGCGGGCGGCGTGATGGCCTGGCTGGCGCTCATCCCCCTGTTGGCCTCCCTGGTGAGCCAGGACGCCATCGCGGCCCAGCTGGTGAAGCTGGGCTACATGATGGACATCACCAGGAACGGCGCCTATGGATGGGACGCGGCCACGCACCAGTTCGCAGGACTGAACCGGGCGATCTACTTTGCCTACGTCCGGCAGATCGGCGCAGGCATGGTGGCGGCGGGCGGTTTCATCACGCTGATCAAGACCATTCCCACCATCGTTTCGGCCTTCAAGGGCGCCATCAAGTCCCTGGGAGGTGACGGCACTGAAGTCGTGAAGCGCACCGAGAACGATCTCCCTTTGTGGATCGTGGTGGCGGGCTCCATCGGCCTGGTGGTCGTGGTGGCCCTATTGCCGTTCATCCCCGGCAGTGGCATGGGCAAAGTGGTGCTGGGCCTCCTCATGGTGACCTTCGGCTTCTTCTTTGTCACCGTCAGCAGCCGTATTGTGGGCATCATCGGCAGCAGTTCCAACCCCATCAGCGGCATGACCATTGCGGCGATCATGGCCACCTGCCTCATCTTTGTCTCGCTGGGCTGGACCGCGGATGTCTACCAGCCCATGGCCCTCTGTGTAGGCGGCATCGTCTGCATCGCCGCCGCCAATGCCGGGGCCACGAGCCAGGACCTGAAGACCGGCTACCTGGTGGGCGCGACCCCGCGCAGTCAGCAGATCGGCCTCATGATCGGCGCCGTGGCCGCGGCCATCGTCATCGGGATCACCATCAAGGTGCTGGATCACCCCACTGCGGCCATGGCCGCCCAGGGCATGACCCATGCCATCGGCTCGGACCGGTTCCCCGCACCCCAGGGCACGCTCATGGCCACGCTCATCAAGGGACTGCTGGCTCACAACCTGGACTGGCAGTTCGTGCTGGTTGGCGTGTTCCTGGCGGTGACCATGGAACTCTGCGAAGTCAGGTCGCTGGCCTTTGCCGTAGGGGCCTACCTGCCCCTGAGTACGACCCTGCCGATCTTTGTGGGCGGTGTGATCCGCTGGATCGCGGAGAAAAAGAACGGCAAGGCCATCGAGGGCGCCGAGGAAGAACTGGGCCCCGGCAATCTGTTCAGCACAGGTTTGGTGGCGGGCGGCGCACTGTCCGGTGTCCTGGTCGCCATCCTGGCCGCTAGCAGCGACAAGCTGCCCAGCGTGAAGGCCTTCCTTGTCAATGTGGCCCTGGAGGACAAGCTGGTGCACATCCTGGGCCAAGGCGGGTATGACCTATTGGGCGTGGGCTTCTTTGTGGTGATGGGATCCATCCTCTTCCACATCGCCACCCGAAACGGGGGGAAGGTCGTGGGGTGAGCCCCGTCCTGATCTCAAGGTTGCAGGCGCTATCCTATTACCCCGGAGGCGTCGCCCATGGCCAGGCAGGTGAAGGAGGGGGGCCAGGTCCTCACCCGCAAACGTGCCAAGGTGCGCGAGCCGGGGATGTGGAAGGTGCTGCTGCACAACGATGACTACACCACCCAGGAGTTCGTGGTGTTCCTTCTGAAGACGGTCTTTCGCAAGGCGGAGCCCGAGGCCACGGCCATCATGCTGGCCGTGCACCGGGCAGGTATGGGCGTGGCTGGCATCTACACGCGGGATGTGGCGGAAACCCGGGCCGAACGCGGCCGCCAATTGGCGGAGCGGGAGGGCTTCCCCCTCCTCCTTACAGTAGAGGAGAACGATGCCTGATGCCCCGCAGATCAGTCCCGAGCTGAACCAGGGTTTCCAGCGGGCCTTTGAGCTGGCCAAATCCCGCCGTCACGAGGATGTGGCCCTGGAACATTTGCTGCTGGCGCTGCTGGATGATACTCACACCGCCCGGGTCCTGAAGGGCTGCGGCGTGAAGCTGGATACCCTTCGAGCCGACCTGGAGGGAGTGCTGGAAAGAACCTTTGAACTGGTGCCCGAGGGTGAGGCCTTCCAGCCCCACAGCACGCTTGGCTTCATCCGGGTGGTGGAGCGGGCCCTTGTCCACGCCTTCAGCTCCGGCAAGCCGACCGTGCAGGGCGGTGAGCTGCTGCCGGCCTTTCTGGAAGAGGACTCCAGCCATGCGCATCAGCTCCTTGAGCAGCACGGCGTCAAGCGCCTGGCCCTGCTGAAGGTGCTGAGCCATGGTCCTGGTGTGCCCAAGGCCCCTCCAAAGAAACAACCCGCCGCGGAAGAGGAATCAGAAACCACCGTGGCCGAGAACCCCCTGGAAGCCTATGCCACCGACCTGGTGGCCCGGGCCGCAGCGGGTCGGCTGGATCCCCTGGTGGGTCGCGAGGCGGAGATCACGCGCATGGCCCAGGTGCTCTGCCGGCGTCGCAAGAACAATCCCCTGCTGGTGGGCGAACCCGGCGTGGGCAAGACCGCCATCGTCGAAGGCCTGGCCCGCCGCATTCATGAAGGCAAAGTTCCGGAACCCCTCAAGGCCGCGAGGATCTTCGCCCTCGACCTGGGCGCACTCCTGGCCGGGAGTCGCTACCGCGGAGACTTCGAAGAGCGCCTCAAGGCCGTGCTCAAGGCGCTGGGCGAACAACCCGGAGCCATCCTCTTCGTGGATGAGATGCACACCTTGGTTGGTGCGGGTGCCACCAGCGGCGGGGCCATGGACGCGGCCAATCTGCTGAAGCCGGCGCTGGCCTCCGGCGACCTCCGCTGCATCGGTGCCACCACCTTCCAGGATCTGAAGGGCTCCCTGGACCGGGATCGGGCCCTCTCCCGCCGCTTCCAGGTGGTGGAAGTGAATGAGCCTTCGGTCGAGGATGCCCTCAGTGTTCTGCAGGGCCTGAAGACGGCCTATGAATCCCACCATGGCGTGACCTACTCGGCTGATGCACTAGAGGCCGCCGTTCGATTGGCCTCTAAACACCTGCCGGACCGCAGACTGCCGGACAGCGCCCTTGACGTGGTGGACGAGGCCGGTGCCGCGCAGAAACTCCTGCCGAAAAAGGCCCGGGTCAAACGGATCGGCCCGGCGGAAATCGAGACCGTGGTGGCCCGCATGGCGCGGGTGCCCGTGGCCTCGGTCAGTGCGGACGATAGAGAGGCCCTGGCCACGCTCGAAGCTGCGCTTCGAGCACAGATATTTGGGCAGGATCCCGCATGTGAAACGGTGGCCGGCGCCATCAAGCTCGCACGCTCGGGTCTGCGGGACCCGCTGAAGCCCATGGGTTGTTTCCTGTTCGCCGGACCCACGGGAGTTGGGAAGACAGAACTCTCGAAGCAGCTGGCCAAGGCCCTGGGGATCGCCTTCCTCCGCTTCGACATGAGCGAGTACCAGGAGAAGCACGCCGTGGCCCGGCTCATCGGCGCGCCGCCGGGTTATGTGGGCTACGAGGAAGGTGGCCTGCTCACCGATGCCATCCGCAAGCAGCCCCATGCGGTTCTGCTGCTGGACGAGCTGGAGAAGGCCCATCCGGACCTCTTTGGCGTGCTGCTGCAGGTTATGGACCATGCCTCGCTCACGGACAGTCATGGCCGCAGCGCCGACTTCCGGCACACGGTGATCGTCATGACCACCAATGTGGGAGCTCGGGAACTGTCGGCCCGGCAAGTAGGCTTCGCCGAGGCCGGGGCGCGCAAATCCGCCACTGGGACCATCGAGAAGGCCTTCAGCCCCGAGTTCCGCAACCGCCTCGACGCCATCCTGCAGTTCGCGCCCTTGGGTCGCGCCGAGATGGAACGGGTGGCGGACAAGCACCTGCGCGAGCTTGAATCCCAGTTGGCCGAGAAGTCCGTCACCCTCGCTTGCACGCCCAAGGCTCGGGCCTGGCTGGCTGAGAAGGGCTACGACCCGGCCTTCGGTGCTCGGCCCATGGCCCGGCTCATCGAGCGCGAACTGCGACGCCCTCTGGCCGAGGCCCTGCTCTTCGGACCCCTGGCCAAAGGCGGCACGGCCACGGTGGACCTCAAGGAAGACCGGCTATGCCTGTCTTTCGGCTGACGAAGAAACTGATCTTCCCGGATCCGGAGCTGGCGGAGGACGGATTGCTGGCCATCGGCGGCGACCTTTCCATTCCCCGCCTCCTGCTGGCCTACCGCAGCGGCATCTTCCCCTGGTACGGGGAGGGCGATCCCTTGTTGTGGTGGTCGCCACCGGAGCGGGCCGTACTGAAGCCGGGTCATTTGCATCTGTCGGCCAGGACTCGCCGCTGCCTCAGGCACCGTCCTTTCGAGGTCCGCTTCGATTCGGCTTTCGAGGCGGTCATCAGCCGTTGTTCCCAGGTCCCCCGCCCTGGCCAGGATGGCACCTGGATCACACCGGAGATGCATGACGCCTATGTCGCCCTCCATCGGGCGGGCCACGCCCACAGCGTGGAGGCATGGCGGGATGGTGAGCTGAGGGGTGGCCTCTACGGCGTTTCCATCGGAGGGGCTTTCTTCGGTGAGAGCATGTTCAGCCTTGAGCCCAATGCGAGCCGTGCGGCCCTGGCGGCCCTGGACGCGCGGCTCGCCGCCTGGGGGTTCACGATGCTGGATGGGCAACTGCCTCACGAGGGATTGGTGGCCTACGGATTCAATACGGTGCCGAGGGTTCTCTTCCTGGCAGAGCTGGCCGCGGCCCTTGGCATCGGGAGTCGGGTAGGAAGCTGGGCAGAACGTTAGGAAAATAAGGCCCAGGCATGGCTATCATGCAGTCAGGTACAACCCGAGGGCTCCCATGCTGACGATCTCGGAATCGCGACTTTCCCCACGTCACACCATCGCGCTCGTGATGGCCGGGGGGCGCGGCCGGCGCTTGATGGAGCTCACGGACTACTACTCCAAGCCGGGTCTCGATTTCGGCGGCAAGTACCGCATCATCGACTTCACACTGTCGAACTGCGTGAACTCTGGATTTCGCCGGATCATGGTGCTCACGCAGTACAACTCGCACAAGCTGCTCGAGCACCTCCAGTTCGGGTGGACCTTCCTGCCGGACAAGTTGAACGAGTTTGTCCACGTGCTCCCGGCCCAGCAGAGCTTCGACAAGAACGCCTGGTACAGTGGCACCGCGGACGCGGTCTACCAGAACCTCAGCAGCATCCAGTCGGCCAATCCCAAGAATGTCCTGATCCTCGCCGGTGACCACATCTACCGGATGGATTACAAGCTGTTCCTCCAGGACCATCTCGACCATCAGGCGGATATGTCCATCGCTTGCCTTGAGGTACCTCGGGATGCCGCACGGGAATTCGGGATCGCCCATGTGGATGACGAGGATCGCATTGTGTCCTTCGTGGAGAAGCCGGAGGACCCACCGGCGATCCCCGGCAAGCCCGATCGCGCCTTCGCCTCCATGGGTATCTACTTGTTCAATGCGGAATTCCTCTACAAAGCGCTCATCCGTGATGCCGAGGATCCGAACTCTGGACACGACTTCGGCAAGGACATCATCCCCAAGCTGGTGCACGAATCCAGGGTCTTCGCCCACCGTTTTGAAAGCAGCTGTATCCCGAATCCAGGGCACCCGGAGCCCTACTGGCGGGACGTGGGCACCGTGGACTCCTACTGGGAGGCCAACATGGACCTGACCAGCGTACTGCCAGCCCTGAACCTCTACGACGAAACTTGGCCCATCACTACGCACCAAATGCAGCTGCCACCCGCAAAATTCGTCCATGCCGGTGAGATGCGCAACGGCGTGGCCCTTTCCAGTCTGGTGTCCGGTGCCTGTGTTATCTCCGGCGCCCATGTTCACCATTCCCTGCTCTCCAGCCGTGTCTTCGTGCATTCCCATGCCCGCCTAGACGGAGTCATGGTGCTTCCGGACTGCGACATCGGCCGCCACGCCCGTCTCCGACGCTGCATCCTGGGCCGGGACTGCCACATCCCAGAGGGGCTCATCGTGGGGGAGGACCCTGAGGAGGATGCCCGCCGATTCCGCCGCACCGCGGGAGGGGTCACGCTCGTCACCCAGCGCATGCTGAACCAGCTGGAGTCCTAGATTTTGAGCATTCTGTTCGTTGCGTCTGAACTGTTCCCCTATGTCAAGACTGGTGGCCTGGGTGATGTGATGGCAGCCCTGCCCAGGGCCATGCGTGCCCTGGGTGCCGATGTGCGGTTCCTGGTGCCCGCCTATCCGGCCATTCGCTCGGCGGTTGATGTCCTGGGCGAAGCCGCCGCCCTTCCGGAACTCATGGGGGGCGGACCGGCTCGGATCCTCCGGGCCGAAGCACCCGGCTTGCCTCTCTACCTGCTGGACCAGCCGGCCTTCTTCGACCGCCCCGGAAATCCCTACGGCTATCCGGAGGATCTTGCCCGGCGCTTTGCTGCCTTGGCCTGGGCTGCGGCGCACCTGGGCCGCAAGGGAGATGTCGATGGCTGGCGGCCGGATGTGGTGCACGGCCACGACTGGCCCACGGGGCTCATGCCAGCCTATGTGGCCAATGGTGAGGGCCCACGCCCGGCCACCGTGATGACCATCCACAACATCGCCTTCCAGGGACGGTTTCCCCCCTCGCTGCTGGCCGACCTTTGGCTCCCCCGGCACGCCTTCACTCCTGAAGGTGTCGAATTCCACGGCGACATCTGTTTCCTCAAGGCCGGCCTGAAGCTGGCAGACCGCCTCAGCACCGTGAGCCCCACCTATGCCCGCGAGATCCAGCACGCCGGCGGACACGGTCTCGAAGGCCTGCTGGCGCATCGGAACGGGAGCCTATGGGGGATCATCAATGGGGTGGACCGGGATGTGTGGAATCCGGCGAAGGACCCGAACCTCGTCAGTCGCTATGATCTGAAGCACCCGGCCCGTCGGTTGCCGAACCGAGTGGATTTCCAGCGGAGGATGGGGCTTCATGAGGATCCGGACGCGCCGATCTTCGCGGCGGTGAGCCGCCTGGATCCGCTGAAGGGCTTGGATCTGGTCCTGGATAACGTGGACCACCTGGTGTCCAGCGGTGCCCAGCTGGCTGTGCTCGGCACCGGCGATCCGCACGCGGAGGGTGCCTTCCTGCAGGCGGCCCAGCGCCACCCGGGGCGTGTGGCCGTGTTCATCGGCTATGACGAGGCCCTCGCGCGCCGGGCCTTCTCGGCCGCCGACGTGGTTCTGGTGCCCTCGCGCCAAGAACCCTGCGGGTTGACCCAGCTCTATGCCCAGGCCTACGGGGCCCTTCCTCTGGTGCGACGCACGGGTGGGTTGGCCGACACAGTGGTGGGCGTTTCTGAAACGACCCTTGCGGATGGCACGGCCACCGGCTTCATGTTCGATACGGCCAGTGGTTGGGCCCTGGGTGAAGCCATCAACCGGGCCCTCGCCCTGTTCCGCGATCCTGCCGCCTGGCGCCAGGTCCAGCGGCGGGGGATGATGACGGAATTCGGCTGGGAGGGTCCGGCCAAGGCCTACCTCGACCTGTATGCGACCATTCCAGCAAAGGGAGTCTGAGATGGACATCCGCCCGCGTTGGCAAACCATCAAGGCGCATTCCATGGGAGGTTGGCGGGCTGTGGCCGAGCCGACCCTGCCCACCTTGGATTCCAACCGGCGCCTGCTCTGGTGCGGCATCGGGGGTTCCCTTCTGCCCTCGGAGACCCTGGTGCGTGCCTTCGGGGACGACCGCGCTTTCCGGAACTGGGTGCCCCTGGCATCGCCCGAGCCGGTCCCGGATTTCCGCCTCCAGTCTGGCGACCAGCTGGTCTTCGCCTCCAAGAGCGGGAAGACCCTGGAACTCTGGACCTGGATCGCCCGCCTTCGAGCTCAGGCGGGATTCAAAGAACTCGCTGAACCGATCCTCATCACACAGGACGATGCCAATCCCCTGGCCACCTGGGGCCGGGCGAATGGCTGCCGCATCCTACCGATCCCCGTGGAGGTGGGTGGCCGGTTCTCGGCCTTCACGCCCATTGGCACCCTGCCCTTGGCCTGGTTGGGCCGCGATGCCTCCGCCTTTCTTCGGGGTGGGCGGGAAGTCGTCGCCCAGGTCGAGGCGGATCGCGGACCCTGGCGCGACCGGATCGCCGGCACGGTGGACCTGCTCCTCGATGCGCACCAGCGCGGCATCACCGAGTGGGTGCTTATGCCCTATGCCATGCGCCTCGACAGCCTGTCCGCCTGGTGGGTCCAGCTCATCGCGGAGTCCCTGGGGAAGGTGGCGAAGGATGGCACCCGCAAAGGTTTCACACCCATCCGGGCCGTGGGACCCGTCGATCAGCACAGCCAGCTGCAGCGCTGGATGGCGGGCCCCCGGAACCTCGGCGTGATCGTGATGACGGTGGATGGAACCCCAGCGCACGAAAAACTGGACCCTCCTGCGGGCTCACCTTATCCGAGCCTGGCCTCGCTCCAGGGCACTGACATCCTCCGCGCCCAGGCCGTGGGTTCAGCCGAGGCCCTCGAGGCAGCAGGTGTGCCCATCCTGCGCTGGTCCATGCCCGAGCTAGATGAGCATGAACTGGGTGCTTTCATGATGGCCTGGCAGACGATTGTGGGACTGCTCGGCATGGCCTTGGAGGTTGATCCCTTCGATCAACCCGAAGTAGAAGATGGAAAGAAGCGCACCTTCAAGCGGCTTGGGCTGGCCTGAAGAGTGCGCTCAGAAATCAGCGATGAGGGCCTTGTCCCATTCGAGGGCTTCCAGGGCCCCGGCCCGATGCCTCTGATAGGTCTCGTCATCCAACTGCAGAATGTCCATGGCCTCCCAGGTGGCCCCTGCGAGGGAGTCTGGACTGCCAAGGCCGATTTGGAGATCGATGGCCATCTGGTTGCCAAGGGCCACCAGGGCCACCAGCCTGCGGTGCTCCGTCGGTGCCCGAAGGGGATCGTGGTGCCAACGCACCACCGCCTCGATGCTTTCTGAAAGATTCCAGGATCCGAGCAGAGCCTCACCCACCATGGCATGGTCGAATCCGAAGGTGTCGAGTTCCATGGGAAGGCCGTCGTCTCCCTGGTCATGGATGCGACGCAGCAAGGCGCCGTAGGCTTCTGGGAATTTCAGGGCCAGAACGCTCTTCCCGATGTCGTGCATCAGTCCCGCCAGGAAGACCTCCTCGGTGATGGCAAAGCGCAGGGTCCTGCTGAACGCGCTTCCCGTGATGGCAGCCACCAGGGCGTGCTCCCAGAGGAGGCGCTCCTGGAAGCCGCCGGGGCCTCGGGTGAGAAGGTTTTTGACGCTGGAGGCGATCACCACGCTACGAGCGGTGGGAAAGCCCAGGGTCATGATCGCCTCGGTCAAAGTGGTGACCTCTCTCATGCGGCCGAACATGGCCGAGTTGGCGATCCTCAGGAGCTGCGCGGAAAGCGCCTGGTCAGTCCGGATCAGATTCTGGAGGTCCTCTGACGAAGTGTCCGAATCCGTCGAGATCCGGATGGCCCGAGTGGCCACCTGAGGCAGGGGTGGCAACTCCCCGAGGTTCCGGATGACATCTTGGGGGGTCATGGGCATGGGGGCATCCCTCGTGCAGGGTTCATCCGAACTCATCCTCATCCGGACCGAAAGACATGAATTCGGTGTTCTGCGACGCCGTGCCCTCAGGCCATGGCCAACTGCAACAAGTGCGCCGCGCTGGTGGCTAGTTTCTCCATCAGGTCGATGGATTCCGCAGTGAGCTTGCCGGGCTGGTGGTCATTGCACTGGATCAGACCATAGGTCACATCATCACGCTGGATGGGGAACAGGCCCACAGTCTCATAGCCGGCGGCATGGCACCGATTGCGGGTGGGCCCCAGGCACTCGGGTTCCGGGTGCGCAGACAGGAGGTTGGTTGTGGAGGCGGTGACGAAGCTTCCCCGGTCCGTGAAGAAGGGCTGAGTGCGGTCGACCTGTCCCGAAAGCACCCGGCCGCAGAGGCAGGCCAGGACCGGTTGCCGATGCTCGTCCCTGATCAGGCGTCCGTCCTCATCCTTGGCGCAGAGGTCATCTTCTAGGGCCACGAAGCGCTCCGGGAAACCCAGGTTGGCTGCATAGGGGTAGCCCGGCCCGTTTTTCAGGCGAATGGCCACGGCCTCACAACCCGAGAGATGCTGAGCGAGGACCACCAGTTGGCGGGCGATATCTTTCGGATTCGCCATCGTATTGGCCATCCGGAGCAAATCAAGAAAAGCCCGCCGCTCCAAATCCAGGCGATGGTCGCTCGATGGGGGTTGAGCCGGTCCGGTCATGGCGGAGGCTCCTTGCCTTAAATATCGGTTCTCCGGTTGCTTGGTGTGAGAAATCCGTGAATATTTTCTTGTCCTCGACCCACCCAATTGGGATGGGCCCGCTGAATCTGGGGATGAGCCTGATTGCGTGGGCGTCTCAGGTGGGGCGTGCCCAACCTTGTTGTGGTGTTCAGCTTGCCGGGCTCCTGGCTCGAGACGCTGCACTGCAGCGTCCCTCGCCACCCGGCAGGGCTTCACGGGGGGGGCATCTGGCAGCTGCAGCCGATGGCTGCCGGAAGGTAGAGCTGATCGACGTAGTTCTGCACCATGCGGTCCGCGTTGAAGCGCCAAGCCAGGGTGCGGATGGACTGCTTCATGCGATCCACCCAGCAGCGGGGCAGGCCCACCGAGTTGCGGTTCTCGTAATACATGGGCACCACTTCTTCCTCCAGCAGGCGGAAGAGATTCTCAGCGTCACGCTGGTCCTGGATGGCCTGGTTGGCGTGGATCTCGCCACTGCCAATGGCAAAGCCGTTCTGGCCATTGTAGGCCTCGGCCCACCAGCCATCCCGGATCGAGATGTGAAGGCCGCCATTGAGCACCACTTTCATGCCGCTGGTGCCACAGGCCTCGAGGGGGCGCTGAGGATTGTTGAGCCAGGCGTCGATGCCCTGGTAGAGCAGTCGACCCACGCGGATGTTGTAGTTCTCGATGAAGACGATGCGGTGGCGGAACCGCGGATCCTCAAGGAGTTTCACCACTTTCTGGATGAGGGCCTTGCCCGTGTTGTCCGCCGGATGGGCCCGACCCGAGAAGACGAGATTCACGGGGCGATCCGGATGATTGACCAGGCGGTCCAGGCGATCCAGGTCCGTGAAGAGCAGATCCGGCCGCTTGTAGGGCACGAAACGACGGGCAAAACCGATGGTGAGGGCATCAGGGTCCAGGGGCGCCGGATCGATCTCGGGCAGGCCCAGGCGTGCGCGCGTCACGGCGCTGCGTTCGCGGATGAACCGGATGCTGCGGGCCTTCAGCACCTGCTTGGTCTCCCAGAGCTCCGCCGACGAAACGTCCACAATCTTCGCCCAGGTATCAGGCCGGGTAAGGGCCCCCTGGTAGGCCACGCCCAGATGCGATTCATAGAGGTGGTTCATCTCTGTGGCCAGCCAGGTGGGCAGATGGACCCCGTTGGTTACGTGGCCAATGGGGACGGCTTCCTCCCGCAGGCCGGGGTAGAGATGGTTCCACATCTTCCGGGAGACCACGCCGTGGAGGGCCGAGACGCCGTTGGCCCGCCGGGAGAGCTTCAGGGCCAGCACCGTGGGCATGAACGCGGAACCATGATCATGGGGATTCACCCGGCCCAGTCCCATGACTTCGTCGAGAGACAGCTTCAGTCCCTCGGCCAGGGGTCTCAGGTGTTCAGTGGCCAGGTCGGCGGGGAAGCGGTCGTGGCCGGCGTCCACCGGGGTGTGCGTGGTGAATACTGTGGCGGCGGCGACTTCCTGGAGGGCCAGGTGGGGGTCCATCCCATCGGCCTGGATGCGATGGCGGGCCCGTTCGAGCAGGGCGAAAGCAGAGTGTCCCTCATTGAGGTGGAACACGCTGGCGTTGATGCCGAGGGCGCGCAGGGCCCGGGCACCACCCACGCCCAGCAGCAGCTCCTGCTCGATGCGCATGCGCTGATCGCCGCCGTAGAGGCGGGCCGCGAGGGTCACGTCCTTGGGATCATTCTGCTTGACGCGGGTATCCAGGAGGATGAGCCGGATGCGCCCGACCTGCACCTCCAGGACGGTGGCGTGGACGAGCCTCCCCGGCAGCTCGACGGACACCTGGACGGGTTCGCCATAGCGATCCACCGCGGGCACCAGGGGCAGGTCCGCGATGTCAAAGGGTTCCACCACGTCCTGCTGCCAGAAGTCCGCATTGAGCACCTGGGAGGTGTAGCCCTCGTGATAGAGCAGACCCACGCCCACCAGGGGCACGCCCAGATCCGAAGCGGCCTTCAAGTGGTCGCCGGCCAGGATACCCAGCCCACCTGAGTAGATGGGCAGGGATTCATGGATGCCGAATTCCATGCAGAAGTAGGCGATGGGCCGGGAACCCAAGGCCCCGGCGTGGGTGAGGCCCCAGGTGGTGACGGGCGTAAGGTATTCTTGAAGCTGGCGCAGAGCCCGGTCCACCCGGGCGGGAATGTCCACATCCGCGGAACGCTGATCAAGCTGGGAGGGCTCGATCTGCTTCAGCACGGACATGGGGTTCTGGTGGGCTTTGTGGTACAGCTCCAGGTCAAGATCCCGGAAGATCGTGCGCACTTCGGGTTTCCAGGTCCACCACAGATTCTGGGTGAGCTTCTGCAGTTTTGGGATGAGCTTATTCATGAGTGATCCTGGGCATTACGGGAGGGTCAGCGGTTCAGGTTTCAGGAAGAGGGCCGCAAGCGGCGGCAGGACGAGGTTCAGGGATTGGGGGAATCCATGGGCGGGGACGGCCTCTGTTTCAATCCGGCCGGTGTTGCCCTCATTCCGGCCGCCGTAGTAGGTGGAATCGGTGTTTAGCAATTCAACGTAGGTTCCGGGCGCGGGCACTCCCACGCGGTAGTCATGCTGAGGCAGAGCTGTGAAGTTGAAGGCGATGGCAATGAAGTCCCCGGGGTCCGAGGCTCTCCGCAGCAGCGTGAGGACGCTGTTGAAGCGATCGCCACAATCGATCCAGGAGAATCCACCGTCTTGGCAATCCCCTTCGTGCATGGCCGGGTGACGGCGGTAGAGTGCGTTGAGGTCGCAGACGAGGTCATGGATGGCCTTGTGGTCGGGTTGGTCGAGCAGGCTCCAGTCCAGCGCCGTGTCGTGGTTCCATTCCCGCATCTGGGCGAATTCGCCGCCCATGAAGAGCAGCTTCTTGCCACCATGGGCGAAAAGCCAGGCGTAGAGCAGGCGCAGGTTCGCCATCCGTTCCCAGGGATTGCCCGGCATGCGGCCATAGAGGCTGCGCTTCCCGTGGACCACCTCGTCATGGGACAGCGGCAGCACGTAGTTCTCGGCACCGTGGTACAGCATGGAAAAGGTGATGTCGTTGTGGTGATGGGGTCGGGCCATCATGCCCTGGCCCAGGTAGCGCAGGGTGTCATGCATCCAGCCCATGTCCCACTTGAAACCGAAACCGAGACCGCCCTTGTCCGTGGGGCGGGACACGCCGGGCCAGGCCGTGGATTCCTCGGCCACGGTGAAGGTGTCCGGGTATTGGGCGTAGACCACTTCGTTCAGGCGGCGGAGGAAGGCCACCGCCTCGATGTTCTCCCGGCCCCCGTGCCGGTTGGGGATCCATTGGCCCGCTTCGCGGCTGTAATCGAGGTAGAGCATGGAGGCCACGGCATCCACCCGCAGACCGTCCACATGGAACTGGTCGAGCCAGAACAGCGCGTTGGAGATGAGGTAGTTCTGCACCTCCACCCGCCCGTAGTTGTAGATCAGGGTGCCCCAGTCCATATGGCGGCCCTGGCGGGGATCGGCGTGCTCATACAGGTGGGTGCCATCGAAGCTGGCCAGGCCATGGGCATCCTCCGGGAAGTGGGCGGGCACCCAGTCGAGGATCACCCCCAATCCGGCCTGATGCAGGGTGTCGACGAAGGCCTTGAAGTCCTCGGGTCCGCCGAAGCGACTGGTGGGTGCGAACAGGCCCAGGGGCTGGTAGCCCCAGGACGGATCGTAGGGATGCTCCGTCACTGGCAGCAGTTGCACATGGGTGAAGCCCAGCCAGCTGGCGTAGGGCGCCAAGTCCGCGGCGATCTCCTGGTAGCTCATAAAGGAACCATCAGGCCGCCGTCGCCAGGAGCCCAGGTGGAGTTCATAGATGCTCATGGGCGCAGCGTGGACCTTGGTATTTCGGCGCGCCTCCAGCCAGGCGCCATCGCCCCAGACATGAGTCTGAAGGCCGTGGATGATCGAGGCCGTACCGGGCGCGCGTTCGCAGCGGAAGGCGTAGGGGTCGGCTTTGAGGGGAAGCAGGTTGCCGCTCGGCCCGTGGACCTCGAACTTGTAGAGCATGCCGGGAACCAGCCCTGGAATGAAGGTCTCCCAGAACCCATTGGGCCCCACCTGGATCATCGGATGAGCCCGGCCATCCCAGCCGTTGAAATCACCCACCACGCTCACGCCGCGGGCGTTGGGGGCCCAGACCGCAAAGTTCACGCCTGTCGTGCCATCCATGGTTCTGGGGTGGGCTCCGAGTTTTTCGTAGGCCCGCAAATGAGTCCCCTCTCCGAGCAGGTGCAGATCAAGGTCGCCTAAGATCGAGGCGGAGTGGGGCCGTTCCATGGATCATTCTAGGGTGAGGCGGGCCTGTCGTGGGCTTGTTTTGGAGGACGGCCCGTCCTGGGCCGCTCGGCATCACGGGTGTCCTCCGCATCGGACTTTGGCCTGAAGACGCTTTATATGGAAGTGTGCCTCGCCATCGATCCACGTTGATCTGGATATTTTCGGCAAAGCACCCTAGAGCGTCCCCTGACGGCCCCACAGCTTGGTCTACTCCGGTCCTTTCACTTGCGACCTTAATCGACCCAATCCTCTCGCGCATAGCCTTGCGGCCATACGCGAGACTTCGAAGGTGAATGTTGTGGCGAATCGATCACTTTTCTTAGCAGGAGCCTTGGCGGCGCCCTTTGACTCAATCCTCTCGGTATGGCCTTGCGGCCATACGCGAGACCTCGGAGGTGGACGTCGTAGAGAAATGCTCACTTCTTCTTAGCCGGGGCTTTTCCTGAACCTTTTGATTCAATCTTGGTGGCCACCTGCTTGTAGGTGACGGTGACCTTGTCACCGGCCTTGAGCGCGTCCTTGCCGGCGGTGGCGCCTTCGGTATAGAAGCGCCATTCCTCCTTGCCCAGGTCGAGGGTGAAGCTGTCGGCAGCTACTTCTTTCACGGTGCCGGTCTTCTGATAGGTGGCTGCGGCGGCGGCCCAGCCCAGGGCGGCGCCCAGGACAGCGATGGCGGCGAGGGCGGTGTAGGACTTCATGCGCATGATGTTCTCCTTGAGGGGGTGGCGAATTCGTTTCAGACCTTCGTTGGATGGAATCATTGACTGCGGGGGTTGTGGCTCAGCTCAGAAACTTGCCCAACAGGCCACTCAGGCCCTGCTGCAAGCCACCTTCCTGTGGCACCTGCCCGTTGGGGGTCAGGTGATTGATGAGTTCCGGAAGCAGGGCCGCCAGACTCCCGCTGGCATGTTCTGCGGGGATGCCGGCCTGCTGGGCGAGGGCTTGCACCTGCTCGCTGCCCAAGGCCTGTTGGACCTGGTCGGCGTTGATGGGTTGGTTCTCTCCATTACCCACCCAGGAAGCCACATGATCACCCATGCCGCTTTCCTGGAACTTGCCCAGGAGGCCCTGAAGGCCGCCGGGCTGGTTTTGAATCATGCCGATGGCTGCATTGAGCAGTTGGGCCTTGGTGTCCCCGCCGCCCTGATTGCCGCCAAGGAATTGTCCTGCAAGATCTAAGAGGCCCATAGGGTCCACCTTTCAGTGAGTGTGCCCAGCCGTGTCGGCCAAGCGTGTTGAGGGGGGAGTCTTCGAGTCTGGGAATAGGCGCGACCAGTCCTTGGGGACGAAGAACACCTGGGGTTTGCCTTCCTGCAGGAATACCAGGGAGTCCCATAATGCGCCCCGGTCGATCCGCACTGGATCCTCAGGGCCTTCATCCATCAGGATGGCCTTGGATTTGAACAGCCCGCGATGGACGAAGAGCCAGCGGTTCCTGGTGTGGGCCAGATAGCCTTCCTTCAGTCGGGTGGTGCCTTTCACCTTCCGCGCAAAGGCCCGGGTGACTCGCCCGCAGCCGGAAGGGTCGAACTCGAGAAGCGCCAATTCCGCCCAGAGTGGAACATCATTCCGCCCGGGTCGTTTCACCCAGGCCATGAGGCATCCATTGAGCCCCACCAGTAGGAACTGCAGAATCCGAAACAGAACAGGGAGCAGCAGCAGGATGGCCAGGATGATCGCCACCAGGACGGGGATGGCCACGTAGGGGTGGGTATAGACAAGGGCGAGTAGTCCGATCACACCTGCATCCTCGGCCAGGCTGATCAGGCTGTGGGACGCAGGCTCAGGGGTCGAGTGCGCCAGCACCCGGACGCCCATCTTGGTGCCATGGGCGCCCAGGGCAATGGTCCCGCCGGCGAGCATGGCCAGGACCTGCACCATGGGGTCGAGATGACCTGCGGCCCTCAGGGCCAGCAGGGCCCCGCCGATGGGACGGATGAAGGTATGGATGCCGTCCCATACCACCGTCACGAAGGGGATCTTGTCCGCGAAAAACTCGATCAGGCAAAGCAAGCCTGCGGTGATGAGCACCGCAGGGTGGCCGAGAACATGCAGCTCAGGCGGCAGCCCCGCCACCCAGTGGAACCGTTCCGCCAGCCCGACCGCGAGGACGGAGAGGTAGAGATTCACTCCGGACACCACGGAGAGGCCGAGGATGCCCGCAAGGCTGGAAACCGGTGCCACGGTGGGCCCTGTCGACTAGTGGTGGAAGAAGCGCAGGATCAGGAGAAGCAGGATCGCGCCGCCAATACTGATGAGAGCGCTGAAAATGTGGCCGCTGGGCTTCTCCCCGGATTCCAGTCCGATGGCGCTGGCCAGGAAATGTCCACCGAAGGAGCCTGCCACACCGACGATGCCCGTGAGGAGCAGGCCCATGTGATCCGCGCCCGGCAGAAGGAAGCGCGCCACCAGTCCGACGATGATGCCCAGAATGAATTTCCAGATCAGATGGAACATCCGCAAGCTCCTTTGGTGGGTTGGGTTCGATAATGTATATCCGCTATCAATGCGAAAAATTCTTACATTTCCTCAGATCTTCAAGGATTTAATCGACACGGACAGATACTATGTCCGTCTGGATACCAGCATTGGCAGCAGGCTCATCAATTACGCGAAGGTAATGGAATCGTACCTTTTGATCAGCTCAACAGGATCCACACCCGCAGCGCTTCACTGACGCTCCAGGCCTGGGCATCACAACCGCGGGGAGTGTGGGGGGCATCGCCATCGAGAATCTCGGGCAGTTGACCCAGACAGCCCGAGTCCAGCAGGGGAACCATCGAGCCAAGCCAGGCGCGGGCGGTGGAGCGCGCGGCGGGATCTCCGTCCCAGGCCAAGTCCAGCGCCTCGCAGAGTAGGGGCAGTTGCCAGGCCCAGGCCGTGCCGTTGTGGTAGGCGGGTTTGCGGCGGGTGTCCTCATCGCCTTCGTAGCGGCCCTGGTAGGGGCGGATCGGATCGTTGAGCAGGCCGCCCCAGGGCGCGGGGATGGGCAGTGACACGGACACGGGCAGCGGTGCCAGGCTCCGCAGCCCGCCGGGCACCAGCAGGTGGCGGGCGCAGGCGGCCACAGACCGCTGGGCCCGGAGCCCCGTCACCAGGCCCAGGGACACCAGGAACAACTGATTCGGGCGAAGGTGATCGGCGGGTATGGCCTCCTTAGCCGCCACGCCGGGTGCGGCCAGCAGGACATCCGCGAACCAGCCTCGATCCTCCAGCCAGAAGGCCTCCAGGGAGGCCTCGGCCCGGGCGGCGATGGTGGACCAGGGTTCGCCATCGCTGGGCGCACAGAGGCGATCCAGCAACCGCAGCAAACGGATCCACAGGGCCTGGATCTCCACCGGGTAGCCCTCCCGCGGTGAGCCCATGGGATACCGGGTGTCCATCCAGGTGAAGTGCGCGGGGCTCCAAAGCAGGCCTGAGGCGGGATCCATCCGCACCCCGTTGCGGGCCCCGAGGCGCAGGTGCTCACCTAAGGACGTCAGCACCTCAAGCACGGTACGACTTCCCGTCGCTGCATGTAAGAAGGTCGGTCCCAGGTGCTCGGATGCCTCTTCGCAGGCCACAGCCAGCCAGAGCGGGGCATCCGACGTATCCCGATCCCCGGTATGGTCGGCACCCAGCATGTTCGGCAGGGTGCCACAGTCTTCCAGGGCTGCGAAGGTGCGCAGGATGAGTCCGGTTTCCTCTGCCAGCCCAGAGGCCAGAAGCCCCCGGCAGACGATGAGCGTGTCCCGGCCCCAGTCCAGGAACCAGGGATAGCCCGCGATGATGGTCAGCCCATCATCACGACGGGCGAGGAAGGCCTGCAGGGCCCGGCGGAGGCGGCCTGGGACATCCAAAATGCCGGCCGACTCGAAGGAGAGGACTTCCTCCGGAACTTCATCTTCTGCACTGACCATCATCCGGGCTTCAGAGCCTGGCGGCAGGGGCAGATCGAACCAGCCCGGGCTCCAAGCGTCCCCTGAATCAGTCAGCCCCCGGGAGCCCTCGATGGGATGGGGGATGCCTCGACATGCCTCGGGCTGAGGATAATAGGCGCCTGAAGTCGCCCAAGCCTCCAGGTGACGACCAGCGGCGGGCGCGAAATGAAAGCCTGTCCGGTCGTCCAGGGTCGTGGTGATGGATTGGAAGTGCCATTCCAGTCCTGCATCCAGGCGGGTCTCCACATGGAAGGAACGGTCCTCCAGATCGAGCCGCACCGTGATCCGGACCAAATGCCGTGAGGGTAGGTCCGTGTCCTCGCCGGAATTGGCGGGACGGGTCCACCGCAGCACCACGGCATTCTGATCCGCTGGCATGTGGGCCTCGAGGCAAAGCTCCACCCGCCGCCCATCCCCTGCGCTGGCCAGGAATGTCCAGCGGGCCGGAGGGCCTGCTTCCAAGCGGATGAGGTTGTGACCATCCAGGGCTGTGATGAAACCATCGGCATTCACCCAGGCCCGCAGCCGCTTGGCCAGCACGTGGCGGTCTGAGGGAGCCGTGGGGTGAAGGTTCGCCGCCAGCAGACAGTCGTATTTGGAGGTGATGCCGCCGAGATCCGCGTGCAGTCTCGCCATGCCGCCGCGCCCATTGGTGAGTAGGGCCAGCCCCTTGTGGCCGGGGCGTGAGAGGTTCGGTAACTCAGGCAGGTACTGGAGGTCGGCTCGAAGGAGGTCGGCTCCAGCGACGTGCCGCCGGAGGGTGAGGGACGCCACGCCCTTTCGAGCGGGGAGCGGAGGGATGGCTGTGATGAATCCACCATCCACGGGCACACTTCGCAAATGCAAGTCGGGCTGATCCGCCATCTGCAGCGTGGCCTCGAAAGGGGACGGATCCTCCAGCATTAGCCAATGGCCCGGTGCCACCAAGCTCACTCGGTGCGCATCCTCGACCTGCCAGACGGTCACCTGAGGAAAAGCGGGGGCCGAAAGAGCGCCATCCAAGGCCGCCAACAGATCCCGTCGGAGGTGACCTTCATCTATGTGAGGCAGGGCGGCCAGGAAGGCCTCGGGATTCCGCGCAGCACGAAGAGCCAGACCCCACCAGTCACCCGGTCCGATCGATTCCGCCGGATGCACCGCGGCCAACGATTGCATGGCCCAGGCGGCTTGGGCGCGGGCAGACCGATAGGCTTCTCCGGCCAATCCCAGGGGCGTGGGATGGGCTGAAAGGCAATAGCTCCCTCCGGGAGGGAGGACCAGTTCGTGCGCCCCGCCTGGGACGGCACTGCATTTCGGTGTCGGTTGGCCGAGCAGGTCCACCGGGGCATCACCCAAGGGGGCCCAGTCCACAGCCGCAAGCTGGCTGGTCTGTTCCTGCTCCGCATCGAGGTTCACCAACACCAGGACATGATCCAGGCATTCCGCCGAGGTCCGGTGGAGGGCCAGCACTGAGGCGTCGTCGCTGCTGATGCGACGGACTTCCGCGCCATCAAAGAAGCAGGGGTGGTCCGAGATCAGGCGATTTAGAGTCGCCAGATCCTCGATCAGGTTCGGCTCCGTGCCCCAGGCCAGGTCCCGAGCCTCATGGACGTCCACTTTCTCCGTGGCCAGCCACTCCACGCCGGCAGTGAAGCCAAAACCTCCGCTCTGGCCCACGAGGGCACAGAGGCGATTGCGCAGGCGGGACCAGGCTGGGCCGCGACCCGCGAGGCGAAGGTTGTCGTGGGTCTCGCTGTAGTGGACCAGGAGGCCGGTCCGCTCCCCTTGTCGCAGGCAGTGGTCCAGGTAGTGGGCGACTTCGATGGGGTGGTGGTTCTGGAACAATTCGGAATAAGCCCAGTGCATGCCGCCCCGAGTGAGGAGGGCCTCGGTGGCCTCCCAGGCGCCTCCCAGGCCTTCGAGAAGGAAGACGGTCTCGGGATAGCACCGGTGGACCTTGGCCGTGATGTACTGCCAGGCCGGAATGGGCACCATGTAGCCCGCGTCGCAGCGGAAGCCATCCACGCCCCGCCCGCACCAGACGAGGAGAGCCCGGGCCACGGTGTCCCACAGGGCCGGACTGCCCTGATCCAGTTCCACCAGGTCAGCCCAGGTGTTGCCCCAAGCTCCGGGGCTGTGGAAGGTGCCATCGGGGTTCCGGCAGAACCACTCCGGTCGGTTCTCCAGCAGACGGGAACCCCAGCCCGTGTGGTTCACGAGGATGTCGAGGAAGACTTGGCCGTTCCGTTGGTGGACAGCTTCTGTCAACTCCTGGAACTGCACAGCCGCTGTGGTACGCCGGTCGAAGTCCACCAGGGCCGGATCGATGGCGGTAAGGTCCAACTGCGCGTAGGGGCTGCCGAAGCGGCCCATGCGTGCGAAGGTGGTGGGTACCGGTCCCACAGGAAGCAGGTGCAGGATACGGCAGCCGAGACGATCCACGATGTGGGGCACGGCCGCCGCGAGGTCCCGCAGGCTTCCCGAGGGCGGAATGACCGCATAGCCGGCAGCATCCAGGGCCTGAATGGCCTCGACGAGATCGGGCTTCTGGCGGCTTGCCGCGCCGCCGAACATGCGGGGGAACGCGCAGTAGATCGTATTCGCCGTGCGCAGGCGATCCGGGTGGACCGAAAGGGTGAGGTCCTCGCCTTCGGGCCAATGCTGAAAGCCATCCGGATCCACGCAATAGGCCTTGACCCGGAAGAATCCCGGCTCGGTGAGGGCCAGGTCCAACGCCCACCCACCTTCAACTCCGTACAACGGGATGTCGCGCCAGGCGGAGCCGGCCGGATCACCGGAGCCTTCTCCCAGCAGGGACAGGATCTCCTCCCGCATCCTTGTCCCACGGGTGAGGTTCGTGCGCAGGAAGGCCTGCCAACCAGGGACTTCAGGCTGTGGATGCGCCAGGCCGAAAGCCACCCGATCCCCCACGAAGCGGAGCAGCTGAGTACCAGGAGGCGGGGTCATCACAGGTCGGAACATCGGCAATTCATCCGCCGAAGAGGCGGGTCAGGGAGGCCTACTCGATGGGCAGCCGCCCCTGGCCCATGCGGATGATGGCGGGCACATGCAGGTCGTCGGCTACGCCGGTCAGTTCGCCGCTGGGAGTGGGGGCCTGGGGCAGCAACCGGGTGGGCGTGGGTCCCTGCTCCCCGGCGGGCACTTCGCCGTAGACGCGCCCGCTCACCACATTGGCGGGCAGGGGTTGCGACTGGAGGGGAACCGCGGAGGAGTAAGCATGGAGGGGCGCCCCATCCATGCCGCCGCCCAGGTGGAGGCTGGTGCGGCGCTCCTCTTCCAGACGCTCTTCCTGGTCGAAGCCACTGGCGAGGATGGTGACCAGCACGCGGTCCTCCATGCCCTCGCCTTCCACGGTGCAGGCCTTGATGTCGGGCCGCCCGCTGTAGTGGTCCTGTAGATAGTTCATGGCCGACTCGATGGCGGAAGCCTCCATGACCTCCCAGTCCGCGGTAATGGACACCATGACGTTAGCCGCGGCGCCTGACTGGGCCCGTTCCAGCAGAGGGCAGGCCAGGGCCTTCCGGAGGGCGTCCATGACGGCTTCCTCGCCGCGACCTGCGCCGGTCCCGATGAGGGCTTCGCCGCCGTTGCGCAGCACCGCCTCGACATCAGCAAAGTCCCCATTGATGATGCCGGGCTTGAGGATGAGATCCGCGATGCCACGCACGCCCTGGATGAGCACGCCATCGGCCACGCGGAAGGCCTCCTTCATGGTGACGCGGGCATCGCAGACGTTCTTGAGGCGCTCATTGCTGACCACGATGACCGTGTCCGCCGTGTCGCGCAGGTTGCCCAGTCCGGATAGGGCCAGATCGCCCTTCTTGCGGCCCTCCCAGGCGAAAGGCGTGATGACCACGGCCACGGTGAGCGCACCCAATTCCCGGGCATAGCTGGCCAGAACCGGGGCCGCGCCGGTACCGGTGCCGCCGCCCATGCCAGCCGTGATGAAGATCATGTCGGCGCCCTGCAGGGCCGCCAGCACTTCTTCGCGGCTTTCTTCCGCGGCCACGGCTCCGCGCTCGGCGCTGCCACCCGCGCCCAGGCCACGGCTGCTCTGGGGCCCCAGAGGCAGCTTCAGGTGAGCCTTGTTCTGGGCGAGGCTCTGCTGATCGGTGTTCATGGCGATGAACTGCACGCCGGTGACGCCACTGTCGATCATGCGGTTGATGGCGTTGCAGCCCGCGCCACCCACGCCCAGCACCTTGATGTTGGCGCCGGGAAGGCTGTGGGGGCAGGGAAGGAAGGGGGTCTCGGACATCGGGGCTCCCGAAAGGGACATTGACTTGAGGGGTCGTGCCTAGAACAGCTTCTTGAAGCGGCCGAGGAAACCATCGCCCCGGTCCTGCTTGCCGCGGGTTTCATTCAGGTCACGCGACAGGGCTTTGACGGCGCCCAGCGCGTTCACGAAGAAGGGATTGCCGGTGGCCTGAGGCAGACCCACTACGCCCTGGATGCGGCCCAGCACCACGCGGGGCCGGCCCAGCAGGGTCTGGGCGAGGATGGGCAGGTGGGTAAGCAGTGCCCCGCCACCCACCAAATGCACGCCGCCGTGGATCTCGTGCATGACGCCCGTGCGGCCCATCTCCGCCAGCACCAGGTTCAGCAGTTCTGCTGCCCGGGCCTGGAGCACCTCGGCGATCTCGCGGCGGGATACCAGGCGCCCTTCTTCCTCGAGCTCGATCGATTCCTCCGTGGGCACGTGACTGGGGAGCACAGTGCCGAAGCGCATCTTGACGCGCTCAGAAGCGGTGATGCCCCCGAGGTGCTTGGTGATTTCCAGGTCGCGGGTGAAGTGCGCGCCGCCGATGGGAATGACCGCGGAGTGGAAGAGGGTGCCGTGCAGAAAGATGCCCAGGTGGGTGAGCTGCTCGCCGATGTCCACCACCACCGCACCGTTTTCGCGGTCCTCGCGGCTCAGGATGGCTTCGGCACTGGCCAGCGGCGAGTACACCAGCTCGGATCCATGCAGTCCGGCATTCTTCAAAGCGAGCTGGATGTTCATGATCACCGGGCTGGGCGCCACGATGATGCGGACCTCAGCCTCCAGCGTCTCACCGAACATGCCCACGGGATTGCGGATGTCGCGCTGGCCCTTGATATGGAAGATCTGTGGAATGCGGTGGAGGACCAGCTCTTCTTTGGCCAGCTTGCAGCTGTTGGTGGCCTGTTCCAGCACGCGGTCCCGGTCGGCGGCGGTGATGATCTTGTCACTGCTGGAAATGGTGATGGAATCGCGGAGGTTCTCACCCTTGAACTGGATGCCGTCCACCGCCACGCGGATACCATCCACCTTGGCCTGGCCTGCGGTGTTCATGGCCTCTTCCACTGCCTTCACGATGGCGCGGGTGCTGAGGTCCATGTCCGTGATCTGGCCTTGGGTCATGCCGCCCTGGGGCGAGGCCTGACCGGTTCCGGTCACATTGAGCGTCCCGTCTTCCTCCTGAACGGCAACCACCGCCACTACTTTGCTTGCACCAAGGTCGAGGCCTAGGAGAACGGCACGCTGAGGCATGAAGATCCTTTTCCTTGCTCTAGGTATATACCAGTTTCCGTCGAAAAATCGAGGATTCCCGGTGCAGAAAAACGCCGTTTTCTTCCCGTGCGCCTCAGCGCGGTGGCTTTGCGGAGGAGGAGGCGTCCTCGGGTTCGCCCACGGCCACCTCGTCATCCCACCTCAGGTCCACGTAACGGAGGCGCGTGAGATCCGGCCGCTGGGACAGGCGGTCCACGAAGAGTCCCTGGAAATTGGGCACGTTTTTCGTCACATCTTGCCGAGAAAGGTAGATCGGTGCGGGAAGCCCTTCGATATAGGCCACCGGCCCTTTTGGATCGTCACGTAATTCGGTGATCCGATCATAAAAACCCTGTTGCTTTTCACGGAGGGTCCGAGCAGCGCTCACCAGATGGGCCAGGCCATGATCTGTCTGACTGGATGGATCAACCACCACCGGAATCGGGTTTAAATTGGCTTGGTTGACGCGATCCAGCAGGATCCCATCGTCCGACACCAGAAATACGCCATTGGGGCGGACCAGCCAGAGGACCGGACGCCGTTCCTCAATGGCGAGGCTGAGGCGGTCCGGCGGGTCTTTGCGGATCTGCAGCCCGCGCACCCAGCGCTTGGCCTCGATGCGGGTGCGCAGTTCCTCTGCATCCACCCAGAAGAGGGGCTTGCCGAGCACCAACTGTTCAGCCAATTTCTGGATCTCGGCCTGGCGTTCACCCCTGCAGCCACTGACATTCACCTGCTCGATGACCAGTTTCTGCAGGCCCAGGTACCGCGTGCCCAGCTCCATGACTCCCCAGCCTGCGAGCCCCAGGACCGCCAAGGTGATCCCCGCCCGGGCCCAGGGGAGCCAGGGCCGCTTGGGGCGAGTGCGCGGGAGCATGGACATGGTAGGAAGCTATCAGCTTTCGGCTCTCAGCTGTCACTGGCGGTCTGGGGACTGACGGCTGAAAGCTGATCGCTTTCATGCCAGATCTCCACCTCAGGCTCCAACTCCACGCCGTGAGTCTCGAAGACACGGATACGGACCTGCTCCATCAGTTCGGCGAATTCGGCGGCGGTGGCATGGCCATGGTTCACCAGGAAGTTGGCATGTTCGCGACTCACTTCGGCATCGCCGATGCGCAGGCCCTTGAGCCCGGCCTGATCGATCAGCTGACCGGCGCTTTGGCCTGGGGGGTTCTTGAAGATGCAGCCGGCGTTCCGCTTTGACAGCGGCTGGCTGGTGCCGCGTTTCTCCCGGTACTCGGCCCCTTGGGCGCGGATCGAGGCGGGATTACCTTCCACCAGATTCGCCGTGGCCGACAGTACCACCCGGCCCCCCGTGAGGAAGCTCCACCGGTACCGGAATTCACCCGGATCCGGCACCTTCTCCACCAGTTCACCCTCGGGTGTGAGGAAACGGTAGTGGCTGAGCACGTCCACCCATTCCCGGCCATAGGCCCCGGCGTTCATGCGGATGGCGCCGCCCAGGGAGCCGGGTATGCCGCTGGCGAATTCCAGACCCGATAGGCCTGCTGTTGCGGCGGCTTCGGCTAAGGCGATGTGGCCATGGCTGGCGGGGGCGGTAAGCCGGGTGCCTTCGCGCTGCACCTTTTTGGGCAGAGCCAGCCGCAGCACCGGCGACTCCAGATCCCCCAGCACCACCAGGTTCGAGCCGCCCCCGAGAACCCGCCAGGGCAGGCCCTCCCGGGCGCAGGCGCGGACGAAGGCCTGGGCCTCCCATTCCGTCGCGGGCTCGAAGAGCCAGCGGCAGAGCCCACCCACGCCGAGCGTGGTGAGCCGCGCGAACGGCACGTTCCGGCGGTGCGGGACTTGCAGCAGGTCATCAGGCAGGGGGCGCGTCATCGGGGTCCAGTATGGTCTCTTCAGCTCCTTCGCGTTCCCCGGGGTCTGCTGCTACCTGTCCACCCCATCGGCAAGCCCAGGCCCCAGACTGTCCATGGAGGCATGGCATGAGAGTCCTTCTGTTCGGCGCGACGGGCATGATCGGGCAGGGGGTTCTAAGGGAGTGCTTGCTGGATCCACAGGTGATCCAGGTGGTCTCCCTCTTGCGGCGGCCCTCGGGTCAGACCCATCCCAAGCTGAAGGAGATCCTCCATCAGGATTTCTTCGACTGCTCGACCCTCGAGGGTGATCTGTCCGGCCTGGACGCCTGCCTCTTCTGCCTGGGCGTCACCTCGGCGGGCCTCACGGAGGCGGCCTACCAGCACATCACCCTGGATCTGACGTTGGCTCTGGCCCAGACCCTGGTGAGATTCAACCCGCAGATGACCTTCGTCTACATCTCGGGGGCCGGAGCCGACAGCTCCGAGCAGGGCCGGAGCATGTGGGCCCGGGTGAAGGGCCGGACCGAGAACGCGCTCCTGCGGCTGCCCTTCAAGGCGGTCTACTTGTTCCGCCCCGGGGCCATTCAGCCCCTGCATGGCATCACCTCCCGGACGCGGCTGTACCGGATCCTCTACGCCCTGCTGAACCCGTTTTTCCCTTTGTTGAAAATGCTCGCCCGGGACAGCTTCACGACGACCGAGCAACTGGGCCGGGCCATGCTTCATGCGGGGCTTCAGGGGGCGCCGAAGGCCGTGCTGGAGACTGCGGATATCAATCAGTTGTGACGCGCTCGAGCTCCAGCAGGGCCGCCTTGCGCTCCGGGGTGCCGAAGGCGCTCCAGCCGCCGGGTCCGTTGGCGGCTACCACCCGGTGGCAGGGCACCAGGATGAGGATGGGGTTCGCCTTAACGGCCTGTCCTACGGCCCGGGCGGCGCCGGGACGCCCCGCCAGCAGGGCCACCTCGCCGTAGCTGATCGTCTCACCGGGACTGGTGCCTCCAAGCACCTCTGCCACGCGGTGCTGGAAGGGCGTCAGATCCGACAGGTCCAGGGGGATCTCCCCGAGATCCTGGGGTCGGCCGGCGAGGTGAGACAGGAGCCTGCGAACGGCCTCTAGAACCCAGGCCGGGGCCTGTCCGGCCTCAAACCGCTCCAGTCCCTCGATGAAGCGGAGCCCACAGATACCCTTCGGTGTCCAGGCCAGGCGGATCCGACCCAGGGCGGTGACGAAGGTGAGGGTTCGGTTCATGGGGCCGCGATGGCTGGATCTGCCTTTGGCGGGATGAAGGTCATGGCGCGTTCGGCCAGGGCGGTGATGGTGAGGGAGGGGTTCACGCCGATGTTCGCGGAAATGGCGGAGCCGTCGACAACGTAGAGGCCTTCGTAGCCGAAGAGGCGGTGGCGGTGGTCGATGGCGCCGGTTGCGGTGCAGTCGCCCATGGGGACGCCCCCGAGGATGTGGGCCGTGGTGGGGATGCCCAGGAGGGTTTCGGTGAGGAGGCTGGAGGGATAGCCATCCAGGTGCCTGGCCACGCGCTGCGCCAGGTCCGTGGCCTCGGGCGCCCAGGCTTTGGCCGGGGGGCCGTCGCCACCCTTCGTTACGGCACCTCGGAAGAAGCCCGTGAGCAAACCCCGTCCCAGGCGCATGCGGATGTGCCCTTCCACGGTGCGCATATACAGCAGGATCATCGTGTACTTCGCCCAGTCGGGAACGAAGTAGGCACGGAGCGACCGCAGGGGATGGCGGACCACACGTCCGAAAGCGCTCCCGAGGCGTTGCCCCAGCCGGTCTCCAGGGGCCAAGGGGAGCATGAGGCTGCGGAAGAACCCTGAGCCAGCTGGATAGCGGACCGGCTCCAGATGGCTATGCACGTCCGTGTGGAGGATGGAGCCGATGGCGATGCCCTGGGAGAGATCCTTGTCGCGGTGCTGGGTGACCACGCCGATGAGCACCTCGGAATTGGTGCGGACGAAATCGCCGATGTGGTCCGACAGGTCGGGTAGCCCGTCCGGGTGTTCCTTGAGCTGAAGCAGCAGGGGCACGGTACCCACCACCCCACCGGAGAAGATGATGTTCCTCGCCTGGTAGGTGCGTCTGGCATTGAAGGCCGGGATGGCCCAGGTCCCCTGGCGGGCTTCTACCTCGTAGCCTCCTTCTGGCCGGGGACGCACCCAGGTCACCTCCGTATCGGCCTCGATCTGGAGTCCCCGTCTCTCGGCCAGGTGCAGGTAGTTCTTGTCCAGGGTGTTCTTCGCACCCTGGTTGCAGCCGATCATGCAGCCGCCGCAGAGGGTGCAGCCCGTGCGATCGGGTCCCTCGCCCCCGAAGAACGGGTCCGGCACCGTCTCACCGGACTTTCCGAAATAGACGGCCACGTTCGTCTGCTCGAAGGTGTCCCCGCGACCGATCTCCTGGCCCACCGCCTGAAGTACTTCGTCAGGGTAGGTGAGGCTGGGGTTCCGCGTGGCCCCCAGCATCTGGAGGGCGGTCTCATAGTGCGGGGCGAGCTCCGCCTTCCAGTCGGCCAGGTGGCCCCAGGACGGCGCGGCGAAGAAGGGATCCTTGGGGACGGGCAGGGTGTTGGCGTAGACCAGGGAGCCGCCCCCCACGCCCACACCGGACAGCGCCGTCACATGGTTGAGGAAGGTCATCTTGAAGAGGCCCCGGAAGCCCACCCGGGGCAGCCAGAAGAAGCGCTTGAGGTTCCAGTTGGTCTTCGGGAAGTCACCGGTGCGGAGCCGCCGTCCCTTTTCCAGCACCAGCACCCGGTAACCCTTTTCCGTGAGCCGCAGGGCGCTGACACTGCCACCGAAACCCGAGCCCACGATGATGTAGTCCCACGTCATGAACCTGCCCCCTGCTCTCGCTGAACGGATGGGGAAGCCTAGCACCCGGTCCCCCGGGTTTCCAATTAGGCTGGAGTCATGCGCTGGCTTGCGATAGATCACGGCACGAAGAAAATCGGCCTCGCCTTCTCGGACGAGCTGGAGATCCTGGCTTCGCCCTTCGAGATCTGGCCGCAGGAGGGGGAGCGTACGCTCAAGCGTCTGACGCGGCTCTGCCAGGAGGAAGGCGTGCAAGCCCTGGCCATGGGCCTGCCCCGCCACAAGGATGGCGCCGAAAGCGCCACGGCCCCTGCCGCCCGCGCCTTCGGCGAGACCCTGGCCGCTCGCACCGGCTTGCCGGTGCGCTTCGTGAACGAGCACCTCAGCAGTGCTGAGGCGGAACGATTACTGCGTGAGCGGGGGGTGAAACTAGAGAGGCGGAAGCTCCTGCTTGATGCCGCCGCCGCTGCCGTGATTCTGAATGAGTTGCTGGAAGACCGGCGGGCGAAGGGGATTCCGGCTGGTCGCTTGGATTGACGTGAGTCCCTACCGAGCCGTCGCAAAGGCGGCTGTGCTGGATGATTTCGGCACCCGCGCCCATGGACATTGTCCGAGGGGCTGGATCGAAATGATGCGCGTGATTCATGTCCGGCCTCGAAGGCCGTCCATGGTTGCCGCCCCGGAAAACCATCCCCGAGCCACCCGCCCAACGTGCCAGAATAGGCGGCCATGACCGAGATACGCACTCTCAGCACCACCACCACAGGCCGGTATCTGGTGGAGCCGGCGTCACGGGCATCAAGATCCGAGGCCCCGCTGTTGATGGGCTTCCATGGCTATGGGCAACGCGCGGAGCACCTGCTACTGGAGCTGCGCCGAATACCTGGATCCGCCGGTTGGACCTTCGTGGCTGTCCAGGCCCTCCACCGCTTCTACAACACGAAGACCCAAGAAGTGGTGGGCTCCTGGATGACGAGCCTGGATCGGGAGCAGGCCATCCAGGACAACCTGGCCTACGTGACCCGTGTGGTCGCTGAATTACGGGCCGACCGGGGCAACGGCAAGCTCGTGTTCGCGGGCTTCTCCCAGGGTGCCGCCATGGCCTGGCGCGCTGCGGCCCACGTCAGCCCCTGCCATGGCCTCATTGTGTTGGGCGGCGACCTGCCCCGGGATGTGGCTGAGGCCCCCGTCCCCCGTCTGCCGCCGACCCTCATTGGGCGTGGCGAGCACGACACACTCTACACGGCCCCGCAGCTCGCGCAGGACCTCGCCGTTCTCGAGGGCAGGAGTTTCAAACCGGAGGTCGTCCACTTCAAGGGCGGACACGAGTGGGGTCCCGGTTTCCTGGAGGCGGTCGGACGCTTCCTGGCGGCCGTTCAGGGCTAGCCACCGGGCCTGACTTCTGGGATTACTCCAGGATGCATCTCGTCCACCACTTCAGCGTCCTCGTTCCGAAGGTCCTGCTACGGAAGCAAAGTGGTGCCCGAAGCCCCGGAGAAGCCCGACCTCGATCCCTACGGCCACAGCGTGGCCTACAGCGAAACCCGCAACGGCAGGATTATCCGGTGGCGCTGGATCTCCCGGGCGCAGCTGCTGCTCAAGGTCTTTTCCGTCGATGTCATGGTTTGCCCACGCTACGACATCCACATGCAGCGCATCGCCGTGATCCAACAACCCAGTGTCATCGCCGCGGACCTCGACTGCCTCATCCGGAAGGAACAATCGCCCTGAGGCCCAGCCCCCCTCCGATAGGGCCGATGCTTCACCTTCGGGTTGTTCTTGACCCAGGCATAGCCTTGGCGCATCGTAGGCCAAACTCTTTGACAGTCTGGCCTCAAGCCACGACAACCGCCTGATTCCAGCCAAATGCCACCGTGGTCATCCGTCCCGGCCCCTCCCCTGGTCCTAAATCCTCTCCACCGCGGAGGTCCCTCCCAGTCTACAAATTAAAATGGGGCGTTTGAATCCCCTATCCACTTGGCCAACTGTTCATAGCGGTACGGGGTGTAGGCGTCCATTCGGTGCGCTCGTGAGGAGGGGTCTCGATTGTCGATGGACGCCCCTCGCTCGACAAGCAAACTGTGCCGCTAAATTCGACAAAAACTGTGGCTGTTCTGGTCAATGCACCATGGCTACGATGGCTGCAATCCGTTCACGATGAACATGAGGTGAGGGCATGCAGGAATCTCCAGAGAGCCTCGACGATGACCAGCGGTCTGCACCGCCAGCACCCGCCGAGTGGCGTGGCCGCTTCCCGTACAACGAGATCATCTCGCTGCTCGATGTCAATCGCCCGTTCAACCTGGCCGAGAGCACTTCGCAGGACCTGACGGTCGGCGAACTGCTGGATCTCGCCGGCCTCGATCGCATACGCGGCCTCAAGCTCGGCTACGGAACTTCTGCAGGCTCGGTTGCGCTTCGTGAAGAGGTCGCACAGGTCTGCAAGGTCTCGCCCGAGCAAGTCATTACGACGCAAGGAACCGCGCTGGGGCTCTTTCTGCTCGCGTTCGAGGCCTGCCGAGCCGGTGACGAAGCCGTGCTCGCGACCCCCTGCTTTCCACTCAGCCGCGACAGCCTGCTCGGAGCCGGCGTCGGCGTGCGCGAGGTCAAGCTGTCCTTCGAGAACGCCTACCGGCTGGATCTCGATCGGATGGGTGCCGCCCTGACACCCAAGACCCGGCTGGTGAGCATCGCGTCCCCGCAGAATCCCAGCGGTGTCCAGGCGTCGCGTGCGGACATCGAGCAGCTCCTCGCATTGATGCAGAAACGGTCGCCGCAGGCGCTGCTCTTCATCGACGAGACCTACCGAGAGGCCAGCTACGGAGACGCCCCCGTGGCAGAGAGTCTTGCGGCACTCGATCCGCGCATCGTCACCGGTGCCTCGGTCTCGAAGGCGCTCGGCGCGCCTGGCCTCCGGACGGGCTGGCTCACAGTGGCGGATGCCGACCTCCGGTCGCGCCTGGTGGTCGCCAAGATGAACACGGTGATCTCAGGCTCGGTGCTCGACGAAACGCTCGCCACCGTCTTGTTGCAGCACCGGGAACACGTGCTCGCGCCGCGGCGCAACCTTCTCGCCGGCGCGCTCGACAAGCTGGCCACGTGGTGCGAGGGCGAGCGCGAGCGCATCGAATGGGTGCGTCCGGACGCCGGCGCACTGTGCTGCCTGCGATTGCGGGTGGACGCGTTCGACGCCGCCGCCGTCCTGCGTTTCTGGGAGCTGCTGCCGCGGTACGACCTCCAGCTCGCGTGCGGTACGTGGTTCGGCGAGAGCGACCGCGCATTCCGGCTCGGCTTCGGCTACCTCCCGCCTGAACGCCTGGGGCCGGCGCTGTCCGCGCTGTCGGCCTCATTTGACGCAGCCGCGACCTGACGCCGGCTGTGACATCTCCTCCTTCACCTCGAGCCAGACCATGAAGGTAAGAATCGCCTACCTTGACGAACCCCCGTTCTACTGGACTGGTCCGGATGGTTCGGCCACGGGCGCGGACATCGAATTGGCGGATGTCGTGCTGTGTGCGATCGGCGCGACCTCCATCGAGTATCACAAGACGTCGTTCGAAGAACTATTGCCCGGCGTGCAGGCCGGCCGCTGGGACATGAACGTGCCGATCTTCGCGACGGCCGAACGTGCGCAGCATGTCGCGTTCAGCAAGCCGGTCTGGACGATCGGAGATGGCTTCGTCATTCACCGCGGCAATCCGAAGGTTCTGACCAGCTACGCAGCAGTGGCGGCGCGCACCGACGCACGCCTGGGCGTCATCCCGGCGCAGGTGCAATACCACGCTGCAAGGTCGGCAGGCGTGAGCGACGGACAGCTGGTGGAGTTCAAGGATCAGCCCGAAGCCGTTGCGGCGCTGCTTGCAGGAAAGATCGATGCTTTCGCAGGAACGGCGCTCGGTGGGCGCGTCCTGGCTGACGCGAACCAGGCGCTGGAGGCGGTGGCGCACGCCGGGAGCGGCAAGGGGAACGCACCCGTGGGCGCTTTCTCGTTCAGCAAGAACAACACCCGCCTGCTGGACGCAGTGAACCAGGAGCTGCGACGCTATCTTGGTTCGGCAGATCACCGCGCGCGCATGGCGAAGTACGGTTTCACGTCGGCTGAAATCGACGGCGTACTGCCGAAAGCGCCCCTCGAAGATCCAGCCCTAGAGCCGAACATGAGTGCCGCTGCTTTCACGGTCGAAGTGAGGCCCGGCTTCATCTCGGTAACCAACCCGTTCGACGGCGTCGAGGTTGGTATCCACCCACAGAACGACGCCATAAGGATCCCAAACGCCAGAGAGCGGGTCGAACGGGGCGGTGGGCCTTTGTTCTGTTTGGACCCACCACCTGAACTGCCGTCTGCGCAGCTTCCGCTGAACATCCGGGTGGACCCCCAACCCAGGCTGGAAAGGATCGGAGCCAGCTCACTGGAAAGGCCGGCCTGATTCGTCCCGTTCCGATTCCGGGCTTCTCGCCGTTGGCGCAGGCGCTCCCGCAGGGCCAGGAAGACCCGCTTCGCCCGCCCAACGGCTCGGAGGTGGCGCCACCGGGTGGAGCCCATGGTGTGCGCGGAACGGCCCATCACCGTGAATCAGCTTTCATCACCGGCTGAAGGGAGTTCTGCTTCTTGCCCTTTCTCCGCGTTATCCACTGCCTTGATCAGCGAGTCCCGGTTTGCTTTCTTCGAAGAAGGCCCCAGATCTCATCCAGCCTTGCGCTTCTCGGCCCACTCGCTCACGGCGATCTGGAAGGCCGCGTTGGTGGAGATGCCAAGATGCTTGGCAATGACCTTCACGGCTCGCCACAAGGAGGGTTGAATCCGGATGGAGTGAGGCACGGTCGGCTCGATTTCAACCCCTTTCCGGGGCCGTCCGCGACCCGTGATGCGCCCTCTCACATGCGGGCCATAGTTGGCCTCCGCCCAGGCGGCCTCCTTATCGAAATTGGCCTCAAGCTCAGCGACGGGCGGGAGTTTGGCTTCCGTCATGGAGTCCTCCTTTGCCTGGGGCGGACGGGGTAAGCAGTGGTGGGAAAGATGCCGTCTTCGGTTTCCGCGAAAACCATGCGCAACAAACGCCCCCCCGGCGCGGTTCCCTCACCCATGGTCCGCAGCGGCATCTCACTAGGTCCCTCGGTCCAGTCGGGAGCATCAAAGCCCGCCTCCACCTCATCGGACGTGACCCCATGGTCTTCCACCTTCTCCGTATTCCGGGAGACCCAGATCAACTTCATGTCAATAATGTATCACTTTAATTATAAGAGGTAAGACCTAGCCAGAATGGATATCCACCCAACCTGACTTCTGGACTCACCCGAGCCGCACGGTCCTCATGCAACGCTCGGCGAGCCCTGGATTGTGGGTCACGAGGAGGGTAGTCGGGCGCAGCTCGGCGTGCAGGCCAAGGAGAAAACCGAATACCTCCTCGGCGGTGGCGGGATCGAGATTGCCCGTGGGTTCGTCCAGCAGCCAGAGGGCGGGCTTGCGCACCAGGGCCCGGGCGAGTCCAACGCGAGCGGCTTCGCCACCGGAGAGCTGGCCTGGCAGTCGTTCTGCAAGATCGCCAAGACCCACGGTGGACAGCAGCTGTCCGATCCAGTTTTCGGCCTCGACGGACTCGTTGCCATCGATGAGCAGGGGCATGCGCAGGTTCTCCCGCACGGTGAACTCGGGCAGCAGGTGGGGCTGCTGGAAGGCCAAGCCTACGCGGCGGCGGCGGTAGAGGGCCCGGGCCTCGGCGCCCTCGGGAACGGGCTCCCCGCCGATGGCGATGCGGCCGCCCTCCCAGTGGTCCAGGCCCGCCACGCAGTTCAGGAGGGTGGTCTTGCCGACCCCCGAGACGCCGACGATGGCGCAGAGGCTGCCCGCGTCCACCTCGAGGTCGAAGCCATCAAACACGGGGTGCGCGTTGCCGGGATAGGTCTTGTGCAGGCTCTGGATGGAAAGGGGCTGGCCGATCATTCTGCCCTCAGCGCATCGACGGGATCCAGGGCGGCGGCCTTCCGGGCCGGGTAGCGCGCGGCCAGCCAGGACAC
>CAIYNT010000078.1 GCA_903927605.1 uncultured Holophagaceae bacterium
ATTCCCATCTTCCCCCAGGCGGCCATGCACTATGCCAAGCCCATCGCCATCCTCAGCGTCATCGCCATCGTCTATGGCGCGCTGGTGGCTATGGTGCAGCGGGACATCAAGAAGCTGGTGGCCTATTCCTCCGTGAGCCACATGGGCTTCGTGATGCTGGGTCTGGCCTCCTTCACCGTGATCGGCACCCAGGGCGCCATGCTCCAGATGCTCAACCATGGCATCAGCACCGGCGCGCTCTTCCTTCTGGTGGGCATGATCTACGATCGGGCCCACACCCGCATGATCGCCGACTTCGGTGGTGTGGCGCTGAAGATGCCCGTGTTCACGACTTTCTTCTTCATCGTCACCCTCAGCTCCATCGGCCTGCCCCTCACCAACGGCTTCGTGGGTGAGTTCTGGATCCTCAATGGCACCTTCCTATCGGGCTTCAGCTGGGGCCGCCTCTACGCCAGCCTGGCCACCTCCGGTGTCCTGCTGGGCGCGGTCTACATGCTCTGGATGTTCAAGCGGGTCTTCTGGGGGCCGGAAAATAAGGACGAGGACAGCGGCACCCATCACTTGCACAGCGACCTGAACGCCAGGGAGATCGCAGTCATGCTGCCCATCGTGGTGCTCATCTTCTGGATGGGTGTCCATCCCAAGACCTTCGTGGCAGTCAGTGAAGCGCCGGTGGTGGCCCTGCTGCAGGACGCCAAGGCGCCCGCCATCCGGACCTTTGTCCTGAAGCCCGCCGTGCACGAGGCGTCGGCGACGGAGGGGGCAGTCCATGCTGCCGAAGCGCACGAAGCGCCCGCTGAACCCACCGCCCATGAGGTGCACCGATGAGCCTCACCCCCAGCCAATGGGCGGCCCTGCTGCCGCTGATCCTCCCGGCCCTGGGCGCCTGCCTGATACCGCTCATGGCTCTGGATAAGGACCAGTCCACAGTCAAGTGGATCCGTGCCGTGATGTACGGCACGGCCCTGCTCGCCGTGGGTGCGAGCTTCTGGTACCTGACCGATCTCTGGAATACGGGTGCCCAGCCCGGCTTCTTCCAATTGCACCTGGATCGTCTGGCCCAGTTCACGGGCATCTTCGTGCTGGTGGCCGCGGCCCTCACCATCCTCCAGAGCTGGGACCATTTCCACCAGGAAGGCTGGGTGAAGGGCGAGACTCTGTCCCTGCTGCTCTTCTCGGTGACGGGCATGATGCTTTTCGCCTCCACCACCCATTTTGTGGTGCTGTTCCTGGGGCTGGAGCTGTTCAGCATTCCCCTCTACGCCCTGGTCGGCACCGTGCGCGCCCGCTCTGAAAGCTCTGAGGGTGGCATGAAGTATTTCCTGACCGGCGCCGTGGCCTCGAGCTGCTTCCTCATGGGTGGTGTGCTGATTTATGGCCTGAGCGGCACCCTGGATCTCGCCCAGGCTGCCAGCACGCTCAAGTTCCAGGGCTTGGCTCTGGATCCCATGGTGCTCACGGGCGCGGCCCTCCTGCTGCTGGGCTTCCTCTTCAAAGTGTCGGCCGTGCCCTTCCACCAGTGGACGCCGGATGCCTATGAAGCCTCGCCCCACCCCATCGCGGGGTTCATGTCCGTGGCCACCAAGGGAGTGGCCTTCATCGCCCTGCTCCGCATCTTCCCGGGCAGCCTGGCACCGCTCAGCGCAGTGGGCGTGAAGATGCAGTCCGTGGTCGCCGTGCTGGCTGTGGCGACCCTGGTGGTCGGCAACCTCACGGCCCTCGTGCAGACCAACGTGAAGCGCATGCTGGCCTACTCCAGCATCAGCCACGCGGGCTACCTGATGCTCGCCTTCGTGGCGGGCACCCCCGCCGCCTTCAACGGCATGCTGTACTACCTGGTGATCTACCTGGCCATGAACATGGGCGCCTTCGGGCTGTTGACGGCCTTCGGTCTGGTGGGGGAGAAGACCACCTTCGACGACCTGCGTGGCCTGGGCTGGAAGCGTCCGGCCATGGGTGTGGCCGCTGCGATCTTCATGCTGAGCCTGGCGGGGATTCCCCCCATGGGCGGCTTCTACGGCAAGTACATGATCTTCCGCGAGCTGGTGAGTACCGGCCATGTGGGCATGGCAATCCTCGGTGTGCTAGCGAGCCTCGTGTCCGCCTACTACTACCTACGCTTCCTGGTGGCCCTCTTCCTCCAGGCGCCCAGCGCCGAGGCCGAACGATTGGCCTCGGATCGTCCCACCGTTCATGCCCCCCTCGCAGGTGCAACCGTCCTGGTGGCCGCCGCCATTGTCCTGGCTGGAGGCCTTATGCAGACCTTCCTGGCCGATGGCTTTGCCCGACGCGCCCTGGTGGAAGGCCTCGGACTGATCCGCTGATTTGGGGAAATCGAGCTCAACCAGGAGCCTCGGCTGGCGGTCCATACATCGTTATGCGAAGGTTGAAGACTGGACGGACACCAGCCTTTGGATAGATGGAGCGCGGCACCATGAAGCGGACTACTTGGATCGGTCTTGGAATCGGCGTCGTGGTGCTGGTTGGTGGGGCAGGCTATGTCTGGACCCGGCCCAAGGACGAGGTGAAGTGGCGCATGGCCAAGCTGGACCGGGGCAATGTCACCCAGAAGGTCGTCGCCACCGGGATCGTGAGTCCGGTGGTGCAGGTGGCTGTCGGCACCCAGGTGTCCGGCGTGATCACGGCCCTCTATGTGGACTACAACAGCATCGTGAAGAAGGGGCAGCTCGTCGCCGAGATCGACCCCACGGTGTGGGTGTCCCAGCTCCAGGATGCCCAGGCCAGCCTGGACCGGGCCCAGGCCGCCTATGATTTCGCGAAGGTGGACTACGACCGCAGCAAACGACTCTTCGACGAGAAGCTCCTGGCTCCCCAGGATCTCGACACCAAGGACACGGCTCTCAAGAATGCCAATGGCAATCTGGGCTCCGCCAAAGCCGCCCTGGACCATGCCAAGACCAACCTCGGCTACTGCCGCATCACCGCCCCGGTGGATGGCGTCGTCATCTCCCGGCTGGCGGACGTGGGGCAGACCGTGGCCGCCAGTTTCAGCACGCCGAGCTTGTACATGATCGCCCAGGATCTGTCGAAGATGAAGATCCAGGTCTCCATCGGCGAGTCCGATATCGACGCTGTCCAGGTCGGGCAGAAGGCACTCTTCAATGTGGACAGCCTGCCGGACAAGCAGTTCACAGCCAGGGTGAGCCTGGTCCGCCAGGAGCCGGTGACCAACAACAATGTGGTGACCTACGTGGTGGAAATGGTCGTGCCCAACGAGCCGCTTTCGGATCCCGAGAATGGCGATAAGACGCTTGCTGGCAGGGCCCAAGCCGGGAAGGCCAAAGCAGAGACCCCGCCCAAGGATGGCGGTCAGGAGGGCGCGCCTGATCCCGACAAGGCCTGGGAACGCATGAAGGGCCGTCTGCCTGAGGGCGCCACGAAGGAGGCCTTCCTCAAGCGGTTCAAGGAACGGCAGGCACGGGAGGCGAAGCCTCTGCCGATGGTGCTGCCGATCGCCAAGATGGATCCCCAGGATCTGGCGCGCATTCCAGGAGGCTCCAGCATGATCCCCGGGCCCAGGTTCACGGGAAGCCTGGCCCTCCGCTCCGGCATGACGGCCAATGTCACCATCGAGACCGCCAAGCACTATGATGTGTTGCGTGTGCCCAACGCGGCCCTCCGCTTCAATCCCGCCGCCTTCATGAAGGACGAGAAGAAGGCGGATGGGCCCAGGCTGGGTCAGCCCATGATGTTTGGAGGTCAGCGCCCCGGCGGAGGTGCCCAGAGCGGTACCGGGACCAAGGGCGGCGTCGTCGCCAGGCGGGAGGACCGCCTCTGGGTGCTGCAGGATGGCAAGCCCAAGGCTCTTGTCGTAAAGGTCGGTATCTCCGATGGCCAGTTCACGGAAGTGAGCGGGGAAGGGCTCACGGAGGGGATGCAGATCCTGTTTGGCGTCGACAACTCGAAGCAGGCGGGCAGCACTCCAGCTTCGCCGAGCGGCAGTCCGGGCGGAAAGCGCTAGCCGGGGGTGGACCGTGGCTCTGACTGAGCTCCTGAAACTGGCCCTTCTCTCGGCATCGCCTGCCGGCGATACGCGAGACGCCGTTGTAATCTCGTGGGCCCGGCGGGGGGTGGACCTTGGCTCTGACTGAGTTCCTGAAACTGGCCCTTTTCGCGATCACTCGCAACAAGATGCGGGCCTTCCTGACCATGCTCGGCATCATCGTCGGCGTGGGCGCGGTCATCGCCATGATCGGCATCGGCGAAGGCTCCAAGCGGGCCTCCATCGCCCTGATCCAGAACATGGGCTCCAACATGCTGACCATTTTTCCCGGTTCCGGCGGCAACCGGTTCGGGCCCATGGCCATAGGTAGCGCGGACATCCTGCTCGAAAGCGATGTCCCTCTCATCAAGCAGGAACTCTCGCAAAGCAGCGTGGTCACGGCCTCCCAGCAGGTGCAGACGACCCGCCCGATCATCTACCAGAGCAACAACTACGTCACCCAGGTTCAGGGAACAGGGCCCGAATTCCTCCAGATCCGGGGCTGGGAGGTGGCGAACGGACGGTTCTTCACAGATGCGGAAGTTCGCGGTCTGGCCAAGGTCTGCGTGCTGGGCAATACCGTGAAGACTAACCTGTTCCCCAACGGGGACGACCCCGTGGGCCAGACCATCAAGATCGGTGGGGGTGGTGGGGGCGGGGCGCTGCCGTTCCTCGTGGTAGGCGTGCTGGAAGTGAAGGGCGCTGGGATGTTCGGGGATCAGGATGACCTCATCGTGGCCCCCTACACCACGGTGATGCGGAAGGTCATGGGCCGCGACAAGATCCAGCGCATCATAGCCAGCGCCCAGGACGGGAAGGCGGATGTGGCGGCAGCCGAGATCACGGCCCTGCTGCGCCAGCGGATGAAAACCGCCCCCAAGGACGACGACCCCTTCATGATCCGCAAGCAGGATGACATCGTGCAGATGCAGGCCCAGCAGGCGGGCATCCTCACGGCCCTGCTCGCCGTGGCCGCCAGCATCTCTCTGGTGGTCGGCGGCATCGGCATCTCGAACATCATGCTGGTGAGCGTCACGGAGCGCACCCGCGAGATCGGGGTGCGACGGGCTCTGGGCGCCACCCAGCAGAACATCCTCTGGCAGTTTCTGGTGGAGGCCATTGTGCTGGCCTTCTTCGGTGGGCTCATTGGGGTCGGCTTTGCCTTCACGTCCATAGCCATCCTCCAGAAGTTCCAGGTACCCGCCGTCACGGAGACCTGGGCCGTCGTGCTGGGCCTCGGCTTCAGCGGTGTGGTGGGCGTGGTGGCGGGGTTCCTGCCTGCGTTGAAGGCCGCGAACCTGGATGTGATCGATGCGCTGAGGTACGAGTGAGTCGCGCCATCACATCGGCCCCTGTTTCCCTCCTTGCCGGAGCTTCGTGCCGTCGGCTTCCCCGGAGGCCGCACTGCGATCCGGCGATCGCGAGGTACGAGTGAAGCGTCATGGCTGAGCCTCCCGAGGCGCATGATCCCTACGCCGTTCTCCGCGATCCCGACTACCGCTGGTTTATCGCGTCCATGGGGCTCATCACCCTGGGGCTCCAGATGCAGGGCCTGGTGGTGGCCTGGCAGGTCTACGACCGGACTGGCGACCCCTTGGCCCTGGGCCTAGTGGGCCTTTCCGAGGCTCTCCCCTTCCTGGCCGTGGCACTCTTCGGGGGCCACGCAGCCGACCGGTTGAATCGGCTCCGCCTTTGCCTGGCCTCTATCCTGAGTCTGGCGGTCTGCTCCGCCTTGCTGTGTTTCTTCACTTGGCGATCCCTGTCGGGCCCGCTGGCCCACGTGGTGGCCCCCATCTACGGGATCATCTTCCTTACGGGCATCGTCCGGGCCTTCTACCGGCCGGCCAATGTGGCCCTGGGCACGGACCTGCTGCCCAAGGAACTCTACGCCAACGGGTCCACTTGGCGCATCGCGGTCTTCCACGCGGGCATGGTTATTGGACCGGCTCTTGGGGGCCTCGTCTATGCCTGGCGCGGCCCAGTCGCGGCCCACGTGTGCGTGATGATCCTGCTACTGGCGGGGGCACTTGGGCTGCTGCTGATCCGCTATGTTCCGAAACCGCCACGGCCCAGTACAGGTTCAATCTTCACGAGCCTGGGAGAGGGGCTCCGGTTCGTCTTTTCCCAGCGGCTGCTCCTGGGGGCCATCAGCCTCGATCTGTTCGCCGTGCTGTTCGGTGGGGCCGTGGCCGTGCTGCCGGTGTTCGCCAAGGAGGTCCTGAAGACCGGTCCTCAGGGCCTGGGCGCTTTGCGGGCGGCCCCAGCGGTGGGCTCTGTGCTCATGGGCCTCACCATGGCCCACCTCCCGCCCCTGAGGCGGGCGGGACGGACGCTGCTGATCTGCGTGGGGGCCTTCGGCGTGGCCATGATCGCCTTCGCCCTCAGCCGGAGCTTCCTGCTGAGCCTCCTGCTGTTGGCTGCCAGCGGCGCCGTGGACAACGTGAGCGTGGTGCTACGCTCTACGCTGTTGCAGATGGTGACGCCCGCGCACATGCTTGGGCGCGTGTCCTCGGTGAACCAGGTGTTCATTGGTTCCAGCAACGAGATCGGCGCCTTCGAGAGTGGCGTGGCCGCCCGGTTCATGGGTCTGGTGTCTTCCGTGGTCTTCGGTGGCTGCATGACCCTGCTGGTGGTGGTCTTCACATCCTGGAAGGTGCCCGAACTCCGGAAGATGGATCGCATCGGATAGACGAGCGGCCCCGAAGGGCCGCTCGAATCAGTTGTCTGACAACTGATAGCTGATAGCTGACAACTCTATAACACCGCCAGCGCTGCGTTGTAGTCGGGTTCCTGGGCGATCTCCGGGACCAGCTCGGTGTGGATCACCTTGCCCGCTCCATCCACCACCACCACGGCGCGGGCCAGGAGGCCCTTGAGGGGACCGTCCACCAGGGCCACGCCAAAGGCCGGGCCGAAGTCCGCGTTCCGGAAGACAGAGGCGGGGACGACGTTGTCCAGGCCCTCGGCGCCGCAGAACCGCTTCTGGGCGAAGGGCAGATCGGCGCTCACGCACAGGATCGTCGTATTGGGCTTCTCGTTGGCCCGAGCGTTGAACTTGCGCACGCTGGCCGCGCAGGTGGGTGTATCCAGGCTGGGGAAGATGTTCAATACCACGCGCTGACCAGCGAGGTCCTTGCCGGAGACCTCGGACAGATCGGTGCGCACCAATGTATAGGCCGGCGCGGCGCTGCCGACCTTTGGCAGCTCACCGGAGGTGTGAATGGGATTGCCTTTGAGGGTGATCTGGGCCATGGATTCTCCTGATGATGAACCTCCAGTTTAGCGCTTCCGGTTCAGGATCGGACCTGACTCTGGTATCGCCGCGCACCGCGGGCCCACTTCTTCTAAAGCAGAATCCTATGGCTTGACCAGTTCCACGCGGCGGTTCTTGGCTCTGCCCTCCTCCGTGCCGTTGGAGGCCATGGGCGCCAGGGGTCCCACGCCATAGCCCTTCAGGCGTCCGGTTGCGATTCCGTATCTTGCGACGAGGGCCTGGACCACCGCTTCCGCCCGGGCCTGGGAGAGGCGCATGTTCAGATCGATGGTGGCCATATTGTCGGTGTGTCCCACCACGTTGAGCTTGAGTGCTGGCTGGGATTTCAGCAGCTTGGCGATTTCCCCCAGGGTGGCTTCGGAATCGGGCTTGATTTCAGACTTGCCGGTGTCGAAGTGGATGCCATAGATGGCCATCTTGCCTTCGGCCTGGAGGCCGCTGGAGAAAGCCGCCGCGTTGGCCTGGATGTCCTGTGCCATGCCGCCCTTCTCGACGATGTAGACGGAGTACTGGGAGGTGATGTAGGCATTGACGTGGACCCATAATTCTTTCCCGTCCTTGACCACCTTCAGGAAGACATCGCCGTCATCATTCCTGGCGACCACGCTGCCACCAATCTTCGCAACGGCATTCTCGTAGTTCCGCTGGACCTGCAGTCGGCTTGGCTCCTTGGCACCGGGCTGGATGCCGTAGAGTGTTTCCGAGTAGCGCCCCTCCACCTTGATCTCCTTGCCCTTCACGATGCCGAACCCATGGGATTCGAAATCCCGGTTCTCGCACCGCTCGATGTAGAAGCCGGGCATCCGGTTGAAGAGCGGGCTGTCCTTGCATCCTCCCGCATCGGCTTCTTGCGCCCAGCCGTCAGCGCCAGCCAAGGCGAGAATCAGAGTGCAGACCAGGACACGCATGGTCCGAAACATGGTTTCCCCCCATAGAGAGCGACCGTCACCACCCTTTGGTCCGGCCGCGTAGTGGCTATCCACTCCTGACACACCCCAATGTCACTTTGCCCATTCAAAGTCGGCGACAACCAGGTTGCTGTTCTTGCCCGAGGGGGCCTTCACGCAAAGCTGTTCCCAGACATGACCCTTGGCCTTGCCACCGGAGGGACCGAGCTCCCAATCGTCGTGGACCTGGTAGCTGGTGACGCCCGATTTCAGCACGATCTCCGTGTCCTGAGAATGTGCCTTGTCACTCCGCGCCCAATGGAATCGCACCTTCACCGGTTCCTTGTGCGGGCTCACGAAGATCTCGCCGGTCCAGCGGAAATGGGCTGGTCCATGTCCCTTGTAGTTCGGGGGATTGACCCGGACATCCAATTGGGTGACCTTGCATTGCTCGGCGAAGGCCCCAGTAAAGGCCATGCCTGGAAGCAGGAGCGCGGGGAGCAGGAAGACTAGGCGTTGGCACGACATCGGATCTCCATTGCTAGAAAGCCCCATGACGATGGGGTAATTGTGAGCCTCTCCCGCTGCCGATCTGTGGGCGAATAGGGGCAGGTCCCATGCCCCATTCCAACTTTGAGTCCAGAAGGTACCGGACTTGTTCAGATCCCCCCAAAGTCACCTGATGTTTCCCCGGAAAATGGCTGGGGACCTCACTCCCCGGCGGCCCAGCGGTCACAAAACAGCGCACCCCGGCCTGGATGCAATACCCTCTCGTGTTCTTCTTAGTGAGCATGTCCGAAGGATCGTTCCTCCCCGCGGTCGTGTCCAGGTTGCAAAGTAAAATAATGCCGCCTCTGACCCGCTGTGTGCGCCAATCAGGTCGTCCATCCAAAGGGGCGGTGCGTCGGGCCAGCCTGTCGCTGAAGTCCGACCAGTTGCTCCCTGGGACCCGGCCCATCCCAGGTCGGTAGGATAAGCTGTGGCATTCAATTCGGAGGTGCTTTGCGAGCCCTGCTCCAGAAGATCACCGCCCGGGACCACCGCCTCGCTGCCTACCGGCACTACGATCTGCTGGTCCACGTGTACGTGGTGCTGCTGCTCATCAGCAACCTCGTGGGGCCCAAGCCGACTCAGATCGGTCCTTTCATCTTCAGCGGCGCCCAGCTGCTCTTCCCCATTACCTACATCTTCGGTGACATCTTCACGGAAGTGTACGGCTACGGCGGCGCCCGCCGGGCCATCTGGACGGCCTTCCTGGCCAACGTGCTGATGGGTTTTTTCGCTCTGTTCATGGTGTGGCTGCCGGCGGCTCCGGCTTGGCCTAAGGAGAACCAGCGGGCCTTCGAGATCGTCTTCGGCGCTGCGACCCGGGGTATCCTGGCCAGCCTGGCCGCGTTTTGGATCGGGGAGTTCGTCAACAGCTACGTCATGGCGAGGATGAAACTCTGGACCCGGGGACGATGGCTCTGGACCCGCACCCTCGGCAGCACGGTGGCGGGACAGGCCGTGGACAGCCTCGTGGTCACCTTCGGTCTCTTCGCCTTCACCTTGCCGGTCCGTACCATCCTCGTGATGGCGGCCAGCGGGTACCTGTTCAAGGTGCTCTATGAGGCGGCTGCGACACCCATCACCTATGCCATCGTAGCCTTCCTCAAGCGCACCGAAGGTGTGGATGTCTACGACGAGGGCACCGACTTCAGCCCCTTCGTCAAAGACGTCTAGAACACGTCCACGGTGGTCACGCTCAAGGCGGGCAGTGTCAGGGTCAGAGAGGCTTCCGAAACCGCCTGGGTGCCTGCCAACAGGGGGCGGACGGGGTTCTGCCCCTGGGCACTCGTCGCGGTCATCTGGTAGAGGTGTGCGGTCCCGGAAAGGGGCTGGCCACTGATGGTGATCACCTGCGCCGAGGTGGACCGGTTGATGGCCACCAGCACCACCCGGCCGGGGCGGGCGCTGTCTGTGCTGACGTAGACCGAGACTTTGGCCACGTCGCTGGAGGTGGCCTGCACGGCGGTGTCGCCGAAGTGGGCGTCCGCTCCATCGAAATTGCGGTAGGCACGGAATCCGGCCAGCAGGTAGGACTGGCTGGTCGCCAGCGGCCAGAGGTTGGCGGCGAAGAGCCCCTGCGCGCCGAAGATTCCCAGGTTATCGGCTTGGGCGAGGGTGCCGGCGATGTGCTGGGCACCGCCATTGTTGTACTCCGTGATCGCCAGCTTCATCCCCGGGTACCTGGAGGCGATGCGTGCCTGCAGACGGCCCAGGATGTAGATCGGTTGGCCGAGGACGCTGGTGATCCAGGAATTCTCTGTGTAGGTCGTGTCCCAGAGGCTGCGCGGACTCTGGACGATGGCCTGGACCTGGGCATCTGTGAGGGTGGAGCCGTTGAGGTCGGTCACGCGGTGGCCGGCGCCGTCGGTGGCCTCTGAATACCAGTGAAAATCATACGCGTCTACCAGGGGCCTGCCGTAGCTCGTGGAGGCGGCCTTGAGCGCGGGAAGGTACTTGTCCGGGAACCAGTTGCTGCCCGAGGGCGTGGCGCTCAGTTCTCCCTGCCAGTTGTAGATGCCATTGAACCCGTAGTGCACGGGACCGAGGATGATCAGGTTCGGGAACTGGTTCTTGAGGGCCGTGGCGAGACTGATGGTTCGGGCGATGTAGGCATCCGAGGTGATGGGAGTCGGCCCCTGCACCTCAAGGTGCGTGGAATTCCAGAGCTCCGGCTCGTTGTCCAGTTGGGCGAAGACGGGCCGAGTGGTTGGCGCCGTTCCGAAGATGTCCTGCCCGGTGAACTTCTGGTCCAGGGCCCAGATGAACTCGTCCATGTAGATGTAGGCGTCGGTGATCGGCGGAGCGAGTGTGAAGGCGGCTGAGGAGTGGGTGCTCTTCTGGAAGGCAACGGTCTTGAACCGAGTCATGTCTGGTGGGGCTGCGGTACTGACCGGTCCGCTTTCGTCGGCGGAGACGAGGCCCTGCATCTGGAAAGTGATGATGCTGGCCAGGCCGGCGGCGTGATCGCCCGCGATGAAGCTGTGGATGGCTTCCGCCGGGGTGGTGCTGCTGCTCAGGTAGTTGTCGTTCTCATAGAAATAGTCGCTGCCGGCGTTGGATGCGTTCGTCTCCCAGTTGTAGGCCGTCCAGCGGTTGCCTCCAGCCCGGTCGAGGGTCAGGCCGGGCGGAGCGCCCGCGATACCCGCCGCGATGTTGAGGCCGTAGATGTATGGGGAGATCGGGTGCGTGTTCGCCGGGTTCACGGTCACGGTGACGTCTGCTGTGATTGGTGGAGGCGGGGGCGGAGTGGTGGTTCCGCCGGTCGTTCCGCTATGTCCGCCACCACAGGCCACCAGCAGCGCCAGCCCACCGGCAAGCCCAGCTTTCAGGATCTGACGGCACATCGGGTGACTGGGGGACACGGGACCTCCTTCGAGCACGCCGCCGCTCGCCGAGTGTGGCCTGCTGACCATGCCACTCCCACGGCGCATCCACAATAGTCCGTTCGGTGGAACTCGGCCGGTCCCTCATCGTTCGGCGGGAATCCGTGACGGAAACAGCCAGTCCCGATGAAGGTGGTGGCCCCTGCTACTTCGGTGGGAATTTGGCGAGGATGTCCCGCACGGCCTTGGGCACCACGTCGTTGGCGTCCTCAGGATTGTTCAAGCCGGTGAGGGCGCCGTCTGCTGCGCCCTGCCAGATCAGCTGGTTGGTCTTGAAGTCCACGATCTCAATGACGATGGTGCCTTCCTTGTAGTTCCGCACGCTGCTGGTGGCCACGCCCACGCCGCCATAGAAGGGGCGGTAGCCCCAGCCCCAGCCGGAGCGGACGGTGGTGCGCACCTTCCGGTTCTTCACAATGGGGTAGTAGGTGACCAGGAAATCAGGGTCTGCCTTGGTCTCCATGGCAAAGCCCCTGGTCAGCAGTTCCTTTTCCACAGACGCCCGCACCCGCTTGTCCATGAGGGTGGTGGTGCCGCCCGTGCCCTTCTTCGAGGTGTAGTAGTCGAAGGTGTGATAGCGCGCGAAGGAGGCCGTCACATCGTAGTCGTAGGTCACGTTGTAGCTGCTGCAGGCCCCGAGCAGGGCCAGGGACAGCAGGGCGGCGGCAAGGGGCAGGGCACGCATGGGTCCTCCGGTACTCCATTATGGATGCTTGAAACCTGGGCCGGTTGAGGCCGAAAAGCAGTCTAGGGTGGTCTGAGAAATTTAGGGAACAGACATCCCGGCCTTAGATGGTCTGTTCTAGGCTGTGAATTTCATATCGTTTCTTTGATTCGGGAGGCATTTGGATCGATCCTGATAGGGATGACTCTCGATCCCACCCTCGATCCTGGCGCTTCCAGCCCCCTCTACCTGCAATTGCAGCGGCGGCTCCGCGGTCTGATCCAGCAGGGCGAATGGCGCCCAGGCTCCCGATTGCCCGCCGTGCCGGAGCTGGCCCAGCGCTGGGGTGTGCATCGCCTCACCGTGTTGAAGGCCATCGCGGGCCTGAAGCGCACGGGGTGGATCCAGACCGTACAGGGTCGGGGCAGCTTTGTGGCGCCGCGACTGCCCGAGGCCTCGGGGCTGCGGGCCAGCAGCGAGTTCCCCTTCGAGGGATCGTCCCTGCTGGTCCATGACGGCGAACTGGGCTCCTGGCTGGGCGAGACCCTGGAGCGGGTCCAGGACCGCCACCTGGTGAGCTTTTCCGCTGGTTTCATCCCTTCGGACCTGGTGCCAGGCGAGCAGCTGCGGCGCCTCACGGCCCAGGTCCTGAAGGAGCTCGGGTCCGAAGCCTGGGTCTATTCCCCGCCCGCGGGCTTCGCGCCCTACCTGGAAGCCGTGGGCCGCTGGCTGGCCACGGAAGGCGAGCCCATCGATGAGGGCTGGGGCATCCGCGCCCTCCCCGGCGCCCAGTCGGGCCTGGCCCTGGCACTGGAATCCTTCACGGTGCCCGGCGACCGGGTGCTGGTGGAAAGCCCCTGCTACGTGGGCATCCTGGCCCTCATCCGGGCCCTGGGTCGGGAGGCGGTGCCCGTGCCCGTGGACCGGCAGGGCCTGGATCCGGATCGCCTGGCCTCGGCCCTTCAGCGCAGCGAAGCGAAGCTGCTCTTCACCGTGCCCAGCTTCCACAATCCCACCGGCATGACCCAGTCCAAGGCCCGCCGGGAGCGGGTACTGGCGCTGACGAGAAGCCATGGCGTACTCCTGGTAACCGATTCGGCCTACGGTGACCTGCGCTTCTCCGGCAGCTCCCTGCCGCCGTTCCGGCGCTTGGAGGGCGCCGACCATGTCATCCACCTGGGCAGCTTCTCCAAGTCCCTGGCGGCCGGTCTCCGCCTGGGCTACCTCATCGCGAAGCACGATCTGCTGCGCCGCATGGCCCCCATCCAGGAGGTGCAGACCATCGCCCAGCCGCCCCTCATGCAGGCCGTGGTGGCGCGGTTCCTTGATGACGGCGGCTTCCGTCGTCACCTGGCCAGACTCCGCCGGGCCCTCAAGGAGCGCCGCGATGCCATGGTCGAGGCCCTGGCGGAGCATTTCCCGCCCGGCACGCAGGTCTCCGAACCCAAGGGCGGCATGCACCTCTGGGTCGTGATGCCCGAGGATTTCTCTGCGCTGGACCTGCATCGGGACGCCCTGCAGCACGGCCTCGGCTTCGCACCGGGGCCGCTCTTCTTCGCCGATGGCCGGGGCACCAACTGCCTCCGCTTGAACTTCTCCACCCATGACCCCGCGACCACCCGGGAGGCCATCGCCCGACTCGGCCATCTGGTCCATCGGGTCTGATCCGGTCATCCTGATTTAGACAAGGAGCTGCTGTGAGCCTCACCACGAACGACGCCATGATCGAGATCCGCCCCTCCGCCCACGCCGCCAGTCCCGAAGAGCGGGCGAAGCGCATGACCAATCCCGGCTTCGGCCGGATCTTCACGGACCACATGGTCGTGGTCCACTACCGGGACGGCCAGGGCTGGGACCGGGGAGTTCTGCGGGCCTACGCGCCCATCGAGCTGGATCCCGCGGCTTCGGTGTTGCACTACGGACAGGCCATCTTCGAGGGCTTCAAGGCCTACAAGCAGCCGGATGGCGCCATCGCCTGCTTCCGCCCCGAAGCCAACGCACGGCGCTTCAACACCTCGGCGGCACGGCTCGCCATGCCCGAGCTGCCGGAAGCGACCTTCCTGAGTGCGGCCAAGGCCCTGATCACGCAGGACCAGGCTTGGGTGCCCGGTGCTGTGGGCGAGAGCCTCTACATGCGCCCCCTCATGATCGCCATGGAACCCGCCCTGGGTGTGCGCCCCAGCAACGAGTACCTGTTCATCCTCCTGGCCAGCCCCAGCGGCGCCTACTTCCCCGCCGGTGTGAAGCCTGTGACCGTGTGGATCTCCGATGACTATGTCCGTGCGGCGCCCGGCGGCACCGGCTTCGCCAAGTGCGCCGGCAACTACGCCGCCAGCCTCGTGGCCCAGCGCCAGGCCCAGGGCGA
>CAIYNT010000079.1 GCA_903927605.1 uncultured Holophagaceae bacterium
CAGATGGATCCGCGGGACATCCTATTGCGGACGCGGGACGGTCAACCGGCTCTTGAGCATTTCCACGGATGGTCGGACCTTGCAAAGGTCACCCGAGCGCGGCAGGCTCTGGATGTTGCACGTATTTCTGGCGACCTACACTAGCCCTGGGGCTGGCCTGGTGTGCCGTGCTGCTCCTGGCGGGCCAGGGCGGATACAAGCTGGCTCAAAGCAGGGCCAGGGGCCCGGTGGCTCTGCCAGCGATAGCCTCCACGCCGGTGCCTTCCGCCCCCATCCTGGCCAAGGCCGTTCAAGATCCAGAATCCGATGTTCCCGTGCGGGCGCTGGATTACGCGGCCCTGGAAGCCATCCACCCGGATCCCGTGAAATCCCTGGCCCACGGCGGTCGCTGGATCCGCGCCTGGGCCAGCCCCGAAGCCGCAGCCGCCTACCGGGCCGGCCAGTCTCTCCCCCAGGGTGCCTACGTGGTCCTCAGTTCCGCGGAGGACCGCTGGGGCCGACCTGGTCCCGACCTCGGCCCGCTTTACACACTGGAGATGAAGGCTTCGGGCCCAGCGCTCACCTTCTATTGGCCCCGCATCCCCCTGGAGCGCCGCCAGGAGTTCGGCGGTGCTTCCAGGGCCTACTGGCGGGGCAACGATGCCCAACTGGAGGCCTGTCGCACCTGCCATGCTGCCGGCATGGCCGATCCCTCCCAGCGCAGCCACTGGCGGCCCAAGAGGATCATGTTGGATTTAGAGGTACCTGTGGCTCCCCAGACACCTTGAGTCACTCCGCCTGTGCAAAGACTTCCCGTGGCTTTCCCGCCCCCCGGTCGGGGCCGACGATGCCCTCTTCTTCCATGCGGTCAATGAGGCGGGCGGCACGGCCGTAGCCAAGGTTCAGCTTGCGCTGGAGCAGGCTCGTGCTGGCCTTGCGCTCGCGCATGACCACGGCCACGGCGCGCTGATAGATGTCATCGACACCCGTCATGTCCACGTCGTCGAAGAGGGCGGTTTCCTCCTCGGTCTCCATGGCGCTGATGAGGGCCTGGTTGTAGTCGGGCCGGCCCCGTTCGCGGAGCCAGGTGACGAGGCGCAGGGTCTCGTCCTCGCTGAGGAAGGGTGCGTGGATGCGCTTCGGGTGGCTGGCGCCGTTGGGCAGGAACAGGGCGTCGCCCGCGCCGAGCAGCTGCTCGCCCCCACTGCAATCCAGGATGGTGCGGCTATCGATCTTGGTGCGCACCCGGTAGCTGAGGCGGCTGGGCAGGTTGGCCTTGATGACGCCCGTGACCACGTCCACGCTGGGCCGCTGGGTAGCCAAGATCAAGTGGATACCTACGGCCCGGGCCTTCTGGGCGATGCGGGCGATGCTGTCCTCCACCTCGCTGCGGGCGACCATCATGAGGTCCGCCAGCTCATCGATCACCACCAGCACATAGGGCAGGGGCTCCAGCACGGCGGGGCGGTCGGGCCAGCGGGGATTGGGCGTCCGGTCCGTGAGATCCATCATGCCGCCGGCATCCGCGATCTTGGTGTTGAAGCCCTTCAGATCCCGCACACTCAGCAGGGCCAGACGCCGGTAGCGGTCCTCCATCTGGGCCACTACCCACTTGAGGACGCGGCCGGCCTCTTTCATGTCCGTCACCACCGGTGCCCAGAGGTGTGGGATGTCCTCGTAGACGCCCAGCTCCACCATCTTGGGATCCACCAGGATGAGCTTCACCTCGTTGGGCATGGCGCGCACGAGGCAGGAGCAGATCATGGCGTTCACGCCGACGCTCTTGCCGCTGCCGGTGCTGCCGCCGATAAGCAGATGGGGCATCTTGTTGAGGTCCGCCACCACGGGCCGGCCCGCGATGTCCTTGCCCAGCGCCAGGTGCAGCAGGCCGCCTGCATCGCGGAAGGCGGGGCTGTCGATGATCTCGCGGAAGGTGATGATCTCGCGCTTGGGGTTTGGCACCTCGATGCCCACCAGGTTCTTGCCTGGGATCCGATCCATGCGCACGGCCTCGGCCTGCAGGGCCAGGGCGAGATCCTCTTCCATGCCCAGAATGCGCGAAAGCGGAATGCCGGCATCGGGCTGGAACTCGAAGACCGTGACCACCGGCCCGGGCTGCATGCCCGTGACGGTACCCTTGATCTTGAATTCGGACAGTTTCTGTCCAATCCGCTCCTTGATGATCTCCAGGATGGCCAGGTCGACCTTGGCGTGCTGGCCCGGTGGGTCGAAGAGGCGGCGGGGCGGCAGGCTTTCTCGTTCGGCGAAGGAAGGCCCCGGCGGGTCTGGCGGCAGGGGTGGGAGTGGTCTTGCGGGCGTGGGTTCCGTCAGCGGCAGTGGCGGCTGGACGCTCTCGCGCCCGAAGCGATCCTTGGCCACTCGGGCGCGGGCTACGGTGGGTCTGGGCGTGGGTGGCGGTGGGGCTTCCGCCAGCAGCTTCGTCCGGAAGGGGGCCGTGGGCCCGGTTCCGGTGGCCACGGGACCCGCAGCGGAAAGGGCCTGGGCCTCGATAACGGCTGAGGCCGCATCGAGATTCATGGAATGGATGGGGGGCAGCAGGTCTTCGGCCCTGACGGGGGGGAGTTTCTTCTTGGCGTCGGCCGTTTCCAACTCGGCCTTCAGGAGGGACTCCCGCTGGTCCTCGAGGGCCTGCTGGCGTTGGACCAGCGCCTGAAGGGCGGCGGCATCCCCAGCATCGATGTCGGCCTGGTCCGGGTTGCGCCCCCGCAGGAAGGGCCGCTTCACCATGGTCAGGAAGTGCTGGAGGCCCTTCGCCGGCATGGGCTTCATCCAGGGCCAGGCCCTCTCGCCCAGCCAGCGCGTGAGCAGGCGGCCCAGTCCGCGGGTGAGCGCGGGCGCCAGCACGAGAGCGCAGACCAGCATCACGACGACCAGCAGAAGGGGCAGCCCCACGGGGCCCAGGAAGTGGCGTTCCAGCGGCCAGACCGCGCTGCCGAGCCAGCCACCCCAGCGATAGGTCGGGATCCCCCCTTCGGGCAGTCCGGTCCAGACGCGATCGCCGAAGGCACCGAGGGCGGTCCAGAAGGACAGCGCGAGTCCCAGCCAGGCCAGGCGCCCGGGCCAGTGGCGACCCACGCGGGGCCAGGCTTCCCAGAACAGGTAGGCCGGTACGATCCAGGCGCCGACACCCAGGAGGGTCTGCAGCAGGCCGGCCAGGGTGGCGCCCACGGTGCCGCAGAGGTTCTGCACAGCGGCGACGGTGGCGCCCTGGGTGAAGGGATGGGGGTCCAGGGGATGGAAGCTACCCAGGGAGAGCAGCAGCACCAGGGCCGTGAAACCCAGCACTGCCCTCAGCATCCAGCGGCCGACCCCCTGCAAATCGCCTCCATGGTGTGAACCCACAGTGTAGCCCAGCGGCTGCGGGTTCACCGGCTCTGCGCGAAAGGCCCGTTCAGCAGGGCCAGCCGCTGATGCGGATCCCAGACAGGTTTTCCGAGGTCGCGCAAAATGGTGCCAGCGGATACGAAGGTCCAACCCTCCTTGCGGGCGCGATCCATGAACGCGCCGAGGCCCTCCGTCGGGCGATCGCCCAGCTCCCGGGCCGAGCCCAGGTGCATGAGCACGATGAGGCCGTCGCCATCGCGACCCAGCCGCTTCTCAAGCCGCGCCACGATGGCCTCGCCGCTGCGGTAGAGGCGCCGGTCCTTCGGTCCTGCCCAGTCCAGGGTGTCAGCTCCTTCGCTCCAACCGACGTGGCGGTAGCCCAATTCTTCGGCCCAGCGGCGGATCTCCGCCGTGTGCTCTCCGTAGGGCGCGCGCCAGAAGGGGTCCATGGGTCGCCCGAGGAGGCGCACCAGGGCCGCGTCGGCCTCCAGCAGCTCGCGCTGCACGCGCTCCCGGGTCCACTTGGGATCGCGCTTCATGCCCGGTGCGAAGTGGGGATGGTTCATGGTGTGGTTGCCGATTTCATGGCCCTCCGCCACCATGCGCTTAACAAGGGTCGGGTATCGCTGGATGAAGGCACCGGTGAGGAAGAGGGTGGTCCGTACACCGCGGGTCTTCAGCAGGTCGAGCACCTCGGTGGCGACCTCGGCGCTGGACCCGCCGTCAAAGCTGAGCAGGATACGCTTCTGGCCCCCGGGGCCCCGGGTGAGATTCAGGGCCTCCCCCATGCCGGGCCAGGCAAGGCTGGAACCTTGCAGTGGGACTGGCGTGGCCAACGAGGCGGGGAGCGGCACGGGGTTCACGGGCCGCGGTACCACCGGGTCGACCAGGATCGGAGCAAAAATGGACGCGCGGCGTGGCAGCTCAACAGGGGCGGCTGCGCTGGGCATGGCTGGGGTTTTCCTGTCTGGAATCGGCGTGACCGGGAGGTTCCCCAACCGCGCATCGGCCCGGGTTTTCGGGGGCGGTGATTCGGGAACGGGGGTGGGCAACAGGAAGGGCCTCCGAAGCGAGGCTTCGGCAGACAATCTTGGAGCCGGCCCTTCGGGTATGGGCATAGGCAGAGTGAGGGACTTGCGTTTGGGTAGGGCTTGGACGGGCAGATTTTTCAGTCGGGTTTCGGCATGGACCTTCGGGACGGGAGGTTCGGGAATGGTTCTGGGTTCGGGCCGCGGTACCGGGGTTGGCGTGAGTTCGGGCCTCCGGGTGAGGCGAGGGGACTCGCGTGGAGCCTTTGGGGGCTCGGGCGGCAGCGAGAATTCAAAGCGCGCCAGCACCCGGCCATCGGCGGTGCGCAGTAGGGCCGTTTCGCCTGGGGGGGGGCGGAAGAACTCCCACCGTACCGGACCCTGTTCAGCGAAGCGGTGCTCCCGGATGGAGTGGCCTTCCAGGATGAGTTCGGTGGGCTCGGCCACCTCGCCTTCCACTACGGCCAGGCCGCCCAGGGGGTGCCAGCTCCAGACACTGGCAGCTGGCGCTTGTGGGCTAACCGTCTGAACAGCCGTAGGCTCGGGCCGATCGGTCCGTCCGCAAGCCACCAGCACCAGCAGCAGGGTCCCGAGGATTCCCAGCTTCATTGAGCCTCACCGCTGCGACAGAGCGCCCAGTAGTTGGCCTTTTCGCGGACCTTCACCCAACTTGGTTTCAAGGCTGCGCCTTGAAGGTGGTGGAAGGCCTGTTCGGAAAGGACCTCGGCCGTGGGGTTGCGCCCAGCCATTAGTGGAAGGTCATTCAGCAGGTGGTAGTCGATGGTGTGTACCCAGGCATCCAGAGCCGCGGCAAAAGCCGGTTCCTCCGCCTCGGAGGCCAGCTCCACAGCGGCCTCGACTTCCCAGTTGTGGCCGTGGCGATCCTCCTGGAAGCCCGGCAGGTCGTGGAAGTGGTCCGCCACGAAGACGCGATGGAGGGAGAGGGTGAAGGCCATGGTTGAGTATAGCTGTCAGCTGTCGGCTCTCGGCTGTCGACTATCAGCTCTCGGTGCCGAGTTCGGCGCGAAGGGCTTTGAGGTAGGCCAGCATGGTGCGCTGCCGGGCCACAGCCAGGCGCTGGCCGGCGGTCGTCTTCATGTCCGCTTCGAGCTTGAGGAGCTTTCTTTCGAAGTGATCGAGGCTCCAGGCCTTGTCATCCAACTCGCGGCTCTCGGCCCAGGGATCCTCCGGGTGCCACAGCCCCGCGCCGAAGCTGGCGCCCGTGGCGAAGACCCGCGCCACGCCGATGGCGCCCAGGGCTTCGAGCCGGTCCGCGTCCTGCACCACGGCGGCCTCTGGACTGGCGGGCGTGCCGCCCCCACTCCAGCTGTGGCTGGCCACGGCGTCGGCCACGGCCTCGGCGCGAGATTCGAGTCCCGCAGACTCCTGACACCAGCGCGGCACAAGGTCCGCGGCCATCTGGGCGGTTTGCGGGGATTCCAGGTGATTCTTGGGCCGGTAGACCAGATCGTGGAGCAGGGCCCCGGCCACACAGACCTCCGGGTCCGCGCCTTCCTCCTTCGCCAGCCGGTAGGCCAGCCGCGCCACCCGCAGGATGTGCCCCAGATCGTGGGCTGCATCACGTTGGAAAGGTTCCGCCGAAAGGTGTTCGCGGAGCCGCGCCAGAAGCGGCTCGAACCAGGGGAAGGGAAAACCGTGATGCATCGGTCCAGGCTAACTGGTTTGAGGGAAAGGATTCAGGTGGCATCCTGCCGGCGGGCTAGACTGGAGGATTCCGGCCCGGAGGCCCCATGCGAGCCCTGACCTCGTTCGTTCTGAGCCTGAGCTTCGCGGTGACGGCCTGGGCTCAGCGGGCGGATCCCAGCTTCGACCCGGTGAAGGATGTGACCCTCCGCTTCGAGAAGGGTGCCGTGGTGGTGGGCGTGCCCACAGGCGCGCACCTGAAGGCCTCCTTCATGGAGGTGAAGAAGGCGGGTGGCCCGGGCACCTTGAAGATAGGCAAGCTGCCGCCCACGACGGCGAAGGACGAGCTTGGCGATGGGATCTGGCACGGTTCGGTGAAGGTCCCTGTGAGCGGCGAAGGCCTCAGCGGCACCGTGACCCTCCAGGTGACCTACCAACCCTGCACCGAGGGCGAAGGCGGGGCCTGCTACCCGCCCACCACGCGGCCGCTGGAGGTGAAGGCGGCGGACATTCCGGCGGCAAAACCGGCGGCGATGCCATCGGTTTTGCCGTTGGACAAGGCTCCCGATGGGCCAAGGGTCGAGGCTTCTGGCGTGCCTACGACAGCGCCAGTCGAACAGGCGGAGGTACCAGCCAAGCCTGCTCGCACAGGTCTGCTCTTCTCCTTGCTGCTGGTCTTCCTGGCGGGCATGGGCGCATCACTCACGCCCTGCGTCTACCCGATGATTCCCATCACCATGGCCATCGTGGGGGCCAAGGGGGGCGGCAAGGCCAAGGGGTTTGCTCTGTCGGCGGTGCTAGTGCTGGGCATGGCCGTGACCTACACGACGCTAGGGGTGCTGGCGGCCAAGAGCGGTGCGGCCTTTGGTGCCTTCGCCCAGAAGCCGGCCTTCCTCATCCCTGTATCCCTGCTGTTCGCGGTCTTCGCGCTGTCGCTCTTCGGCGCCTTTGAGATCGCACTGCCCCCAAGCCTCGCCACGAGGCTCCAGGGCGATGGCTCGCGGAAGGGCTTCACGGGCGCGTTCCTCATGGGTCTGGTGCTGGGGCCGCTGTCCGCCCCCTGCGTGGGCCCGGTCATCGGCGCCGTTCTCGTCGGCATTGCCCAGCAGGGGGATGTGTGGCTCGGAGGGCTGCAACTCTTCGTGTTCGCCCTGGGCATGGGCGTACTGTTCCTGGTGGTGGGGACCTTCTCCGCGGGTCTGCCCAGGAGCGGCGACTGGCTCACCCGTTTCAAACAGATCATGGGTCTGGTGGTCCTGGGCTTCGCGGCCTGGAACGTGCGACTCGTCGTGCCCGCCTGGGGGAACTTCGCCATGTGGGCCTTCGTCACGCTGGCGGGAGCGGCGGTCTTCGGCATCTTCGAGGCGGCGGAGGATCTGGTGGGCCAGTTCCGCAAGGGCTTCGCCATGCTGCTGCTGGCCCTTGCCGTGCTGCTGGGTGTGCGGGCCGTGGAATCCTTCCTGGGGGTGGATCTCCTTCCCAAAGGTGCTACCGCCACCATGGTGAAGGAGGATCATGCGGGTTGGCTGGAGCAGGATCTGGAAGGCGCACTGGCGAAGGCCAAGGCCGAGCACAAGCTGGTACTGGTGGACATCTACGCGGACTGGTGCGCCCAGTGCAAGGAGTTGGATGAGCAGACCTGGCCCGATGCGGCCGTGAAGCAGTGGATCTCCGAGAACGCCGTAGCCATCCGCATCGACACCGATGCCAAGCGGAAAGACCTGGCCACCGGGCTGCAGATCCGTAGCTATCCCACTGTCATCCTGCTGGACGCTAAGGGCCTGGAACTGCGCCGCATCCTTGGCTTCCAGAAGCCCGAATCGATGCGAGCCTGGCTTGAAGGGAAATGAACAGGGCCCGCAGATGCGGGCCCTAACGATGACTGAATTCGCGCGGCGAATTCAGCAGAGACAGCAGCCTCACTTCCCCAGGAACCTCTCCAGCGTGGGTTCCAGTTTCGGCCCTCGCAGATCGTTGCCGCTGGCCACGATCCTGCCATCTGGTCCGATGAGTAGGGGTTTGGGGATGCCCTTCACACCGTAGGCTTCGCTGAGGGGGTTCTGGAAGCCGCCTTCGAGGAAGGCATGCTTCCAGGGCATGGGCGTGGCGGCTTGCGCGCGGAAGGGCGCGATGTGCTCGATCCGGCGGTCGAAGGAAAGAGACAGGATGTCGAAGGGCTTGCCTTTGAACTTGGCCCAGGCGGCATGCAAGCCCGGCATCTCCGCCCGGCAGGGCGGGCACCAGGTGGCCCAGAAGTCGATGAGGAGGTAGCGGCCCTTGAAGGTGTCCAACGTGTAGGTCGCCGTAGCATCACCGAGGGCCGTCACGCTGAAGGCGGGGGCGGCGTGGCCGATGGCGGTCTTTTGGGCGCTGTCCAGGATGTCCTTGGCTTTCTTGGCCTGCGTCGTGGTGGTGAATTCTGTCTGCAGGGTGCTGTAGGCAGCCTTCCAGGCGACCTCGTCTTTGGCATCCAGGCGGTCCCAGAAGTAATCGAAGAGCAGCAGGCTGCGGATGGCGGGGTCGGGGTGCTTGGCGCGGGCCTGCATCACGTAGGGACCCCAGCCGGGGGCCTGCTCGTCGGCGAGTTGCAGGATCAGCGAGGGCTCCAGGCTCCAGACGGAAGCTGTGGGTGGCACATCCTGCTGGATGAGGTCCAGGAAAGAAGGTGGCGGATCGATCTTGGCCAGCTGGAGGTGGTACAGCTTGCTCACCAGCAGGGCCCGGCGGACCTCGGGGCGCTTCTCCATGGCCAGGCGGGCGTCCAGGTCGGCCAGCTCCTTGGTGCAATCGCCGCGGAAATCCTTGGTGTTCTTCCCGGCCTTCATGTGGGCCGCGCGAGCTTCCATCACCGCCTTGGCCTTGGCCCGGGCGGTGTCGAGCACGGCCTGGACGGCATTGTCCGGGGCCGGCGCCTGCAAGGCGGGCAGGGTGGTCATCAGGCAGATCAGGGGCAAGGGCATAGGGTCCTCCAAGCCAATGGCCAGGCCCCACAGATTACCTCAACTCGCGAGGCCACCGCATAGGGAGCGCCAGATCCCGACTCCAGGCTGGCTCCGGACTTTCGGAGGGAACCCCGGTGCATGACGAGGCATGAAAGGGACGCGACCGCCGCATCAACTGAGGGACCGGATCAGCTCGAGACCTGCTTCCGTCCGGCTCAGGTACCAGGTGAGGGCCTGCCCGTCCAGGAGGTGGACGGCCGCTGCCGGGAAGCGCTTCTGCAGGTCGGCCTGGTGCCGCCGATTGAAGCGGTAGGGCTCGGTGGGCAACAGGATGATATGGGGCGCCAGGGCCTCTAGTTCCCCATCCGTAAGCGTGGGATAGCGATCCGGGCCGATGGGTGTGAGTCCCCCCAGACGCAGGAGATCGCCAAGGTAGGTATCGGGACCGGCGCTCATCCAGGGATCTCTCCAGATGAGGGCTAGAGTGCGCGGGCCCCGGCGGCGTCGGCCCTTCAGGGAGGCCTCCAGCGTCGTGGCCCTCGCTTCGGCCACCTCGGCCACGCCGAGTGTTGCTCCAAGGAGGCGCAGGGCCGCGGCGCAATCCTTCACGGTGCGGATCTCCAGGGCCAGCCAGGGGATGTCCATGGCTGTGAGTGCTTCGGCAACCTCCTTCGGGTTTTCGTCTTGTTCCAGGATCACCAGATCCGGCGCCAGAGCGCGGATGCGGCCGAGGTCGGGATCCTTCGTCCCGCCCACAGTGGGCACGGAATTGCGGATCCAGCGCGGCTCGATGCAGTAGCGGGTGCGTCCCACGATCTGTGCCGCCAGTCCCCACTGCACCAGCAGCTCCGTGACCGAGGGTACCAAGCTGAGGATGCGCCGGGAGTTAGGCTGTGGGCTATGGGCTGTGGGTTGTGGAGTCAGGGCGAGGTTCCTCACCTGGGCCGGGGCTGTAAACTTGACGCCCAGGTGTGGATCCTTGATCTTGCCGAGGCCTGTGGGACACAGCTCCAGCAGGGGGCAGCCTATGCAGTCCGGCCGCCGTGCGCCACAGGTGCGGCGGCCGTGGAAGATGAGCTGGTGGTGCAGCTCGATCCAGTCTTCGCGAGGGAAGAGGCGGCAGAGGTCTGCCTCCACTTTTTCGGGGGTGGTGGCCGTGGACAGCCCCAGGCGCCGGGCCACGCGGAAGATGTGGGTGTCCACGGCCAGGGCAGGCACGCCGAAGGCGTTGGCCAGGACGACATTGGCGGTTTTCTGACCTACGCCGGGGAGGGCACCTAGCGCCGCAGGATCAGAAGGCACCCTGCCGCCATGGCGGGCCATGAGGGCCTGGCCGAGGCTGATGAGGTTCCGGGCCTTGTTCCGGAAGAAGCCCGTGGATTTGACGAGGGCCTCGACGTCCTCCTGCCGGGCCTTTGCGAGGGCGGCCGCGTCGGGAAAGCGGGCGAAGAGCGCCGGAGTGGTGAGGTTCACCCGGGCGTCCGTGCACTGAGCGCTCAGGATGGTTGCCACCACCAGTTGGTAGGGATCCCCGTGGTCGAGGGCGCAGCGGGCGTCGGGATAGGCGGCGCGGAGACGGGCCTGGATCTCGCTGGGCTTTGGCTTCGGGAGGCTCATGGAATCAGCATAGAGGTGCCGGCTGCCGATGAGAGGCGCAGGATTCGATAGACTAGACCTGAGGTGTTACATGCCCACAACGCTGACAGGAAAGCTCGACTGCCAGGAGACCGCCCAGCACTACTTCGAGTTGGTGCGCTCTAACGTGAAGAAGCTGGGGTTCTCCCCGGGCCTGGGTGTCATCCTCGGGACCCAGGATCCCGGCAGCGTCACCTACCAGCACTGGCTCATGAAGGACTGCGAGAGCCTGGGCATCAACGCGCTGGATCTGCGGGTGGAGAACGGCATGCAGCTGGTGAAGCTGGTGGCGCGGCTCAACCAGGACGAGAAGACCCATGGGGTGTTCATCTTCTATCCCCTGCGTTATACCGAGATCAAGGACGACGAAGTGATGGATCTGGTGGATCCGGGCAAGGACATCGAGGGTCTGCACTCCATCAACATCGGGTTTTTGAACAAGTACCGGAAGCGCATGGACGATGGCACCCAGCACCGCTGCATGACACCTTGCACGGCCCGGGCCATCGTCAAGACGCTGAAGCGCGGTTTCGGCGATGCCTGGCTGGTGGGCAAGACGGTACTGGTGATCAACGACAGCCTGCGCATCGGCCGCCCTCTCACGGCCATGGTGGCCAACCTCAAGGCCACGCCCATTCTCTGCCACGCGAACACCAACAAGGACCACTTGGAACGGTTCATCCGCATGGCCGACGTCATCGTCAGTGCGGTGCCCGCACCGGGCTACCAGATCAACACGGACTGGATCAAGGATGGCGCCCTCTGCTTCGATCTGAGTGGCGACGGCAACTTCGACTACGAGGCCCTGGACCGCCGGGGCATCCCCTACACCGACACCACCAAGAACAGTGTGGGGAAGGTCACCCGCGCCATGGCCCTGCTGAACCTAACCTACGCGGCGGGGCTGGGTTAGCTATCAGCCGTCATCTGTAGGCGCTCAGAGCTTATAACCGTGCCGTCAGCACCACTCCGAGGCTGCTACGGCGGCGTACGGTCAGGCCGGGGGCAAAGGGGCGTTCCAGGTGCTCGCCTTCCAGGCTGAGTGCCCAGCTGGGATGGAAGGCCCAGCCCACTCGCAGGCGCGGTCCGACGAAGGCGCCTTCACCCGGCGGCACTTCCACAATGGCGCCAAGTCCCATGAAAAGTTGATTGGCGGTGGCGTTGGCATCCGCTACAAAACGGATGGCGTTGTCGCCATCGTCCCAGTGGCGGGCGCCCAGTCCCACACCCAAGTGGAGAAGGGCGAAATCGCCCTGATCCCGCACCTGGAGCTCGGTGATGGGGACGGTGAATTCGGCCGCCGTTGCGCGGGGTTGCCGGATCACGGACACCAGCGTGGATTGGGCCGCCAAGGGCAGAGTGGGAAGGAGAAGCAGAAGCAGGTAAGGACGCATAATCGGGTTACTGAAGGACCCTCTCGCGGTTTAGCGGCCCCGCCACTCCGCCGCCAGCAACCCATAGACGGCGTGATCCACATGACGGTCCGCCAGGCATTCCACCTGCCGCAGGGTACCTTCACGGCGGAAGCCCAGGCGCTCGGGGATGGCGCGGCTGCGGCGGTTGCGGATGCCGACATGGATCTCGATGCGGTTGAGCTTCAGGGTATGGAAGCCATGGCGGAGCAGGGCCTGCACGGCGGCGGTCATCAGGCCGTGGCCTTCCGCCTCCTGGGCCAGCCAGTAGCCGATGGCGGCACGGTGGTTGGCGGGATCGATCCATACGAACCCGGCGATGCCCACGAGGGCACCCTGCCACCACACGCCGAAGGACTGGCCCAGGCCCAGGCGTGCGTGGGCCCGGACCCGGAGGATGTACGCCCGGGAATCCAGGACACTGCGGTTGGTGTCGGGCCAGGGCAGCCAGCGCCGCAGGCGCTCCCGGTTGGCTTCCACCAGGGCGAAGAGGGCCTTCGCATCGCGCAGATTCAGCGGACGCAGCTCCAGGCCTCGGCCTGCCTTCAGCACGTCAACCATCACTTCCCCGCGGGGTCGTGCAGCGCCGCGGCGCGACCCGCGCGCCAGAGCACCAGGAGTTGATCGAGCAGGTCGCCGAACTGCTCCAGCCGCATGGCATTGGGGCCATCGCTGTGGGCCTTTTCCGGACAGTCGTGCACTTCGAAAAAGAAACCGTCCACACAGGTCGCGGCGGCCCGCGCCAGGGTGGGAATCATCTCCCGGGCGCCGCCGGTGGCGTGGCCCAGGGCGCCGGGTTTCTGCACGCTGTGGGTGGCGTCGAAGACCACGGGGCAACCGGTCTTCCGCAGGTTCGGGAAGCTCTGGAAATCCACCACCAGCTGGCCGTACCCGAAAGTGGAGCCGCGCTCCGTGACCCAGACGGGACCGTGGCCCGGGACGGACTGCAGCTTCTCCACGCCATGCTTGAGATCCCAGGGCGCCAGGAACTGGCCCTTCTTCAGATTCACGGTGCGGCCCGTGGCCGCGGCGGCCTGCAGCAGATCCGTCTGGCGGCAGAGGAAGGCGGGGATCTGCAGCACGTCCACGGCCTGGGCCGCGGCGGCGCACTGGTCGCTCTCGTGCACGTCCGTCAGCACCGGCACACCATAGCGGCTGCGCACTTCGGCCAGGATGTCGAGGCCGCCCTCCATGCCCGGTCCGCGGAGACTGCCGCCACTGGTGCGGTTGGCCTTGTCGAAGCTGGACTTGTAGATGAAGGGTATGCCCCGAGCTTCCGCCAGATCCCGCAGGCTGGCGGCCATGAGGTGCGAGTGTTCCCGGCTCTCGATGACGCAGGGCCCCGCGATGAGGAAGAAGCTCTGGTCCGTGTAGGGTCGGGCGAAGTCCATGGGCACCTCGCCGCCAGTTTAACGTCTTCGGTGGGTTGACGGGGTGTCATCGGACTTGTCCGATCCGCTGTCATACTGTCCAATAGAACCCAATCCCCTCTGGTCCGGAGCCGTTCATGGCGAAGCTGCTGATGGAAGACGATCTGAACCGCCGGCTGGTGGCGCTGCTCCAGCAGGAGGGGCGCATGAGCCACGCGGAGCTGGCCGAGCGCCTGGGCGTGAGCCGCCCCACGATCATCGACCGGGTGAAGCGCCTGGAGGCGGATGGTGTGCTGAATGGCTACGCGGCGCGGGTCGCCCCCGCAGCGGTGAACAAGCCCACCGTGGCCTTCGTGGCCGTCCGCTACAAGGACAACAACGAGATCATCGAGCAGCGCTTCATCAAGGCGCTGGAAGAGGAACCGGACATCCTGGAGGCCCACACCATCGCCGGCGAGGATGCCCTGCTGCTGAAGATCGTGGCGGACACCCCGGCCGGCATCGCCGAGCGCCTGCGCCGCATCCGCGCCCTGGGCCCCATGGTCACCACGCGCACCACCATGGTGCTGGAAACCCACTGGGAGAAGGCGGGCCCGAGCCCCTTCCCCGTCGACCGGGATGGGAAGAAGGTCAAGAAGTGACTGCAGCCACGCCGGCGCCGCCCTACCTCGCCGTGATCTTCAGCAGCCAGCGCACCGAGGGGGACCGGGGCTATGCCGTCATGGCGGAGCGCATGCTCGAGTTGGCCCAGGGCCAGCCGGGCTTCCTGGGGATCGAGAGCACTCGGGACGCCGATGGCTTCGGCATCACCGTGTCCTACTGGAAGGATGAGGCCGCCATCGCCGCCTGGAAGGCCAACGCCGAGCACGCGGTGGCCCAGCGCCTGGGCTGGGAACAGTGGTATGCCGCTTTCCGGGTGCGACTTTGCCGCGTGGAGCGGGATTACGGCATGGACGAAGGCTGATGCTCGCCTGGCTCGCCTATCTGACCGTGGCGGTGGTGTGGGGTTCCACCTACTTCGCCATCGCCCTGGGGCTGGAATCCTTCACGCCCTACGGCATGGTGGCCGCGCGGTTCTCCGTGGCCTCGGTCCTCGCCCTGGGTCTGGGTCGGCTGCGCCACGAGCCCTGGCCGCCGCTGCGCGAAGTCGGGCACCTCATGGTGGTCGGCGCCCTGCTGCTGGGTGGCTCCAACGCGCTGGTCTCCTGGGCGGAGCTGCACCTTTCCTCGGGCCTGGCGGCCATCCTGGCGGCCCTGGTGCCGCTCTGGCTGGCGCTGTTCTCCATGAGGAAGGAGCCCCTCGGCCCCAAGGGCTGGGCGGGCATCCTGCTCGGTATCGCGGGCGTGGCCGTGCTGGTGTGGCCCAGCGGCACCGTGCGCGTCCACGCGGGTGGATTCGCGGCCATGATCGCCGCGCCGCTCATCTGGGCCTGGGGCACCCTCCACGGCAAGCACCATGTCCATGGGGGCGGGCTGCTCACGAATGTGGGCATCCAGATGCTCACGGCGGCGGTCATCGGTCTCGCCGTGGCACCACTCACAGGGGGCTTCCTGCGCGGCCCCGTCACGCCCAAGGCCCTGGGCGCCGTCGCCTATCTGGCGCTCTTCGGTTCCCTGTTGGCCTTCTCCGCCTACATCTACCTGGCCAAGGCCTGGCCCCCCGCCAAGATGGGCACTTACGCCTACCTGAATCCCCTAGTGGCCGTCCTGCTGGGCAGCCTCATCCTGCACGAAGCCTTCGGCCCCCGGGAGATCCTTGGCATGGCCATCATCCTTGGCGCCGTGGCACTGGTCCAGCTGCGGGCGCAGCCCGTGATGGAAGTCTGACGAGACTCAGGCATCACGCCTGAACAACCGCCAGGCCACGCCCCCCAGCACCAGCAGCGCGAGTCCGGCGATCCACGGCATCCATGGTCTTGCGCGCTGGTCGGCGCCTTCCCGGTGGGGCAGGCCCTGGTCATCGGGTTCGGCGGGGCCGAGGGTCAGCGGCGTGGTGGCGGCCAGGGTGCGGATCGAGGGCAAAGCGCCGAGGCTGCCGGGGGCGGGCTTGGCTTCGCCGCCCAGGTGCAGGGCATAGGCCTGCCCGGCCTCGGCCGGGAAGAGCAGCGTCTGCCGCCGCACGAGGATGCGGGCGCTCTGCGGCGTGGCACCCTCGGGCAGGGTGAGGGTGAGCGTCTTCGCCTGCACAGGCATAAGCGCGATGCGGCTGGCTTTGGTGTTCAGGGCCGGGAGGTTCCACACCAGGTCGCTGCAGGACCAGTTGCGGTCAGCGTCAGCGTTCTCACGGACGTGGAGCTCAGGTCGGAGCGGCGCGGCGGGCGGCGCCAGTACCAAGTCCAGGCCCACGATGCGCTGGGTGTCCGGCAGCGTTAACCGCCAGGTGCGGGGCCTGGCGGGCTCGGGGGCGAGGGTGCCATCCAAGGCCAATTCGGTTTCAAGGGCCTCAGGTCGGGTCTCGGCCCGGGCAGTCAGGCCGCGGATGCGCGGCGCCTCGCCCTGCGCAGCCTGCAGGGTCAGTCGATAGCGCTGGCCATCCCAGGGGAGGTCCAGGCTGCGGCGGCTGCCCGAGGGCGACAGATCGTAGAGGTGCAGGGGCGCGGCGGGTTCGTAGGCGATGAAGCTCCCGCCCTCGCGCATCCGCTCGGCCTTCACCTGCGCGACCCAGGGGGCGTGGCCTTCGAGATCGAGGTCCAGCTTCAGGGTCTCGCGTTCACCGATCCGCCAGCCCTCGGGCAGCTTCAGCGAGAATTCCACAGTGGGTCGGCCTTCAGTGTCCTTGCCCGTCAGGAGGTGTTCGAGGGGCAGGGTGCGCGCTTCCCACAGACCTTCGCGGGCCTCCAGGAAGGGGATGCTGCGGCCTGCGGCATCGCCGATCCACGCGCCCTCCACCTGGCGCTGGGCCTCGGCATCCAGGGGCAGCCGCGCCCAGCCGCTGGCGGGCGCGGGCGAGATGGGCCGGCGGTGCAGGTAGGTGCGGTCCTCGCGGGCGCAGGCGGTCAGCAGCAGCAGTGAGGTGAGGGCGGAACTCAGGAACGGAGCGCGGGTCATGACGGAACCCCCGAGCGCTTGCGGTTCGCGAGGATAGCCGCGGCCATGCCGATGCCGCCCACGCCGAGGAAGGCCAGAGCCCGCAGGGGCGTGTCAGCGCGATCCAGATCCGAGGCGATGAGCTTGAAGCTGGCCAGGCCCATCCAGCCGTAGCCGCCGATCATCAGGGCCCGACGGACCTGGTCCTGCTGGCCGAGGCCGCGCATCCACTGCCAGGCGCCCGATAGCGCCCACACCAGGGTCATGGCGATGGAAGCGGCGCGGGAGAGCTGCGCGGACCCCTGGAACCACTGCACCAGGCGGGCCGCCTCGAAGGCCAGCGTCACGTTGGCCGTCACTTCCAGGGCCAGGAAGGAGAGGAGGCTGAGCGCGCCGCCGCGCCGTGTGAGGAGGAACCAGGCCAAGGAGGCGAGGGCGCCTTCCGCGAAGGCATCGCTCAGGAAAGGCACCCTGGGACCGGTGTGGAAGATCAAGCCGTCGTAGCCGTGGGCGGCCCAGCGCAGCGTGGTCAGCAGGGCCAGGGCCGCGGCGAGCCAGCGCAGCGCCGTGGCTTCTTCGGCGAAGGCGCTGGCTTCGGCTTTGAGGGAAGCCCAGGCGAGGCCCAGGGCGAAGGCGCCCCAAAGCGGCCCCACCCATCGCCAGGCCAGGGCCACGGGCACCGCGAGGGCTAGGTGCCCGGCGGCCAGGGCCAGCAGGCCCCAGTCGGCGCGGCGACCCTCCATGCGCTTCCGCAGGGGCTTCACCAGGCCCAGGTTCAAGGCAGCGACAGCGAGCATCGGGAGGGCGAAAGCCTCCACCGCCAGGCCCAACCGCTGCCAGAGCAGCCAGCCATGACCCGTGGCCAGGATCGAGGCCACCAGCCAGAGCATAGTGGGGGTACCGGGGACTTCCTCCGTGCCCGGCAGCCAGGCCCAGAGGCCCGCGAGAATCAGGTGGAGGATGAGGAGCAGGCCCAGGGTGGAGGCATCGGCCTTCAGCACCTCCATGCAAGCTGGCAGCAGTAACAGCCAGATGCCGATGAGGGCCGTCCACCGGGCGCCAAGCCAGGTTCCTCCGGTGCGGGCGAGGTAGGGCACCGCAAGGGTGGCGGCCATGAGCACGGCGAGATAGACGGCCAGGGCCATTTCGTGATGGCCACCTTGGCTGAAGACCAGGGGCGCGGCTAGGCCCGAGACCAGGGTCACAGTGACGGCGCTGCCGCTGCGGCCCCGGGCAGCCAGCGCCCCCGCCACCAGGGTGACCAGGGCCGTGGCCGCGAGTCCCAGCGACGCGGCGTAGAAGTGGTATTCCATGGCTCCGGCGCGGAAGGTGAACTGCAGGGTGCCGAGCCCCGCCAGCAGCAGGGCCACACCCAGGTGGCGGCTGTCGCCCAGGAGCAGCTTGGCGGCGAAGGCCGAGATCGCGCCGCCCACCAGCAGGCCCAGCACGAAGCGAAGCTCCGCGCCCACCCAGCCCTGCTGGATGGCCCAGCGGAAGAAGAAGACGGCGCCGATGAGGAAGATCGAGGCGCCGATGCCCGCGATCCACACGACCGGCGAGATCGACTTGCGGGGCGTCACGGGATACACCGGAATCCGGGGAAGGGGCGGGCGCTGCGGTTGCGCCGGTGTCGGGGCCTGAGGCTGAGGTTGTGCCTGGAAGGCGGCCTGCTGCCGCTGCAGCAGCCAGGCTACCTGGGTTTCCAGGTTCGCCACGCGCTCGGCGAGATCCTGCGGGCCGACGGGGTCCATCGGGGCCTGGGGTTCCATGGAAACTCCATACGGAAGCGTATGGAATCATGTCGTCCAATCCCCTTGGCTGTCAAGGCAAGGCTATAGGAGGCTCAGCTGACGACGCGGTCCCGGCCTTCGGCCTTGGCCCGGTAGAGCGCCTGGTCGGCGCGAGCGATCAGGTTCTCGGTCAGATCTTCGGGGCCTCCCCAGGTGGCGAGGCCGATGCTCAGGGTGACCCGGTCGTTGGCGGGCAGTCCGGGGATCGCGTCCAGCGCCACCTGTTCGCGGAGACGTTCGGCCAGGGCCCGCGCGCCCTCCAGGTCGGTCTGGGGGCAGTAGGCCAAGAACTCCTCGCCACCGATGCGACCCAGCTGATCCACCTTGCGCAGCCCGAAGACCATGCGCTGGGCCATCACGCTGAGCACCTGGTCGCCAACGGCGTGGCCGAAGCGGTCGTTGACGGCTTTGAAGTGGTCGAAGTCCACCAGCATGATGGACAGTCCATGTCCAAAACGCCCACATTGATCGACCTCCATGCCCAGCATGTCGAGGATGTGCTTCCGGTTGTAGAGACCCGTCAGCGGGTCGCGGATGGCCTGATGGTATAGGCGCAGCCGGGAATCCTCGAGGCTCAACAGGCGCCCCAGTTCCTCCGCGGCGATCTCGAAGAGGCGCTCGAAATCTTCCGCGGCCCGGCGCTCCGTGATGAAGGCCAGGGTTCCTACGACCGGATAACCCGGTGTGGTGGCGGGGAAGACCCGGAAGACGGGATCGCGGAGGCTCCGCCTCCGTTCATCATCGTCCGGGGCCGGATGCCAGTGGCAACCAGGCATGGCCTGGAAGAGCCCCTGTTGGGCCGCGGCCTCTTCCAGAGTGAGCCGATCCTCGGGACTGGTGGAGGAGCCGTGCACACCGTGGCATAGGAGGCCCTCTTCGCCCAGGTAGGCCACGAGCAGGGCGCCGGGAAGGACGAGCTCCTGGAGGATCTCGATGAACCCTTCGATCAGCCGCGGCGTGTCATGGTCCGCCGTGTAGAGGCGGGCCACGGAGTCCCGTAGGGCTGTTTCGACCAGGCGCTGTTCCAGGGCCTGGGCCAACCGGCGCTGGATGGCATCCACCCCGAAGTTCTCCTGGGCCAGCTTGGGTACGGCGTGGGCGGTGTGCGGTCGGGCCGACTGTTTGGCAAGGGCGGTGGCAGCTTCCACCACGTGATCCAGATCGCGGCCCTTCACCAGGAACCGGTCTGCGCCGCAGGTCTTGGCCCAGAACCGCGCAAGCCCGGTGCCCTGGGCCGTGAGGAGCAGGACGGGTAGGTGGCGCGTCGCCCGGTCGTCCTTCAGCAGACGGCATAACTGGTAGCCATCGAGGAGGGGCATGACGCAATCACTCACCACCACATCCGGGAATTCCGTGGCCAGGACAATCAAAGCTTCCGCTCCGTTGCGGGCCTCGATGGTCATGTGCCCATGGCGCTGGAAGAGGTGTCGCAGGAGGCTTAGCTGGATGGGGTTGTCGTCCACCAGGAGAACCTGGAGGGACCGGGGATCCATCGGAACGGCAGATGTCATGGTTTCCACTTATCGATTAATTCGGACTGTGGCATGAATCCAGTGGCCCCCTCGGGCGGGTCTTGTCCATGGGATGCTGGGACAGGGTTAAGGTCTAATCATGACCACTGGGGCTGAAAAACGACAAGGGGAGAGCGTGTGATCTTGGAAAAATCCTAGGAATGGAGGCGCCTCTTTTTCTCGCGCTGGGTCGTGCCTGGTTGAAGAACCGGGGAGATCTGCCCGTGGAGGCGGTCTGGGCCTCGAGCCGGGCCCTGGGTCTGCGCTGGGGTGGCCGGAAGCTGGCCGAGGGCTGGGTATTGCTGCTCCAGCCGAAGCCGGAACTCTGGCTCCTGGGCACGGAACATCCGGCTTGGAAGCGCCTCCAGGCCGAGGCGACCAGGGACAGCCAGATGGCCTGGGGACTGTGGCTCAAGGGCGCTCGGCTGAAGGGCGTGGAGGGTGATCCCCGGGAGCGATGGCTCGGCCTTATGTTCCAGCGTCGCGCCATCACGGGTCGTCTGGAGACGCTGCGACTGGCCTTCCAGGCCATTCCCGGGCGCCCGGGTATCCGCATCGACGGGGTGGACCTTCAACTGCCGCGGCTGGGCCTGGGCACCCCCTTTCCGGCTACTGCACCGGAGCCCACGGAGGACCCGCCGCCCTTCCGCCGCTGGCGCGACCGCTGGGGTGACCGCCTGGAGGCCGCCTTGTCGGGGGAGGAACCGGAGGTACTGGAGGGCGAAGGCGAACTGCTGGCCCGGCACCGGGTCTGGTCCGAGGGGCGGGCCGAGGCGCTGATCCTCGGCCCCGCCAAGGCCGCGGCCGAGCGGCGGCGTCAGGCGGAATCCGCCCGGCTGGACCGCCTGGCCCAGGCCCTGGCCCGGGACCGCGCGAAGCACGAGGCGCAGCTTCCCATCAAAGAGCAGGCCCGTCGGCTTTCCGCGGAACTCTACCGACTGAAGGGTGCCACGCGGGAGGCGGTGCTGCTGGATGGAACGCGCCTGCCGTTGCCGGAGGGTGTCGTCGCCGAGGAGGCAGTGCAGACCTGGTTCACGGCTGCCAAGAAGGCGGAGCGGGGGCTGGGGCGAGTCTCGGAACTAGAGGCCGAGCTGGCCCGGGAACGGACCGCATGGACGCTGCGCGCGGAAGCTGAAGCGGAAACCCTTGCGCCAGAGCCTCCGTCTGCGGGACAACCAAGAGGGGAGGGAGCGAAGAAGAACAGCTCCAAGGATCAGGGGACGAAGCGGATGCAGGCCGAGGGCGGAATGCTGAAAGGTGATAAGCGCAAGGACGGCAAGGGAGCGGCCTTTCGCAGTGTCATGGTGGATGGTTTCGAGGTGCTCATCGGCAAGGGGGACGCCGAGAACGACCAACTCACCTTCAAGGTCGCCGACAACCTGGACTTCTGGCTCCATGTGGCGACCATGCCCGGCAGCCATGTGGTGATCCGCAATCCCGACAAGCTCAGCGAGCTGCCCCGCAGCGTGATCGAGCGCGCCGCGGAATTGGCCGCCTACCACAGCAAGGCCCGGGACGGTGGCAAGGTGGAAGTCCATATAGCCCGCATTGCCGACATCAGCAAGCCCAGAGGCTTTGCGCCGGGGAAAGTGATATTAAAAAAATGGGTGGGTATCCGCGTCTACCCGAAGCCATAGATAGATCCGAAGAAAAGGATCACCGCCAAGGCGCCAAGAACTGATCTCAAGGACGCCTTCTTTTCTTGGCGCTCTTGGCGTCTTGGCGGTGTTTAGTTTTCAGTTGTGGTTCTATTCCACCTTCAGGGCGAAGGGTTTGAAGCCGGCTTTCTTCAGCTTCTCGGCGGTCTTGTCCATGGTGGCGCGGTCGGCGGGCTTCGTCAGACGCACTTTCAGTTGTCCCTTCTCTTTCACGGTGGTCGTGGCAAAGCCAGCGGCCTTGGCCTTGTCCACCGTGCGCTTGGCTTCGGCGGCATCGGCGGTGGCCAACAACTGCAAGGTCCATGCCTCTGCCCGGGTGGTCTTCTCGGGTGCCTTCACCTCGGATTTTGCTGGCGCCTTGGCCCCTTCCCTGGGTGCGGTGGCGTCCACCTTCTGCGTGGGGACCAACTTGTCCGGTCCGTCGCCTTCGAAGATCTTGAGCTGATCCACCAGGGGTTCCGGCAGGTCCTTCAGTTCCTCTTCCACGCCCTTCTGCATGGGCCGCCGCAGGGCCGCGCTCTGCTTGCCCACCTGCACACCGAGGACGAAGGCCAGGGTCAGCAGGCCCACGCCCACGCCGGCCACCCAGAGGATGGACTGGCTGTTGATGCTGATCTGGTCGCGCTGGCTCATCACCGCTCCAGCCTAACGTCTTCCAGGATCGCCGCGAACTGGCCGCCATTGCTGGCAGGGGCCGTGATGACCACGCGATCCGCGGGTTCCAGCAGGGCGGCCGCGAGCAGCTGTCCGCCCGAGCCGCCGAACTCGCCCCACAGGCGCTTGGGATGAACCGCAGCGGGCCAGTCTGGATGGGAGCAGGCCAGGCTGGACTCCGGGGCATCGAGGCGGGACAGCCCATTGCTCCCGCCGATCCGGCGGTCCACGAAAACAGCGCCCAGGGCCGTGACAGCTCTGGATAAAGCGGTGTACCGTCCCGCCTCCGTGTTGTCAGGTGTGGAGCGGGAGGCCAGGGCGCGCAGCACGGCGCGGGGCCGGGCCCCACGGGTCTCTGCATGCAGGCGGGACTCCAGGAGGAAAGCCTGGGCCCCTTCGCCCGGCAGGAAACCCCGACCGGAACCGACCTCGGGATTCCCATGGCGATCCATCAGCCGTGCTCCCCGACAGACGTCCACCAGCAGGGGAAAGAGGCCATCGGTGCCAATTACCAGGGCCACCTCCGCCCATCCCGCGCGGAGCCAGCGCACGGCCTGATCCAGGGCGGCGAAGGCGGCGTTCTCCCGATCCACGAAGGTGGCGCTGGGGCCTTTCAGGCCGAAGGCAAGGGCCAAGTGCCCGCTGGCGGCATTGGCCACGGAGTTGGGGAAGATCAGGGGCGAGGCCCCCTCTGGACCCCGCTGGAGGTAGGGCCGCATGAAGGCTTCGCTGGCCTCGCTGCCACCGGTCAGGGTACCCACGGCCACGGCGATGCGCTCGCCGATCGGTTTCGGGTCGAGGGCCGCGTCCTGGAAAGCCTGGTACGCCGCCACCCAGGCGAAGCGGGAGGGGCGGTCCAGACGCCGCAGCTGCATGGGGGGGATGATGCCCGCCGGGTTGAAGGATGTGCAGGCAGCACCGCGGCCGAGGCCCAAGGACTCGGGCAACTCGGCGAAGCAGGGCACTCCCGAGGCGAGGCTCGCGCGGGCGGCCTCGATGCCATCCCCGCAGGGCAGCACCAGGCCCAGGCCCGTGATGACGAGGTCCAGGTCGCTCACCGGCCCTCCCATCGCCGCAAGGCCAGGCTCAGGTTGTTGCCGCCGAAGGCGAAGGCGTTCACCAGCGCGGCGCGCACGCGCCGCGCCTTCGCGTGCAGGGGAGTGCAGTCCAGGTCGCAGAGGGGATCGGGCTCCTCCAAGCGGAGGGTGGGACTCACCACCTGATCCCGCAAGGCCAGGATGGCGGCCGCCACTCCAAAAGCGCCGGCAGCGCCCAGAGTGTGGCCGAACTGGCTCTTGGTGCTGGTGAGGGAAACGGCTTCGGCGGCCGACCCGAGGGCCCGCCGGATGGCCAGGCACTCGGCGCCATCGTTGGCCGCGGTGGCGGTGCCGTGGGCGGAGACCAGATCGACCTCGGCTGCCTCCAACTGGCCCGTGCGCAGGGCCATGCCCATAGCCCGGGCCGCGCCTTCACCCTCGGGATGGGGAGCCGTGGGATGGTGGGCGTCCATGCTGGCGCCGTAGCCCAGCACCTCGGCGTAGATCACGGCACCCCGGGTCTTGGCGCGGTCCAGGGTTTCGAGGACGAGCTGCACGGCGCCCTCGCCCAGGTTCAGACCGGCGCGGTCGAGGCTGAAGGGGCGGCACTTCCGGGGGTCCATGGCCCGGAGGCAGGCGAACCCGGCGTAGGTGGTCCGGCAGAGGCTTTCGGCACCGCCCGCCACCGCGAGATCGAGTTCCCCGGCGGCCAGCCGTTCCCAGGCCTGGCCCAGGGCCAGCAGGCTGGAGGAGCAGGCATTCATGACCGTGCCCCGGGGGCCGGTGGCGCCGAGGCGGCAGGCCAGAGCATCGGTGACCGTGCTGGGGCTCTGGTAGGCGGGTTCCGCCGCCTTGCCACAACGCCCCGCCAGGCGCTCCTCCAGGAAGGCCTCGGCGATGGGGAGGCCGCTGGTGCCAGCGCCCTGGAAGACACCGAGGCGGTCCGGGTCATCACTAGGCTGGAAGCCTTCCAGGGCCTCGTCCAGGGCCTTCAGGGCCATGCGCTCGCAGAGGGTCTGGTGGCGGGCCGCGTTCATGGCCACCTGGCCGGCGATCTGGCCGGGTTCCAGGGGCAGAGAAAGCCGGGTCAAGGGCCCCAGGCCATCCTGGCCCGCGAGCATGGCGGACCAGGTCCCCTCCCGGTCCAGAGCCAGGGAAGACACGATGCCGAGGCCGGTGACGACGACCCGATGGGGGGGGCGGTTCATAGGCGCTTGACCAGCAGGGCCGCGGTGCAGAGCTCCCGCCCGTCGCAGCTTACGGTGCCCCGGAGCTTCATGAGCCCGGCGAAGGCGCCCTCCGCCTGGACCTCCAGACGCAGCCGGTCCCCGGGCAGGGCGGGGGCCTTGAAGCGGGCGTCCTGCACTCCGGCCAGGAAGATCGTTGCCCCATGCAGGGATTCGGACTCCAGGAAACCTCCCGCCTGGGCCAGCATCTCCAGCAACAGGACGCCGGGTACCAGGGGATGTCCCTGGAAGTGGCCCTGGAGGTAGGGTTCCCCACTCGTGACCAGCTTCTCAGCGACCACGCGCCGGCCCGGCTCCCGTTCCAGCACCCGGTCCACCAGCAGGAAGGGGTAGCGGTGCGGCAGGTGGGCCGGGACATCCGTCATGGGGGCAGCGTCAGACCTTGGCTTGCTCAGCGATGAAGTCCGTCAGGGCCTGCACGGACTTGAAGGCCCTCAGACCTGCGGCCTCATCCTCGATCTTCACGCCGAACACCTGCTCGATGCCCAGCACCAGCTCCAGGGCATCAATGGAGTCCAGGCCCAGGCCGTCACCGAAGAGAGGAGCGCCGTCCTCTATCTGGTCTGGGGTCATGCCCTCGAGCTTCAAGCGCTCGATGATCATCTCTTTGACGCGCAGCTTGAGGTCGCTCATGGGTTTCCCGGCAGGAGGGTGGAAGGGTTGATTCTAGCCCGGCGTGAGGGCCGGGGGTGCTTGTGATCTTGACACGGCCAACTCCCATTCAAAGGGCGCTAAGCTGGACCTTCGCGGAACCCTCCGCCCGAGAGCGCCATGGCCCATCCCGCATCGCCCTTCTTGTCGGTCCTCATCCTGCTGCTGGTGGCTGCCGTGACGGCCATCGCGATTCTCGTGCTCTCGGGTTGGGTGCTCCCCCTGTTGAAGCCGAACAACCCGCAGGCAGCCAAGCTGCGGCCTTATGAATGCGGGGTCCAGCCCCTGCAAGAGGGCGCGCGGCGCAAGTACTCGGTGAAGTTCTATCTGACGGCCATGCTCTTCATTCTGTTCGACGTGGAAGCGGCCTTCCTCCTGCCCTGGGCCGTGAACTTCAAGCACGCCCTCTGGACCTTCGGCGCCATGTTGAGTTTCATGGCCACGCTGCTGGTGGGCTTCATCTACGCCTGGGGCAAAGGCGCCTTCGAGTGGGAGCGTTGACATGTCGGAGCTGAACATCAACGACGCCGTGATGACCACGCGCCTGGATGCGGTGGTCAACTGGGGCCGGAAGAACAGCCTCTGGCCCATGCCCTTCGGCGTGGCCTGCTGCGCCATCGAGTTCATGAGCATGATGGCCTCCCGTTTCGACCTCAGCCGCTTCGGCGCCGAGGCCATGCGCTTCAGCCCGCGCCAGAGCGACATGATGCTGATCCTGGGCACCATCACCAACAAGATGGCTCCCGTGCTGCGCACCATCTACGCCCAGATGGCCGAGCCCAAGTGGGTGATCAGCGTGGGCGTCTGCGCCAGCTCCGGCGGCATGTATCGCACCTACGCCACCCTTCAGGGTGTGGACCGGGTGATCCCCGTGGATGTCTACGTCCCCGGCTGCCCGCCCCGGCCCGAGAGCATGATCTATGGCGTCATGAAACTGCAGGAGAAGATCGAGAAGGAATCGCTCTCCATGCGCAAGGACCACATCGCACGGTTCTACGAAAGCCTGGCCCGGCAGGAGGCCATCCAGGCGGAGAAGAACCTCACGAGCCAGCAGGCCATCCGCGAGATGCTGATGGATGCCGGTGAGCGCGGCGTGGGCACGATTTTCTAGGCGGGGCGGACCATGATCATCGAGCACATCGACGCGCAGCTTCCCGGGACCGTCACGGATCGGCACGCTTTCCGGGGCGACCAGACCATCGTCATCGCCCGGGAGAACCTGCTGGCCGTGGTGGCGCTGCTCTACCGCGAAGGCTTCCAGTTGCTGGTGGACATCACGGCGGTGGATTGGCCTGAGCGTGAGCAGCGTTTCGACGTGGTCTACCACTGGCTCAATTTGGCCAGCCAGGAGCGGCTGCGCGTGAAGGTGCCCGTGGCCGATGGTGAATCGGTCCCCAGCCTCACGGGTACGTTCAAGACCGCCAACTGGTTCGAGCGCGAGGTCTTCGACATGTTCGGGATCAAATTCGACGGCCATCCGGACCTGCGGCGCCTCCTCACCTGGGGCGACTTCCCGGGCCACGCCCTGCGCAAGGACTTCCCCCTGGATGGCGGGGACGTGTTCTGCATGGAAGGTTGCACCGCCCCCTATAACAACGGCGAACGGGGTTAACGATCATGACCATGGATTCCATCGCCCTCTCCCGCCAGCAGCTCGACGGCGACAAGATGATTGTCAACATGGGGCCGTCGCACCCCACGACGCACGGCACCCTGCGCATTGTGCTCGAACTCGAAGGCGAGACCATCACCAAGGCCACGCCCGAGATGGGCTACCTCCACCGCGGCGTGGAGAAGCTGGGGGAGAACCTTAGCTACCAGCAGTTCATCCCGCTGACTGACCGCCTGAACTACTGCAGCGCCATCATGAACAACGTGGGCTACACCACGGCGGTGGAAAAGCTCCTGGACATCAAGATCCCCAAGCGCGCCGAGCAGATCCGGGTGCTGGTCTCCGAGCTGTCCCGGATCGCCGACCACATTGTCTGCGTGGGTGTGAACGCCGTGGACATCGGCGCCTTCACGGCCTTCCTCTACCTCTTCAAACAGCGCGAAACCGCCTACGACCTCTTCGAGATGGCCGCGGGCCAGCGCCTGCACACCAGCTTCACCCGCATCGGCGGGCTCTTCCGGGACATCCCCGAAGGCTTCGTCCCCCTCACTGAGCGCTTCCTGGTGGAGTGCGCCGAGGCCATCGACGAACTGGAGCGCCTGCTCACGAAGAATCCCATCTGGCATGACCGCACCAAGGGCATCGGGGTCATCAGTGCCGAGGACGCCGTGAACTGGGGCTACACCGGCCCCAGCCTTCGTGCCGCGGGCGTGCCGCAGGATCTCCGCAAGGCCCAACCCTACCTCGGCTACGAGACCTACGACTTCGACATCCCCGTGGGCACCACTGGCGACGTGTTCGACCGCTACTTGGTCCGCGTGGAGGAGATGCGCCAGAGCCTCCGCATCATCCGGCAGGTGCTGGACCGCCTGGAGCCGGGACCCGTCATGGTGGATGACCC
>CAIYNT010000080.1 GCA_903927605.1 uncultured Holophagaceae bacterium
GCGGCCGCCGGGGCTGGCGCCCTGGTGGCGGTGGCGCTCCATCCCCGCTGAGACGGTTGCTCCAGACTGAATAAAAAAATCACCTGATTATCTACGTGTAACAGCCTGAAAGAGCAAGTCTACACTTTGGCGAACCACCAAGTAGTTCAATCCGCTTAGCGGGGCAGGACATTTTTTGTCGCTCCTCCTGCTCGATCATTAGGAGTGTCCTTGGAGGTCTGAGGGCACCTGTGTTATCAGCCGGAGCCACGACATGACCAGCTATGAGGTCCAGTTCCAGAAGGGGCTGTCCCTACGCGAATTCAATGAGAGGTACGCGACCGAGGAGGCGTGCGTTGAGGCCGTCATCGCCGCCCGCTGGCCCAACGGGTTCCTCTGTCCCGAGTGCGGTTCCCCGCGCCACTGCCGGATCGCCAGGGGCAAGCTATTCCAGTGCATCGAGTGTCGGAAGCAGACCAGCCCCACGGCGGGGACCATCTTCCAGGACACCAAACTCCCCCTCACGGTCTGGTTCCTCGCCATGCACCTGCTCACCCAAGGCAAGCACAGCGTCAGCGCCCTGGAGTTGAAACGTCAGCTTGGTGTGACCTACTACACGGCCTGGAAGATTAAGCAGAAGATCCTCCAGGTGATGGTGGAGCGGGAGGAGGACCGGAGGCTGAGTGGCAGGGTGGAAGTGGATGACGCCTATGACGGCGGGGAACGGCACGGTGGCAAGCGTGGACGCGGAGCCGCTGGCAAGACGCCGTTCGTGGTGGCGGTCCAGACCGACGTGGAGAACCCCGACAAGGTGCTGTTCCTGAAGATGAAGACGTTGAAGTCGGTTTCGACCCAGGAGTTGAAGCCCTGGTTCGAGACCTACATCGAACCGGGCAGCCTGATCCTGACCGATGGCTGGCGAGCCTACAACTTTCTGGAGGAGGACTACAAGCATGATGCCCAGAAGTCTCCGGGCGGTTGGAAGAGTGCCAAGGTGCCAGCCTTTCGATGGGTGAACACCGTCCTGGGCAACCTGAAGGGGAACATCAAGGGCGTGACCCGCTGGGTGAGCCGGGTCCATCTGGATCGCTATCTCGCGGAGTTCTGCTACCGCTTCAACAGGCGCTTCGACCTAAAATCGATCCTGCCCCGGTTGCTGGCGGTAGCCGTCATGACTCCGGCCATGCCACAGCGGTTGCTGATGGTGCCCTGGACGGTCAAGGCGGCTTAAACGGTTGATTACGACCAGAATCAACAGGAATCTACCACTTCCCAAATCTCTGGTTGCCTAAATCTCGGCTGAAGCCTGAGACAATGATCGGGCAGGAGTCGGCCATGCCCAAAAAACCCAAGCCATCAGATTTAGAGTTGCACGCAATATCCGAGAATGCCGGGAAAGGGGTGGTTCTGCCGAACCATGGGGGACAGGATGTCTTGGATGATCCATCCCAGGATATCGATCTAGTCCAAGAAGGTGTATCGAATCTGAATATTCAACCATTTGAGAAGATCAAAAAAGTCAACAAATTTAGAGAAGATTACTGGTCGAGCCGTGACATGGCCAAGGTGATAGGGTATAAAAATTACAGGAATTTTGAGCAGGTCATGGAAAACGCGATGATCGCTTGCAATACAAGTGGATTCAATCACTTGGATCATTTCGTCGAATCCGACCAAATGATCACTATTGGCAAAGGTGCCAAGAGGAATATCCCATATATCGCACTATCTAGGTATGCATGTTACCTTGTCATTCAAAATGCCGATCCTAGCAAAGAAATTGTAGCCATTGGTCAATCGTATTTTGCCATGCAGACCCGTAAGCAAGAGGAGTCTGATCAATTTGTTGAAGATGTGCGCCGTGTTCAGAACAGGCAGGAGATCCGGAAGCATAACGCAAAACTGGCTGAAGCGGCCATGGGTGCTGGAATCATTAAGGAAAAGGACTACGCAATTTTCCAAAACCATGGCTATAGAGGTTTGTACGGAGGGCTAAGCGCAAGAGGTATCCATACAAAGAAAGGTCTTAAAAAGGACCAGGAAATTCTAGATCACATGGGTAGCACGGAATTGGCTGCCAATCTTTTCCGCGCAACCCAGGCTGAGGAAAAAATCAAACGCGAGCAAATCCATGGCAAGGCCCAAGCAAACAAGGCGCACCATGAGGTGGGGACCGTGGTGCGTGAGGCGATCCGAAAGCTGGGTGGGACCATGCCAGAAGATCAGCCCTCTGTCGGCAGCATTAAACCGCTTGAGCGAAAGATCCTCGGTGGGGAGCAACCACTGAGACTCACCTACGAAGATGATACTGTGCGGTCGGAGGATGAGCACGACGACGAGAACGGCTAACAGTGTTGGAACATGCCCTTGGCCACTCGGGTTTCCCCTGTAGAGCAAGCATCAAACGGATCGGACGCCCTGGGTTGCTATCAGGAGTGCCAATCTAAGCTAATTCGAGCAGGCAGGTTTAATTGTGTTGGGCTGAGTCATGTAGATAATCAGGTAATTTTTTTAATATCCTGCGGGGGCCCGGGGCCGCTGCCCAGGTCGGCGCCCGACGCC
>CAIYNT010000081.1 GCA_903927605.1 uncultured Holophagaceae bacterium
CGGCAAGCACGCCGACAACAGCGTGGACTTCCAGGAGTTCATGGTCATGCCGGTCGGAGCGCCGTCCTTCTCCGAGGCGCTGCGCTACGGCGTCGAGACCTTCCATGCCCTGAAGGGCATCCTGAAGAAGATGGGACTCGCCACCAGCGTGGGTGATGAGGGCGGATTCGCGCCGAACTTGAAGAGCAACGATGAAGCCTGCGAGGTGATCGTCAAGGCCATTAAGGCCGCTGGATTTGTCCCCGGAAAGGACATCGCCATCGCCCTGGACCCGGCAGCCAGTTCCTTCTATTCCAAGGGGGCCTATCACCTGGAAAAGTCGGGGCAGGGGAAAAAGACCAGTGAGGAACTGGTCGCGCTCTTTGCGGATTGGATCAAGAAATACCCCATTGTTTCCATCGAGGATGGGCTCGACGAGAATGATTGGAGCGGCTTCCAGGCCCAGACCAAGGCCATGGGCGACGCCATCCAGATCGTGGGCGACGACCTCTTCGTGACCAACACCCAGTTCATCAGCAGGGGCATCCAGGAACGGTCCTGCAATTCAGTGCTCATCAAATTGAACCAAATCGGCACGGTCACGGAGACCATCCAGGCGATCCAACTCTGCCGAAAGGCAGGCTGGGGATTCGTCGTGTCGCACCGTTCCGGCGAGACAGAGGACACCTTCCTCTCCGATTTTACGGTCGCAATGGGCGGCGGGCAGATCAAGACAGGTTCCGCTTGTCGCAGTGAGCGGATCGCCAAGTACAACCGGCTACTAGAAATCGAAGCTGAACTTGGCAGCAGCGCGGTGTTCAACAATCCGCTTGCGAAATGAACCTGATCGGACCCCAGCTTTCTGAGAGGGACGCCCCAACTGCCGTCTCTCTCAGGACACTCAGGGATGTCACTGGCATCTGCGCTGACTTCCAAATCGGCGTTCTTCAGCCCCAGCTTCGCGCCTGCGCCGAGGTCTCCCGAAACCAGGGGATCGTTGACATTGCAGTGCTGGGTCAATTCAAGGCAGGGAAAAGTTCCTTTTTGAACAGCCTTATCGGGGAAGAGGTCCTTCCGGTCGATGTACTTCCCGCCACCGCCGTGGTCACCCGGCTTGCTCATGGGACAACCGACGGGGCCCAACTCTGCATGACCTCGGGTGAAATCAGGGACTGCACCCTGACGGACCTGCCCGCCTTCATCACCGAGCGCGGGAACCCAGCCAACGTGAAGCAAGTCGAAACGGTGGAGGTGAGGCTTCAAGCCTTAGCGCCGTTTGACGGGGTCCGGTTTGTGGACACCCCAGGGCTCGGCAGCGTCTTCGCCCACAACACCCAGGCTTCGATGGATTGGCTTCCCAAGGTGGGAGGTGCCCTTGTCGCCATCGGCGTGAACCAACCCTTCGGTGAGCAGGATCTGAGGCTTCTCCTGGAGGTCTCCAAGCACACGCCTGAGGTTGTGATTCTTTTGACCAAGGCTGATCTGGTGACCCCAGGGCAACTGGAATCCATCCTGGAGTTCACTCAGCACCATGTCGCGCAACACGCGGGACGCCACCTGCTGGTCCTTCCCTACTCGACCCTTCCCGGCTTCGAATCCATGCGACAGGCGGTTCGGGACCATGTGCTTCGGAATATGGCAGGTCGCCATCACGACCTCTTCGCCAGCGTCCTGGACCACAAGGTTCGGGCCGTGGCCGGATCCTGCCGGGACTATCTTCGTCTCGCCCTGCGATCCGCCACAACCGCTGCGGAGGCCCGTTCAGAACTCCGAGAAATGCTGAACCAAGAGCGAGCCAGTCTCCAGTCGGTGAAGGGCGAAATCGGAGTGTTCACGCGGGACCTCAAGGCTCGTGCGAGGTCAGGGGCATCGGACCACTTCCAGGCGTTTCGAGGTGAGGTCCAGCGCCATCTCCAGGAAAGCCTCCGCAACGACATGGCCGATTGGGCTGGGAACCTGGCGAAGCGGCGGATTCGGTTTGAGCGTTGGCTAGAACAGGCGCTACAGGAAGAAATGTCCTTGGTTTCGGCCAAGGGACAAGACTTCCTCGCGGGCCACCTTCTGGAGGTCGAGGCCAGCCTACAGCGCAAGGTCAGGGGGTTCCAGGACCGACTCGCAAGAGCCATTGAAAGGGCCTTGAGTCTGACCTTCGAGGGCGCCCGCTTCCATGCCGAGATAGCCGACCCCCGCCAGCCAGATGTCAGCGTGGGAAAGGTCTTCGACACCCAGGTGGACCTCCTCTGGTTCCTCATCCCCATGGGGATCTTCGGCCCATTGTTCAACCGGCACTTCTTCAGGCTGATTCCCTGGGAGGCAGAGAAGAACCTCTCCCGTCTGGCCAACCAGTGGGCCGAGGCTACGAACGTCTGCATCGACGGACTCGTGTCTCAGGCCCTGGACTTCATGCAGAAGGAACTGGAGACCCTGGAGGCGCTGACGACCCTGGCGGAGGATCGCCGGGACGATATTCAGAAGGCCTTGGACACCCTGAATCGAACCTAAGGCATCTTAGTGATGGCCCGGACGGTGGGGATGGCGGCGGCCCGTCTTGGCTGGCGTGTTCGCAAGCCCCTCACCGATCCAGGCGGCGGGCAGGATCGCAATCCAGGCCAACATCAGAAGGCCAGGACCGCCCCATTCGACCGACAAGGCGATGGCTGTCAGTGGTGCGTTGTAGTTCGCTGCCAAATAGGCGCAGACGGCTACTGAACAGATCTGGGCAGGCGAAAGCACGGGAAGCAGGGGATGAAGCGTGGCGCCGAGAAGGCTTCCCACACTGAGGGTCACCACGAGCACGCCTGCCACCCCTGTCGTTCCGAAGGTGGCCCACACGGCCACCAGTTTCAGGATCAGCAGGGCTCCTGCGGCTAGGCCCAGGAACTTCCCTGCGAATACTGCCGTAGCCACCGCCGTGCCGCCTTGAAGGGTCCAGGTATCACCGAACCAGTGCCATGAAAGCCATGCCGTCGCAGCCGTGACCAGCCCTCCGGCCAGCCCCCGCGCCCACCAATCCATCCGCTCGGTGATTCTTCGGACGTTGGCGAGGACCACCTGGAACCGGCGGGAGAGCAATCCCGCGACCACCCCCACCACCATGGCAGCCCCCAGACTTCTTGGGCTGATGGCTGCGGTCGTAGAAAACGGCAAGTATGGGCTGCTGCCGATCAGCAAGCCATGAATCCAGTGGGCCAGGAGCGCCGCAACCGACGCCGGAACCAGGGCCGTGCCGTCCAGATCCTTGCTGAATGGGGTTTCCATGGCCAGCAGGGTTCCAGCCAAGGGGGCACGGAAGTAGGCTCCGACACCAGCCGCTGCACCGATGAGCAAGGCATGAATGGGGACCAGACCGCGAAAGTATCGGATGCCGTGGACGGCTTGTCGGAAATACAGAGCGATTGAGGCACCCAGCCACTGGCTCGGACCCCCCAGTCCAGCCGAAGCTCCCATGCCAACTGTGGCAATACAGGCACCCAATTTCAGAGCGTCCCGCCCTGGGGTCAGCCTTGCGGCAGGCTGGTGGTATTGGACCACCACCTCGTTTAGCATGCCGATGCCTCGAACCTGGAGTCGGTGCAGCACCCACCCGGATGTGACAAGGCCGATGACGGGCGCAGCCAGTCTCATGGCCAAAGGCAGGCGCGAGAGGTTCTCCCACATGCCCGTCACGCAGAGCCATTCCAGCCCCGAAACGGCGAGACCCGCGAAAATCCCAATGGGCACGGCCAACATGACCATGCGGCGGAGTTCAATGACCTTTCGTGCCCAGC
>CAIYNT010000082.1 GCA_903927605.1 uncultured Holophagaceae bacterium
AGCCTCCCATGCTGCCCGGATGGACAGCTGGGAACCCCTTGGAAAGTCCTTGGGTCACCGGTGGTGAGTTGTCAGCAGTGACTAGATTTTTCTAAGGAGGACGCATCGAGAATGACTACGGACTCCAAGTTCAAGAAGGGAGAACAAGGCCTCGGCAGAAGAGCAGAAGCCGGTGGCGATGCCGCTGCTCGGGGAAGACGCTACCTGACTCAACGCAGGGCCGTCGTGCATACCAGTCTGTGGTTTGGCACCAACCCAAAAAATACCCTGCTTAAACAAGGAGGGCACTTCCTGGATAGGATGCGCGGTTACGGGGGTTCCATGGGCAAGCTCAAGATCGCCTTCAAGGTCATGTTAGATACCCAGAAGTGGCCCGCCACATTGGAGGCGTGTGACCGAATGGACTCCGATCCATCACTTTCGGAGGCCGACCGAGCCCTGGTCGCGCAAATGCGACAGGCGCTGACCCAGCGTGCGTCCGGGGTGAAGCTGAAGCGTCCCGGTGAGCGCCCTAAGCCAATCAAGCTCAAGGGTAAGGGGCCGTCCGCGTCTGAGCAGGTGATCGCGGATAGGGACATCCCTGACAAAGTCCCAAATGCTGAGACCAGAGTCGCAATGACGGAGGCAGATGCCATCACAGCGGCGCGGGACATCACGGCGGAATCCCTGGCCGACCACGAGGCCGGGAAGACCTTCTCTTGGGACGAACTGTGGGCCAAGATCGACGCGGGGCCACACTGGGATGAGGTCCTGGCCTCCCTTGAAATGGAGAGGGCTATTGCCACTCAGGGTCTGAACAAGGAGGCGCTCGCATTGCTGAAGCTGCTGGGACTGTCCGGCGAGGATGTTGCTGCCGGTAGGGTCTCAACGTTTGCGGACGCCCTCTCCAAGATTCGGGACGGGGACCCGATCCCGGCTGACATCCGAGCTTACATTCGGAAAAAGCACAAGAAACCAGCACCTCCCGGAGACATGGAGGGCGTCCTGTCCGAGCTTGAACGCCTCCGGATCGAGGTCGAGGAGCTTCGAGCCGACCGAGACCACTGGATGGGCCTCTGGCAGCGGGCCGCAAACGAGCTGCTGCGACGCACGCCACCCTCCACAATCAAACTGCCAGGTGCAGGCGACCAGACGGCTGCCGTGCTCAACATCCTGGATCTTGGGATGGAGGCAAAGGCTACGCGGGACCTGGACCCCACAGAGGTCAGGATGTCCGTCCGGCTGCACCCCGAAGACGAGGAGGGGCTTCTGACGGATGCCCCTAGCATTGATGAGATTCAGGCTGAGGTCCGAGAGGTTCGGCGGGCGCGGGCGAAGCGAAAGGGGACACTGTGACGATCCAGAAGCCAGACCTGGTGGTTGCCCTGGAAGGCATGAGCCCAGCGGATAGAGCGCGTGTGGCCTGGGAAGTCCGAATCCAGATCCTGGTTGACGAGGCCATCTCCACATCTGCAATCGAGGGCATCAAGCTCGACCCAAAGGAGGTGCGACGGGCCGTCATTGTGGCGCTCGCGAAACAGGAGGGGCTATTGTGACGCGCCCCAAGGATGAACTCGACACCACGCCCAATCGCACCGTCTACCGTCGGCTCTACAAGCGGCTCAAAGCTAAGTGCGCCTGGTGTCCGTGGCACCGGCACGAGAACGAGGTACGCAGGCCGAAGCATGGCACGCGGAAGTGGAATAAGGTGAAACGATGAGTGATTGGGTCCAATATCAGCGCGGGTTTGCGGATCGGGTCTGCTCAGATGCACACTACACTTTCGTGGAATCCAGTCTAGAAATGCAACGCTGCGCTTTGAGGTCTCATTAATGGGCACATCGCGAA
>CAIYNT010000083.1 GCA_903927605.1 uncultured Holophagaceae bacterium
CGTCCTCGGCCTTGTGGGCTTCGGCATCCTTCACCTTGGCGTCAATCTCCTCCTTGGAAAGGCCCGTGCTGCCGGTCAGGGTGATGCTGGCGTCCTTGCCGGTGCCCTTGTCCTTGGCAGTCACATGTACGATGCCATTGGCATCGATGTCGAAAACGACCTCGATCTGGGGCATGCCCCGGGGGGCCGGCGCGATGTTGCCCAGATGGAACTGACCCAGCAGCTTGTTGCCTTCGACCACCGGACGCTCGCCCTGGAACACCTCGATGTCCACGCCGGGCTGGTTATCCACGGCGGTGGTGTAGATCTCGCTGCGCTTGGTGGGGATGGTGGTGTTGCGGGGAATGATGACACTCATCTGACCGCCGTTGGCGTTGATGCCAAGTGAAAGCGGCGTCACGTCCAGGAGCAGCACCCCCTTCACATCACCCGCCAGCACGCCGGCCTGTACGGCCGCACCCACCGCCACGACCTCGTCAGGATTCACGCTGTGGTTGGGTTCCTTGCCGAAGATCTGCTTCACCATCTCCAGCACCTTGGGGATGCGAGTGGAGCCGCCCACCATCACCACTTCGTCGATCTCGTGATGAGCCACCTTGGCGTCCTTCACGGCGTTCTCGCAGGGCCCCTTCAGCTTCTGGAGAACCGGTTCGATCATCGCCTCGAACTTGGCGCGGCTGAGATGCTGGTTCACATGCTTGGGGCCGCTAGCATCGGCGGTGATGTAGGGCAGGCTGATTTCGGTCTGGGTGGTGCTGGACAGCTCGATCTTGGCCTTCTCGGCCGCCTCTTTGAGGCGCTGCATGGCGTCGGCCTGCTTGCGCAAATCGATACCCTCAGACTTCTGAAACTCGTCCGCAAGCCAGTCGATGATGGCCTGATCGATGTTGTCGCCGCCCAGATGGGTATCGCCATTAGTGGACTTCACCTCGACCACACCTTCGGAGACTTCGAGGATGCTGATGTCGAAGGTGCCGCCGCCGAAGTCGAAAACAGCGATGGTGCCATCCTTCTTTTTGTCCAGACCGTAGGCCAGGGCCGCGGCCGTGGGTTCGTTGACGATGCGCTTCACGTCCAGACCGGCAATGGCGCCGGCGTCCTTGGTGGCCTGGCGCTGAGCATCATTGAAATAGGCAGGCACGGTGATGACGGCCTCGGTGACCTTCTCACCCAGGTAGGCCTCGGCGGCCTCCTTCATCTTGGTGATAACGGCCGCGCTGATCTCTTCGGGGCTGAGTTTCTTGCCGAGCACATCGATGGCGCACCCACCCTTGTCAGCACGCTCGACCGTGTAGGGCACGAGCTTCTGTTCCCGATCGGAGTCGGCATAGGGCAGCCCCATGAAGCGCTTGATGGAATAGATCGTGATCTTTGGCTGGGCCACGGCCTGCCGCTTGGCGGAGACACCCACGAGACGTTCGCTGGTCTTGGGGTTGAAGCCCACCACGGAAGGCGTCGTGTTCGCCCCCTCGGGATTCGGGATCACCTTGGGCTGCCCGCCTTCCATGACGGCCACACAGCTGTTGGTGGTACCGAGGTCAATGCCGATGATCTTGCCCATGTCATTCCTCCTTGGGGCCAGGCTGGACTCCGCCCACCCTGGTCTTAATGAGGATAAAGGGTATGGGGCCAATGTCAACATGATCTTCAAAAATTAACTAAGATTTTCTTCGTGCTAGATGACGTAACCATTGCGGATATGCTGAAAGCCATGGTGCTTCGTCCTTGCCCTGCCTGTCGTACGCCCACCACCTGGGAGGGGAACCCCTACAAGCCCTTCTGCTCGGAACGGTGCCAGACCCGGGACCTGGGTGCCTGGTCCAGCGAAAGCTATCGCGTTCCCGAGAAACCCCAGGAAGAGGAGGGTGAGGGCTGGACCGGGGAAGGCGAGGAGGATTGACAGGTTTTCACTTGGCCTGGGCCACCAGGAAGAGCCTTTGGAACCAGAAGGGCGTACGGCCCTCTCCATCCTGCGGATAGGCTTCCCGTAGACGGCTCTTGTAGGTCTCGAGGTAGAGTTTCCTTTCATCCTCCTGGAGCGCCTCCAACAAAGGCACCAGCAGGCTTCCATGGGTCCACGCGGCCACAGGATCCGACCCCGTCAACAGGTGCAGGTAGTCGGTCTGCCAGATGTCCAGGTGGTTCGCCGCGGGCGAGAGCCACCGAAGGTAGGACCCAGGCTCGGCTACGGGCTGCTTACGCAGCAGCGGGCTGAGTCGAGCCCGCCAAGTCCCCTGTTCCGCCACCTCGAATGCGGCCAGGTGAGAGGGCCGATCATGATTGCGGGGCATCTGAACGGCCAACCATCCACCCGGCTTCAGACTGGCCATCAGGCGGGGAAACAGGGTTCGGTGATCATCCACCCAATGCAGGGAGGCGTTGGCGTAGATCAGATCCACCGGATGATCTGGCCGCCATTCCGCCAGGTCCGCCTGCCGCCACTGAAGCTCGGGGGCATTCGTGGCCGCCCGTTCGAGCATTTCAAGGGAGCGGTCGACGCCCATCACACGGGCAAACGGCCAGCGGGACTTCAGGATTTTCGCTATGTGGCCCGGACCGCACCCAAGGTCCACGATTTCCTCGGCCGTCTCCAGGGGAATTCGCGCCAGCAGATCCAGGGCAGGCCGCAGGCGTTCGGAATCGAAACGCAGGTATTGGATCGGATCCCAGGGCATAGGGTCTACTTCGCCCGATGAACCTTCTTCACCATGTACCTCGGCCGGTCGCGCACTTCCTGGTAGATGCGGCCGATGTACTCGCCCAAGAGACCGAAGGCGATGAACTGGCAGCCCACAAAGAAGAAGAGGATGGCGAACAGAGTGAACACGCCCTGGGCCGTGCCCTCAGGGTGCAGGAACCGGTAGAGGACCAGACCCAGGAAGAGCAGGAAGCCGATGGCGGCGGTGATCACGCCGAACACGCTGAGCATCTGCAGGGGCAGTAGGCTGAAGCTGGTGAGCAGGTCGAACTGGAGATTGATAAGCTTCCACAGTCCATACTTGCTGGTGCCGGCAGCCCGCTCGGCATGGGCCACGGGCACCTCCGTGATGCGCTTGGCAAAGCTGTTGGCCAGGGCAGGGATGAAACTCGACCGCTCCTTGCAGAGGAGCATGGCATTCACCACATCACGGCTGTAGGCCCGCAGCATGCAGCCGTAATCATGGAGCACCACGCCCGTGGTCTTGCGGGTCACGGCATTGACGATCTTGCTGGGCATGGTGCGGAAGAAGCTGTCGTTCTCCTGGCGCCCCTGTCGCCACCCCCCCACCACGTCATAGCCCTCTTCCACCTTGGCGACGAGTTTTGGGATCTCTTCCGGAGGATTCTGGAGGTCCGCATCGAGGGTCACAACAACCTGTCCTTCCACCTCGGCGAAGGCCGCAAAGATGGCGCTGTGCTGCCCATAGTTCCGGTTGAACTCCACCACCTTCACCCGCGGTTCAGCCCTGGCGATGTCAAGCAGCATAGCCAGGCTTCGGTCCCGGCTGCCATCATCGGTGAAGATGACTTCCCAGGGTTTCGCTGGATCCGAAAAATGCTCCATCACCACTCTGGACAGGCGCTCCCACAGCGTGGAGATGTTCTCCTCCTCGTTGTAGATGGGGATCACGATGCTCAGATAGGCGTCCATGGGCGCTCCGGAAGAC